>CAYTSW010000004.1:46524-60450 GCA_964440605.1 uncultured Phycisphaeraceae bacterium | reverse complement strand
TGGATGCCGGACTCGATGAGGTCCTTGACGAGTGACTGCTGCTTGCTGTCGGCCATGGGAGGAAGTCCTGAAACGTGTCAGCGGGTCCGGCGGAGCCGCGGCCGGGAGCGGGCGTGGCCCGGTCGGGCCAAAGCACCACTCACGACCCCGCGCAAGGTCGCTTGGGGGAGAGGCCAGAGCCTCGGGATGATGTGAACCACCGCGCGAACGGCGCACGCCGATCGCAGGGCCCGCGGCCGGCCGCCGCGGAGTGGGCAGATAGTAAACCGTCCGGTGGGGCGAGACAAACCGATCCGCGCGTGCGACCGTCAACCCGTTCGCGACTTCGGGATGCTTGCTCGCGTCGGGATGCCGGGCTAGGCTTGGGACCGCTCCCGACAGGGCGTCGTTCAGGATCGGTTCGGGGCGTAGCGCAGCTTGGTAGCGCGCCATACTGGGGGTGTGGAGGTCGCAGGTTCAAATCCTGTCGCCCCGACTTTGCGACGACGGCTCCGGCTTTACCGGAGCCGTTTTCGTTTCCCGATCGCCCCGCCCCGCCCCGCGATCGCCCCTCACACCAAAGGCTGTTCCGGCAGCAGCGGCGGCGTCGGCGCGCCAAGGTCCGAGGCGATCGCTCGGAACAGTTCCGCTTCCTCTGCGGTCACCTCGTGGTCGGCTGCGATGCTCCGGGCGCAGGCGTGGATGAGCGCCTTTTTGGGCCGCGGGGCGGTATCGCGCAGCTCGTCCAGCGCGCCGCCCAGCGACGCCGGCTTGCAGCGCTCCTCGGGAAGCAGCGCGAGATTCGGCAGCCGCAGGCCGGTCGAGGCGGCTTCGAAGGCCTGTCTGGATGCCTCCTCATCCCCGGGGTGTCCCGCCCGCGCGAGCATCGACAGCAGGCACGACACCTCGTCCTGCAGCTTATTCAGCGCGAAGTAGCGGTGCCGCGTCCGGTCCGCCTTGGCGTCGCCCAGCCGATCGGCCAGGCGGTGACGCAGCAGGCGGGCGATGGCCCACTCGAACGTCTCGATCTCGGCGTCGGCGGCGATGAAGGCGTCAACGTTGCTCATGAAGGTCTGCGCCTGGTTGGGAGACATGGCGCGAAGCGCGGGAGCCGCGAGGTCGAGGATGGGCAGGCGCAGTTCCTCGGCGAGGTCATCGAAGTGGGCGAGCAGGCGGGCCAGAGCCCGCACCACCGGCTGGTCGGAGTTGGCCTTGAGATGGTCGAGTTGGGCCTTGCGGTGCTCGCCCTCGGCGTGCAGCAGCAGGCCGAACACGACGGCGCGAGCGGAGAAGGGATCATGGGCGGCGTCGCGCAGGGCTTCGGGGATCCTGTCGATCATCGTCTGCGCATGACGCATGTGCCCCTCTTCGAGCATGCCGATAAGGCTGACGGCGGCCACCGCACCCCCCGCGGCACCGATGTCGTCCGCCGACTCGAGCCAACCCACGTCGCCCGCGGGCATCACCTCGCGCAAGCGGTCGAGGCTGCTCTTACGATTGCGCATCTGCTCGGTATGCTCTGCTTGTCGCTCGATCAGGCTCGGTCCGGTGTCGACCTCCGGAAAGGTGCCGTCCCAAGAGGGATCGATACGGCTGATGCGCTTCGCCAGAGGCGGGTGGGTCGCGAACATGGAGTTCAAACCCGACGTGATTGCCTCGCCGAAGAACATGTGGCTCATCTCGTCGGCCTTGGGCGAGCGAAGCCGAGCACCGGGCGCGTACCCGCCGATCGTCTTGAGCGCGCCGGCCACGCCTTCCGGGTTGCGCGTGAACTGAACCGCGGATGCGTCGGCGAGATACTCGCGCTGACGGCTGACGGCGCTCTTGATCCACTTCCCGAAGAACGCCCCGATCGAGCCGATCACGATCAGCGCTACCGCGATCAACAAAAGCGGGATGATGCCGCCTCCTGAGTCTTTTTTCCCGCGTCCGCCCAGCGAGCCACCGCTCGCGGCGCCGGCGTAGAACACGCCGCGCAGCAGCGCGCCGCCGAGCAGACTGATGAGCAGCATCCCGTTCAGGACACCGATGAGCTTGATGTTTGTGCGCATGTCCCCGTTGAGGATGTGGCTGAACTCGTGCGCGATCACGCCCTGCATCTGCGCCCGGTTGAACTTCTCGATCGCGCCGCGGGTGACGCCGATGACGGCGTTGTCGGGGGACCAGCCCGCGGCGAACGCGTTGATCGCACGCTCGCCTTCGAGCACGTAGACCGCTGGTGCCGCCACCCCCGAGGCGATGGCCATCTCCTCGACGATGTTGAGCAGCCGCCTCTGCTCGGGCGTCGCGGTGTCATACGAGAGGTACTTACCGCCCAAAGCCACTGCGATGAGATCGCCGCCCTTGCGGAGTTCCATGATCTTGGCGATTGACCCGCCTCCGATGATGAGCAGGCTTGCGCCGCCGGCCAGCAAAAGACTCTTCGGGCTGAACCACTCGATCACGAGCGGGTCGCCCTCCACGCGCACCACATAGGCGACGACGATCACCATGATGAAGTAGAGGGCGGCGGTGATCAGCACCGTTCCCAGCAGGAATAATGCGACCAGTTTCGCCGTGTTCCGCCGTGCTTGGTCCTGCCGCTCGAAAAAGTCTGTCGCCATGGAGGGACAGGGTGGTGAGTTGGCCGGGCCTGTCAAGTCCGCCCAGAGGCTCGGCGGGACACACGGGCGGGACGCCCGTGCCACCAACCGCTCGTCAGCGGCGTTTGCGCTTCTTGTAACGCTGCTTGGGGCTCTTGGTCTTCGTCGATCCCTTGCCGCCGGCCAGGCCGGGCATGCCGCTCAGCCCGGGCACGCCTGCGCCGCCGCCGGACGCCTGGAGCTGCTTAGCGGCTTCGAGCCGCCCCTTCATGCCGCTGCCGGACATCTGCTTCGTCAACTGGCTCACCGCCTGGAACTGCTTGGCGAGGCCCGCGACCTGATCGGGGCTGCTGCCGGACCCGCGGGCGATGCGCCGTCGGCGGGAGGGATTGAGCACCTTGATGTCCGTGCGCTCCTCTTCGGTCATCGAGTGGACCATGCCCTCGAGACGGTCGAGCTGTTTGTCCTCGATCTGCACGTCCTTGAGCATCTGTCCGACGCCGGGCAGCAAGCCCAGGAGCTGCTTCATCGGTCCCATCCGCCGCAGGCTCTTGAGTTGCTTGAGGAAGTCGTCCATCGTCAGCTCGCCCCTGGCCATCTTCTCGGCCAGGGCCTCGGCTTCCTCCTCCGAGACCTCGTCCTGCGCCTTCTCGACGAGCGAGACGACATCGCCCATGCCCAGAATCCGACTCGCGATGCGCTCGGCGTGGAACTCCTCGAGCCGGTCGAGGTGCTCGCCCACACCCGTGAACAGGATCGGCGCGCCGGTGACCTTGCGGACGGTGAGCGCCGCGCCGCCGCGGGTGTCGGAGTCGAACTTGGTGAGAATCACGCCGTCGACCGCGAGCCGCGCGTGGAAGCTCCGCGCCGAGTTCACCGCGTCCTGGCCCGTCATCGCGTCGACGACGAGCAGGATCTGATGCGGCGGCACCGCCTTTTTCACGGACGACAGCTCGCCCATCAGCTCGTCGTTCACGTGCAGCCGGCCGGCGGTGTCGAGCACCACCGTGTCGAAGCCGTTCTTCATCGCGTGGACGACGGCGCGCTGGCAGAGCGACACCGCGACGCCGACGGCCTTGCCGTACTCCGCGACCTTGTCCGGTTCGGCGTAGCAGGCGACCTTCCCGGCGCCGGGCATGTCCGAGACCTGCTCCGCGACGGTCTGCAACTGCTCGACCGCGGCAGGCCGCTGCAGATCCGCGGCCGCGAGCAGCACGTTCCGGCCCTTCTTCTTGAGATACGCCGCCAGCTTGCCGCAGGTGGTCGTCTTGCCCGAGCCCTGAAGCCCGCACATCATCACGACCGTCGGACCCGGGTCGGCCTTGGGCACCGCGGGACGTGAGGCGGTGGGCGTGCCGTCTTCAGAGGGCTTCTCACCGCCGATGAGTTCGACCAGCGCCTCGTTGACGATGCCGATCATCTGCTGCCCGGGCTTGAGGCTCTTGAGCACCTCCTGGCCGTTGGCGCGCTGGATGACATCTTCACAGAAGTCGTTGGCGATCTCGTAGTGGACATCGGCCTCGAGCAGGGCGGTGCGCACCTCGTCCATCGCCTCGCGGACGTTCGACTCGGAGATCCGCCCCCGACCCGAGAGCTTGCGGAAGGCGCTATTGAAGCCGTCGGAGAGTCGATCAAACATGCGTGTTCACCCGCCGCCGCACCCCGTGCGCAACCCTGACACCGCGAGCCGGACCGCCCGCTCGCGCAAGGGGCGAGTATAGAGGCCACGCCAGGAGGTCGCGCCCATCGCACCCGAGACGCTCACCCAACACACCGGCGCCCTGCACCTCGCCCTCGTCGCCGCGGCTCCGCTGGCCGTGGCGGTGCTGGTGGAATGGTCGGTGGTCTGGTGGCTGCTGCGCAACGCCCCTACCGCGCCACGACGCAAGCGGTGGGGGGCTGCGCTCAACGCAACGCTCGTGATCAACCTCGCCTCGGCACTCGTCGTCGGCGTTGTGCTGCCGGTGGCTGATCGGCTGTGGGACCGCCTGCCCTGGACGCTCGACAATCCGATCCACGCGATGTACGCGTGGTCGAAGCTCGAGCCATGGACCGGCTGGGTGCTGGTCGCGGTGCTCGTGATCGCCAGTGCAGCCGTCGAGGGCGTCGTGCTCCGGCTCGGCTGGAAGACGCGCCTCTCGGGACGTCGCTGGTTGGGGCTGGTGCTGGCCAACGCCGTGAGCTACGCGCTCGCGGTGGCGTGGCTGGTCGTTGTTCATCCGCGATTGGTCGGCTGAGTCCGTCGGCGTGGGAGATAAAAAAACGCCGCCCGGAGGTGCTCCTGAGCGGCGTGTATTCAACAGAACGCTGGAGCGGTCGCGGCCGCTCGATCAGCGGCGTCGGCGGAGGCCCGCCACGCCGGCAACGCCGAGGAGCATGCCGGCGGCTGGCGCCGGGATGATCTCGGCCTCGCGCACCTTGATCGTGATCTTGCCGCGCTCGTTGGGGTTGCTGACGCCCGGCGCGAAGGTGCCGAACGTCAGCGCGCCCCGGAACGACCAGTCGCCGTCATTGAACAGGTCGACATCGTCGCCGAGGAACAGGAACGACTCGGCAAAGACCGGCCCGCCCTCGACCACGGGACGCGTGTCGATGTCGGGGAAGTTGGTGATCGTCATACCCAGGCCTTCAAAAGTGAGGCCTTCGACATCGACACCCACGCGCTCGCCGTTCGTGAACAACTCGAAGGTGTTGGGCTGATCGAAACCCGTCGGCGTGACGTCGATGGTCGACATGGTGCCGTTGGGGCGCGTGATGATCCACTCGAGCAGGCCCGAACTCTGGGTGAAGCGCAGGTCGAACGAGAAGGTGCGGCTCTCGAAGCTCGAGCGCCCGTTGTTGACGTTCGCCGTTGTATCCCCGTTGTTGGGGAAGCTGTCGAAGGCGAGCCGCGTGTCCCAGTTGGTGGTGTCGGCCTTGAACCGCGCCTCGACACGGCGATCGGACAGGTCGACGAGTTCCTCACCCGGGCCGAGGTCGGTCGAGAATCGGGCCGCGGCGTGAGCCGAGCCCGCAGTGGTCACCACGAGGGCGAGCCCAGCGAAGGCGATGCTGCGATACGTGACGTGAGCACTCCAAGTCTTGACGTGTTCCACCCGAAGTGGGTGGTGCAACAAAAGTGTATCATTGGAACAAACGAGTTGGTAGAGATGAGGAGACGTCATGCGCGGCGTGATCGCCACGCTCTGCCCGGATTGCCGCTGACCCGCTCCCATCGCCACAGAAATCGCCGATAATACATGTTCCGTTGAATACAATGGATCTAACGCGTGAGCCTCGGCTGGCGACCGGGAACTTTTTGTGCGTCCCCAGCGGCTCAGCATCGCCCTCTGCCTTCTGGGCTTTCGGCGTTGTGACTGCGCCAGCGAGCGTCAACTCCTATACCGCATTCAGAGAACACTCCGAACTGGGCAGGCGCGTGGCTGACGCGTCTCGGAATCTGACTGCTAAATAGTTGTAGGTACTGGACTTAGTGAGATACTGGACCCGGAGGCCTACATCAGCCTCTCCGTTTGCGGGCCCGGCTGGCTCGCGGTCCATTCCGAGGAGATTGCATCGATGGCCCACTCGATGACCGCCTCAGGCGGGTCGCTATCGTGGCGCGCGTTGGTCGCCGCCACGCTCGCGCTCCCCACCGCGTCGTCCGCCCCCGCTGGTCCGCCGCGCCTCGTCAGCGCCACGGTCGAAACGCGTCAGTCAGCCTTCGCGGCTGGTGGTCTAGCTCGCTCGATCGCCCTGACGGGCCCCGTGACCATCGAGCATCGCCGGCTTGAGGCTGATCGGCTTTACGTTGAACTGGCGTTCGATCAGCCGGTGCTCGGCTGGCGGCGACTCGCCGTGGAGAACGCGACGCTCGCATCGAGGTCGCTGTCTCCGCGTGGGGAACGCATTTCGCTGGTGTTGAACGACGTTAAAGACGCGACGCACGTCGCGATCCGGCTCACCGATGTCGCGACGGCCCTGGGCGTCGCCGACGCCCAGGTTCGGTTGAGCGTGCTCGCCGGCGACGTCGACCGCAACGCCAGCCGCGACCACCGCGACGCCGACGCGTTCGCACGGGCCTACAGCGATCGCGATTGGCTCGCCGACATGGACGGCGACGGCGTGGTCACGGAGCAGGACGCCGAGGCGTTCGCGGAGGTCTTCGGCCGCGGTCGCGCCACACTCGAGAATCTGCCCCCCACCGTTGACGCTCCCGAGCGCGCATTCTCCGAGCCCGGTGCGCGCTCCGCGCCGGTCGTGCTCGCGGTCCGCGATGATCGCACGCCCGTCGAGCGGCTCAGCGTCACCGCGAGTGCCTCGGACGCCTCGCTGATCCCTCCTGGGTACATCGACGTAACTCCGCACGGCGACAACGTCGCCCTGCGTTTCAGCGGTGCGCCGGGACGTGCGGGCGACACACGCATCACCGTCACCGTCTCCGACAACGGCAGGAAGCAATCCAGCGCCACGGTGATGGCGCGCGTCGCTCCGAATACGCCGCCCGAAGCCGTGATGACCTCCAGCGACTTCCTCGGCGTGGCGCCGTTGGTGGTCGACTTCGACGCGTCCGCGTCCCTCGACGAGGAAGACGACATCGCAGCGGTGCAGTGGGACTTTGCGGGCTTCGGCAGCGCGAGCGGCACAACCGCGCGTATCGCGTTCAAGCAGCCAGGATCGTACGTCGTGCGTTGTCGTGTGAAAGACTCCTCGGGCGCCTCGGACGTCACCGAACGCGTGATCACCGTCGCCCCGTCGCCGCACGATCCTGACGCGCCGATCACCGAAGCGGAAGCACGCCGATTCCTGCGCCAGGCCGCGTTTGGTCCGACCGATGCCGACGTTGCCCTCGTGATGGCCAAGGGCTACGAGGCGTGGATCGATCATCAGGCGCTGGTGACGCCGAACTACCTGAGCGATGCGCTGCACGATCAGGCCGAAGCCGCCGGCAGGCCGAAGCGTGACTCGTCGTACTGGGAGAACTTCTGCATCGAGGGCGAGGACCAGCTCCGCCAGCGCATGGCGTGGGCGCTCGTGCAGATCATCGCGATCGCCGCGGGCAACAACGAGGACGAGCTCTACAACATCTACATTCGCAACGCCCTGCCCGACCCGGCGAGCAACAGCGACGGCAACTACCGCCAACTCCTCCAAGAGATCACGTACAACCAGGAGATGGGTGACTGGCTCACCTACCGCAACAGCAAGAAGGCCGACCCGGTAACGGGCGTCCAGCCCGACGAGAACTACGCGCGCGAGGTGATGCAGCTCTTCACCGTCGGCCTCTGGTGGCTCGACCTCGACGGCACGCAAGTCCGTGACATCTTCGGCGAGCCCATCCCCACCTACGACCCGCAGACCGACGTCCAGCAGATGGCCCGCATCTTCACCGGATTCCGTGGCGGTAACGACCGCGTCATGTCCATGCGCGAGCGCGACCACGAGTTCGGGCCCAAGCAACTGCTCAACTACCCCGGCGTCTTCCCGACCCGGGGCTACATCCCGCTCGAGACCGACGAGTCCGAAACCAACGCGCACCGCGACGTGAGCGATGCCCTCGACAACCTCTTCTACCACCCGAGCACCGCGCCATTCATCAGCAGGCAGCTCATCCAGCGCCTCGTCACCAGCAACCCCACGCCCGACTATGTCGCACGCGTCGCGACCGCCTTCGAAGGGCGCGGGCCCTACGGCACGGGCGTGCGCGGCGACCTGCTCGCAACCGCCAAAGCCATCCTGCTCGACGACGAGGCCCGCAACCCCGCCTACCGCACCAACCCGTTCTACGGCAAAGCCGTCGAACCGATCGTGCTGCACCTCGGCGCCTTGCGCACCTTCAACAGCCTCGAAGACCGCGACGCGCCCTTCCCCTTCCGCGGCGACCTTGGTTGGTCGGGCGGGTACTTCGAGGACACGGGCCAGGCCTTCCTGCGCACGCCCTCGGTCTTCAACTTCTACCAGCCCGACTTCGCGCCGCTCAACACGACTATCTCCGAGGGTGGCTTCGTGACACCCGAGTTGCAGATCGTCAACGAGAACACGGCTCTCGAGTTCCTGAGCAGGATCGACAACGTGGCCGATACCGACGAGTGGCCCCCCGCGCTCGCGGACGAACTCCGCGCGCTCGCCGACGATCCCGACGCGTTGATCGGCCGCGTCGACATGATGCTCACCGGCGGCGTGATGACCGAGCCCGTGCGTGACATCGTCCGCCAGGCGGTCATCGACGCGGGCAGCGACCCCGACCGCCGCGTGCGCATGGCGGTCGTGCTCGTCCTCTCGAGTTTCGAGACCCGCGTCCTCCGTTGATCGCGCCGCGCGCACCCCCCCTCTCACGAACCATAACCGCGCTGATGCGCGATAAGGCACCCATCATGAACGACAACCTCGACCAGCTCATCAACCGGCGTTCGTTCCTCCGTCGCGGCTCGTGCGCCGCGCTGGGCCTGGCCGGTCTCACATCGCAGGTCTTCAACCTGCGCTCGGTTTCGGCGGCCGTGGACCGCGTGGCATTCGACGACTACCGCGCCCTCGTCTGTGTCTTCCTCTTCGGCGGCAACGACAACGGCAACACGCTGATCCCCTGGGACGGCGGCGACCAGAACTACGCCGACTACGCCGCCCAACGCACCACCCTCGCGCTCACGCCCTCCCAGCTCAGCCCGATGGTGATCGATCCCTCCAACACCGGCTCGCGCCGCTTCGCGCTGCACCCGGCGCTCTCCGGACTCAAGTCGCTCTTCGACACGGGCGACCTGGCGATCATGTCCAACGTCGGCACGCTCCTCTACCCGCTCAACCGCCACCAGTTCCGCAACAAGCTTGTCCCCGTGCCCGCTCAGCTCCAGGCGCACAACGTCCAGCAGGAACAGTGGCAGCTCTCCCGCCCCGACGCGCTCGACAAGGTCGGCTGGGGCGGGCGCATCGCCGACATGCTCCAGGCCAGCGGCGCCAACGACGAGGCGACCGTCTCGATGAACATCTCCATCGCCGGCTCGAGCCGCTTCCTCTCGGGCCGAAACGTGACGCCCTACGCGGTCGGGCGCAACGGACCGACCGACCTCAACCTGAGCGAGTCACGCAACCGCTCGGTCGCCGAGCAGGCCTTCCTCGACATGCTCGCCGTCGAGCAGGACCCGACGAACCCGGCAAGCCGGCCGATGAAGAAGGTCATCCGCGACGTCACCCAACGCGCGATCGACAACGGTGCGGTGATCGATGGGCTGCTCGATCAGGCCACGCCGGTGCCGACGCCGCCCGATGGCAACTCGCTCGCGGACCAGCTCGAGATGGTCGGCCGCCTCATCGAGTTCGGACGCACCGGCCTCGGGCACCAGCGTCAGATCTTCTTCGTCTCCATGGGCGGATTCGACAACCACAACGGGCTCATTGGCTCCGACGCGACCAACGGCGCTCACGCCGCCCGCCTCCAGCAGGTCAACGACGCGCTGGTCTACTTCTGGAACGCGCTGGGCGCCATCAACATGCGCAACAGCGTCACCACCTTCACCGCCAGCGACTTCGGACGCACCTACCGCTCCAACGGCGACGGCTCGGACCACGCATGGGCCGGCCACCAGTTCGTCATGGGCGGTGCGCAGGTCGACGGCGGAACGGTCTTCGGATCCTTCCCGAACATCCTGCTCGACGGGCCCGACGACTCCAAGAACAACGGCTCGTTCATCCCCACCACTTCCGTCGACGCCTACGGCTTCGAGATGGCGCGGTGGATGGGCGTGCCGCTGTCGGAGATGTCCACCGTCTTCCCCAACATCAACCGCTTCCTCGACATCCACGACCCGACGACGCACCTGCGCATCCTTGGGGCGTGACCCGATAACCGCAGAAGGTTCATGAGATCCATAATCGCGCCGGACGGGGCCTCGCGCCGGCGCGCGCCGTTTAGCCGGGCGGCAAGAAGCCTCTATCGATCACGCTCGACGAACCTGTCGTAGACGTTAATGAACTCCAGCACATCGAGCTGTGTGACACAGCCGTCGCCGTCGACGTCCGCATCGGTGTCGGCCGCGTCGACCCGTTCGAGAAACGCGATCAGGTCCTCGGCGTTCACGATACCGTCGCAGTTGACATCCGCACCCAGGCCGCACCCGTGCGCACGAGTGTTCGCGGCTTGGCCGTCGCCATCGAGAAGCTTGATGACGACGATCGCACGGGCAGCGTCCGCGCCGGAAACAGCAAAGCCGAAGCCGCCGACGGCTCCGGGCGTCCCCGTGGACGTCGCGAACGGACGCTCAGACAGCACCGCTCCGTCTTCATCGAAAGTGCGGACGACCGTCTTCATCCCGCTCGCTCCGCCCAACACGCTCAGCGGCACGCGGCCGGTTCGAAACAGCGCGAGGCGGTTCGCCCGCACATGGATGAACATCTCCGGCTTCACCTCGACGCGGAGTTCGGACGTCGAAGCGTCCCAAGTGGCTTCCTCGACGAGAGATTGGCCGTCGCTGTCCATGGCGATGGGCGAGGCGAGCGCGGTGCACGGACAAGCGAGCACGACCGCCGCGGCGATGGAGCGATGTACTGTCGTTGGCAGAAGAATCATCAGCGTACTCCGTGGCGTTGGTGGAAGAGCCAGTGCGCGACGGCCGCGGCGGAGGGGTGACGCGGGAAGTCCGACGCGATCATCTCCGCGAGTTCCAAAGCCCTATCGGTTTGTTTCGTATCGCGAAACGCGATCCACGCCGCGACCGCCAGGTTCGACGTCACCGGCTCTTGCATCCAGGCGGGGTCATCTGGCTTCGTCTGCAGGTCGGTTCGTCCCAACGCGTCGGCCTCTCGGAGCAGCTCGGGGTGGTCTGCGAGGAGCCGGTCGTAGTACTGCAACGCGGCGTCGCGCGTTACGTTGATAGTGGTCCGAGCCCCTGGGGCGGGTCGATATAACATCAAACGGAGAACGATTTCGGGGGTGAACTCATCCCACGGCGTGCGTTCGAGCCAGGCTAGAGCGAGGCCCGGGCGGAAGTCATTCATCGCCCGGTCGCCCATCGCGATAACGACGTGGGACCCGGCAGGAATCCGGAGCTCGCGTGTCGGGAGTCTCTTGATCTCAAGCAGCGCATCGACAGCGCCGTCAATGTCACCGGCGTCGGCGAGATTGGTCGCGATGCTGCGGAGCGTGAAGTCTCGACGCCAAGCGTCACGTCGCCACTGGATCGTCCGGTCGAAGTGCTCGATGTGAGCGAGCAGCTCGCGGTACATCGCCGCCGCACGCTCGTGCGCACCGACGCTCTCGAGCAGACGCGCGCCCTGCGAAACGGCGTGCAGCAGCGATGGCGCCCGCTCCGCGTCGGTCAGCAGCAGGGCGTCACGACGTTGCACGGCCTCGATCAAAGCGCGGGCGTCCCGCTCCGGGTCGCGGATGATGCGATCGATGAGGTGCTGATCTCGGGCGCTCCGGGCGGCTCGGGCAAGGTCGGTCTGAATGGCCACCACCGCCCAGCGAAGGAGCACCGTATCGCCGGGGTTTTTAGCTACCGACGCTAGCTGCCTGAAGCCGCCAACGGTCTCGCCGAGTTGCTTCGCCTCTGCGCCGGCCATGAGGCTTCTCGAAGCCTCGACGACCTCGTGGACACGCATCTCGACAGCGACGTCCCCAACCATTACATACGCGCGGACCGCCTCACCGCTTGTGTCCAGCGTCTGCCCGCTCTTCAGGACGAGCGACGCTCGAGGAGCCGACGCCGGATCTGCTCCCGACACGCCGAACACACCCAGCAGGACCCCTCCGAGCGCGACCGCAACCGCGCGACACGCAAGAGTGCTGTTGATCACGGGCATGGATAATCTCCTAAGTTCCGACAACTGCCATCACCGACGAGGGTGGCCCTGCCGGTCGCGATGCTGACGCCGCACTCGGCGTTGAACGGTGCACCGTCGATCGGACACGCCGACCCGCCCGTCCACGTGCCTTCAAGAAATACTTCGACCTCGACTTCGGCCGTGACGCCACGTGTGACGTTGAGTTTCGCCTCAACGGACCCGAATCGACAAGGCGGCATTTGATATCGCTCGGCGGCGTACACGAGCAAAAGCTTTGGGCAACCGGCTTGGCCCCCGGTGGCACTCTCGGAGCCTGCGCCATCGTGACGGCGGGCGAGCAGAGGCACAAACAAGCGATCAGCCATTCCATGATCATTGATCATCCACGGCGACCTCCCGATAACGCGGATCCCCCAGGTTTTGGCGGATGATCAGATGATGCACCACTTGGGCATGTGCCGCAAGCAATGTCGGACATTCTTCGGGACATGTCAGCCGCGTCATACAACGCGTTCACACAGATCCACGCGAGGTGCGTACGGCGACGCGAACCATTGAACCTACTTCGCCAGCCGCATCGCCAGCCGGCATCGGGCGGGCACCGTGGGGTCGGCCGATCGCCAGCGGCGGGCGGTCTCAATGACAGCCGCGTGCACGCCGAAGAACGCGCAGGCGAACGCCAGATCGCCCAGGATCGTGTACTTGAGGAAGGGCAGGCCGGCGGCGTAGCTGGCCATCAGGCCGCCGACGCCGTTGCCGTAGATCTGCCACGGGTCGAAGAACCACACCGCGGCGTTGGTCAGAACAAAGAAGATCAGCGAGCATGCGAGCATCGCGCCGCCGACACGCCAGACCTTGGCCTTGCGGCCGATGACGCCGCGGAAGAGCACCGGGATGCAGAACGCGGCGTAGACGACGGCCATGGTGCCGGCGTCGTACCCGCCGATGAAGCGGTCGGTGATGAACATGATCGCCAGCGGCACGAGCAGCGCGAGCCAGACGCGGCGGAAGAGCCAGCCGGCGTACAGAGCCGCTGCGGCGACCGGCGCTACGTTGGGCCAGTCCGTCGAGGCGAAGCGCAGGCCGACGCCGACCGCGACGATGCCGAGGATCGCAACACCCGCCAAAGCGAGCGAGCGAGCGTTCAGGCGATCAAAGAAGGTGTTGTAGGTGGCGGCATTGCTCGTCACGGTTCAGTCCTCTCCGGGCTCGCCCGGCCATTGCGTGTACTTCCAAGTGATGACGTCGCCGGGATTGAGTCGCTTCGACCCGGCGCCCGTGTCGGCGAACTCCGTGCCGACCCAGTAGATCCAGTTCCGCTTCTCGCCCCGCGCCCCCTCATTCGAGAGACCGATGAGCGACTCGACGAACGCCCGCTCCCCAGAGCCGCGGCTTCGGAGTTCCAGCGGGTGCCGCTCGTGCGACTCCGCCGCCTTGAGGGCGTCGAAAACCGTCATCTCGTCGCTCCACTCGAGCGCCGAGTAACGGACCTGGTAGCCCTGCAGGTCGTCGATGATCAGTGTCACAGTATGCGGGTCGACCGCCGCGGGTCGAGCGATGGCCCGTACCGAAAAGACACCGACCGAAGCCGCCGCGACGATGACGGCGG
>CAYTSW010000004.1:15417-46424 GCA_964440605.1 uncultured Phycisphaeraceae bacterium | reverse complement strand
GCGATGGCCCGTACCGAAAAGACACCGACCGAAGCCGCCGCGACGATGACGGCGGTCAGACAGACGAACACACGGCGGCTGAATGCTGGCGAGCTGGACATGCCGGGCAGTATAGAGCGTTGAGACTGATTCGCAGCATCGCTCAGCACAACTCGGGCGAAGCGAGAGGGACTACCGTCCGAACCGTTCGCCCGTCGCTGCACTGTACGTCTTCGAGGTTTCCACTCGTGCGCGTCAGCTATCACCCTGGCTATGTCATCCCCCTCCCGCCGCGGCATTCCTTCCCGATGCCCAAGTTCGCCGCCTTACGCGACCTGCTCGTCGACGGCGACGTCATCAAGCCGCATGAAATCGTCGAGCCCGACGAAGCCGCATGGGCCGATCTCGGGCTTGTGCATTGCGACACCTATCTGGCCGGCCTCGCCTCAGGATCGCTGGGCGAGCAGGCGCAGAAGCGCATGGGTTTCCCGTGGACCCCCGCGCTCGTCACACGCTCACGCCTCGCGGTCACCGGCACCGTCAACGCCGCCGAGATGGCTCTGGCCGACGGTATCGCGGGCAACCTCGCCGGCGGGACGCACCACGCCATGCCCGATCGCGGCGAGGGCTTCTGCGTGCTCAATGACGTCGCCATCGCCATCCATCTCCTCCTCGACGCGGGACGCATCGAACGCGCGCTGGTGATCGACCTCGACGTCCACCAGGGCAACGGCACCGCGGCGATCTTCGAAAACGAACCTCGGGTCTACACCTTCTCCATGCACGGTGAAAAGAACTTCCCCATCCGCAAGGAGACCAGCACGCGCGACGTCCCCCTGCCCGACCGCATGACCGACGCCGACTATCTCGACACCCTCGCTCGTCATCTGCCCGAGGTGCTCGACGAGGCAAACGCCGATCTGGTCTTCTACCTCGGCGGCGTGGACGTTCTGCACGATGACAAGTTCGGCCGGCTGTCGCTCACGATGGACGGCCTCGAGGCACGCGACCGCATGGCGGTGGAAGACGTCACCGAGCGCGGGACGCCGCTCTGCCTCCTGCTTTCGGGCGGGTACGCCCCGACGCCCGAGGAAACCGCCCGCCGGCACGCGGTGATGTACCGCGTCGCGACCGAGGTCGCCCGAGCGACGGTCTGAAGCGACCTACGCTGGGGGCATGATCCTCGACGTCGCCCAACTCTCGGTCATCGAACGCTACAAGCTGCTCGTCGGCGCCATCGTGCCGCGGCCCATCGCCTTCGTCTCCACCACCTCCCGCGAGGGTGCGCACAACCTCGCGCCCTATTCGTTCTTTAACGGCGTCGGGTCCGACCCAATGACCCTGCTCTTCTGCCCGGCCAACAACGCCGCGGGCCACGAGAAGGACTCGCTCGTCAACGCCTCGCCCCCGCCCGACGGGCTGGGCGAGTTCGTGGTGAACATCGTCGCCGATTCCTTTGCTCGGCAGATGGCGATGACCGCCGAGGAACTCCCCTGGGGCGAGAGCGAGTTCGAGCTCTCGGGCCTGACGCCCGCGCCATGCAAAGCGGTGCGGGCCCCGCGCGTCGCCGAATCGCCGGTGGCGTTCGAGTGCCTGACGCGCGAGGTCGTACGGCTCAACCCCGGCGCCCCGGCCGGCGGCAACGTCGTCATCGGCGAAGTCGTCCGCGTCCACGTCGACGACGCCATGATCGACGACCGCATGCGCATCGACGCCGAACAACTCCGCGCCATCGGCCGCATGGCCGGCAACGACTACGTCACCACCCGCGACCGCTTCGAACTCCCAAGAGGCCGCGGCGCGATGCACACGTAGCGCCAGGTACGCGGTCAAACACAGGGGGCGGTGGTACGGACGTCCCGCCCGTGCGAACGAAGATCAGTCGAGGTCCTCTTCCTCGTCCGCCTCATCCTCGTCATCACCACCATAAATGTGGTCGTCCTCCCACGCCTCCGCTTCCTCCTCCGGCTCGAGCAACTGCAGCACCACGTCATCCCCGGCCTCCATCGCGACCGCCTTCACCCGGCGTTGCCGCACCAACTCGAGCAGCGCGATGAACATCCCGACGATCTCGCCGCGCGTGCGGCCTTCAAGCAGCGACCGTAGCCGCAGCGGCCGCGTCCCGCTGCGCGCGCGGCGCTCGAGCAGATCCACGATGTCCGCCTGGTGCAGCTCAATCGGCGTGTCATCGTCCTCCACGCGGTGCTCGCCCAGCCGATCGAAGACCACGGTCTCGGCGATCCGCCGGAAGGCCTCGACCAGGTCGTACAGACCGATGTCTTCGAGCTCCGCGTCGTCGTCGAGCCGCGTCGCCTCGCCCAACGCTTCTTTGTTGATCGCCGACTTGCCGGCCGGGTAGCGCTTGAGCCACTCGTCCCGCCGGGCCTCGAGGATCTCGCCCGCTTCGCGGTACGCCTTGTAGGCCAGAAGTTGCTCGACCAGCTCCGCCGCGGCGTCCATCGGGCCGACCGCGATGTCTCGCAGTTCTCCATTGTCCGCCCGCTCCTCGCGCGGGGAGACAACCCGCGACTTGAGCTCCACCAACGTCGCCGCGATGACAAGGAACTCACCCGCGGCGTCAACATCCACGCGCTCGAGCCCTTCGAGGTGAGCGAGGTATTGGTCGGCGACTTGCGCCAGACTGATCGCGGTGATCTCCACCTCGGCCTTCAGGATGAGCTGGAGCAGGAGGTCGAGCGGGCCGTGATACCGCTCAAGCTGCACCGTGTAGTCTTGCTGCGACGCCATGCGTCCTCCGCTCGTGTGCGCACCTGTAGGGCCTGATGGCGGTACCCTGTACAGAGTATGGCACAGGCCGCCACCCACCGCACCGCCCGTTCGGATCAGCCGGAAACCGCTTCGGACGCCGCCTTCGTGCGCGACATCCTCCGCTGCGAGGCCGATGCCGTCACCGCGATCGCCCAACACCTCACGGACGACGCCATCGCCGCGGCGCTGGACCTCATCGAGCGTAAGACCGCCGCCGGCGGCACGGTCATCGTCTCGGGCATGGGCAAGTCGGGCCTCGTCGGCGCCAAGATCGCCGCCACCCTCGCCTCCCTCGGCACGCCCTCGCACACCATCCACCCCGCCGAAGCCGTCCACGGCGACCTCGGCCGCATCCGCTCCAGCGACCTCCTCCTCGCCCTGAGCTTCTCGGGCGAGACCGAAGAACTCATCACCCTTGCCCAGATTCTCCGCCGCGACGGCGTCGACGTCATCGCCATCACCGGCGGCGACGGCTCATCCGCCCTCGCCCGCGCCGCCACGCTCGCCCTCGCGCTCGGCCGCATCGAAGAGGCCAGTGACCTCGCCCTCGCCCCGACATGCTCCACTACTGCGACGATGGCCCTCGGCGATGCGCTCGCCCTCGCCCTCGCCCGCCGACGAGCCTTCACCGCCGATGACTTTGCACAGCGCCACCCCGGCGGACTGCTCGGCGGCAAGCTCCGCCCCGTGGTCGACGTCTTGCGCTTCGTTGTTGGCGAGAATCTCCCGCTCGTCACCCCCGATCGCTCCGTGCATGAAGCGCTTCAGTCCACCCAGACCCTCGGCAGGCGCCCCGGCGCCCTGCTCGTCGTCGACGACGCCGGCGTCCTCCAGGGCATCTTCACCGACGGCGACCTGCGCCGCCTCATCGCGACCCACCCCGACGCGCTCACCGAGCCCATCGGCACCGTCATGACCCGCTCGCCGCGCACGTTGCCCGACTCGGCGCTCGTCCGCGACGCCCAGCGTCTGCTGCGTGAGCACCAGATGGACGAAGTCCCCGTCGTCGACGCCGCCGGCAAACCCGTGGGCCTGCTCGACGTCCAGGACCTTGTCGCCATGCGCATCGTGGAGCGCTGACGCGGCGTGGCGCTCAGCGGGCGACAGTTCGGGCAGATGACCGCCGGCTTCCTCGGCACGCTGGTCGTCATGACGCTCCTGTTCGTCTGGCTCACCGCCCCCCCCGCCCCACGCACGGAAACGCCCATCCCCCTCGACCTCGACCCGCCCGTCCTGCCGCGCTCGCCCGACGCCGGCGGCGACGCGCAGCGGGCCGGCGCCCGGCCGGGCATCGAAGCCGTTGGCAAGGGTGAGGGAGCCACCTTCCGCCAGCTCGACCCCGCGACGGGCCTCGTGCGCACGCGCCTGCGCGCCGAGACGTTCGACCCCGTCGGCGAGGCCCGTTACGAAGTCACCGGCCTCAAGGTCACCCTCTTCCTCCGCAGCGACGAACGTGAACCCACGCAGGAGTTCGCCCCCACCGATCGCCTCGTCACGCTCACCGCACCGCGGGCCGAGCTCGTCGGCCAGGCCATCGAGAACCCGGATTCGGGCACGCTCGAAGGCGGCGTGGAGGTCCGGGTCTTTGCGCCGGGCGTCTCGTCTGACGACCTCGACTCAGCCCAAGCCCCCGTTCCCGAAGCGACGCTCCGCACGCCGCTGCTGCGCTTCGACAACGAGCAGGGCGAGTTCGCCGCGCCCCGAGAACTCGAGCTCCTCGCCGCCCCCTTCGGCTTCGAACTGCTCGGGTCCGACCTCACCGTGCGCCTGGCCGACTTCGCCGGCTCCGACAACGTCCGCCCCTCGCTCATCCGTCTCGCCTCGACACAGCAACTGCTCGTCTGGCCCGACCGCCTCGCGCGTGATGACGACGACGACGACCAGGCAACCCAGCAGCAGCCGGCGTCCGGCGAAGCCGAACGGTCGACCGATCCCGGCGATGCTGCAGTTGAAGCGTCCGACGTCTACACCTTGCGCATCGTCGGCGACGTGCGCATCAGCCACACCGCCGGGCGGATCGCGGCCAACACGATCTCGGCAGCCGCCCGCTTCGTCGGCGCCGAGCTTGCGCCCGGCGCCATCGCGCCCCTCAGTTTCGACTTCGAAAACGACGAGCCCGCCCCCCCCACCGCTTCCGATCCTTCGCCTCCGCCGCCGTCGACGTCGACGTTGAGTGATGATCAGGCGACCGAGCCCATCGAGGTCGTCTGGTCGGGCCCGCTGGAGGTCCGTCGCCTCGAGGACACCTCGACGAGCCGGTTGCCCGAGGGCGAAGACGCCTACGTCGAGCTCGGGGGCCTCGTCGACGGCGACGTCCGCCTCACGAGTGCCCGCGATGGCGCGACCGTCATCGCCCGCGACATCACGTATTACGCCACCACCGCCGAGCTGCAGGCCCGCGCCGACAAGCCCGAGGGACTCGAGTTCACTTTGCCCGACCGCGCGCGTCTGCGCACGCAGCACGTCATCGCCGATCTTGCGCAACCGGGCCGCGTCGCCGCGACCGCCATCACGCCCGGCGTGGGCACGACCATCAACGCCGACCCGCCCGCAACCGCACACTGGAACCGCGAGGCAACGCTCGACCTGCTCGTCGACGACGGCGGCCTTCGGGCCGATCAAGCGACACTCACCGGCGAGGCCCTGCTCACCACCGCCGACGAAGCGGATCGTCTCGCCGCCGACGTGATCACCGCGTCGTTCCGCAACTCCGCCGAAGGTCGGCTGCCGCTGGAGCGCCTGCAGGCGCGAACGCTCGTGCGGGCGAGCCTCGCTGAGGGTTCGACGCTCGCAGCCGATGCGCTCGACGTCGAGTTCACCGACAAATTGGACCCCACCGTCGAGCCGCAGGTGCGCACGCTCGCGGCGACGGGCGCCGTGATCCTCGAAGCGCAGGTCGACGATGGCGTTGAGCGGCTGGAAGCCACCGATGTGCGCGCGGAGTTCGTCATGGGCGACAACGGCGGCCTCATCATCGACGAAGCCGTGGCCCGCGGCGATGCGCGATGGACCCGCCCCGACGCGACGACGCTCACCGCCGACGAGATCCGGGCGAGCCAGACGCGACGCCGCTACGCCGCCATCGGCACCCCCGCCCGCGCCGCGACGACCCGCAACACCGAAACGCTCGCCTTCGCCAGCGAACAGTTGCTCTGGGACGACGAGGCTCGCACCCTCACCGCCTTCGGCGGCGGCGAGGCCACGTTCGACACGCCGCCGGGCTCCAGCACCACCCCGCTCGACACCGGCCGCCTCACCTGGCGCGGGCCACTTACGTACGACGAAGCCGCACGCAGCATCGAAGCCTCGGAGGATGTCCTTTTCAACGCCAGTGAGCAGTTCGCTGGCGGGGCGTGGCGCGTGATCAGTGCCAGCGCTACGCGCATGGTTGTCGAGCTCACCGAAGCCGTCGGCTCGACTGCGCCCGAACCGAAGACACTCCAGCTCTTCGGCGGGGACACCGAAGCTGACGCCTTCGCCGAGATCGAAGAACGCCGCTACGCGATCAGCGCCGACGCCGACGAACAACTGCTGTCACTCGTCGCGGCGCGCGGCGACGCGATTACCGCCGATCTCATCGCCAACACCGCCGCGATACCGTCGGCCGGTCGGCTCGTCGTTGATCGGCGTGAATCGGAGCGACCGTCGCCATCGACTTCGCGGGAGACCGCGCTGTCAGAGCAGGGCTCGGCGGTATTCCTCTGGGAGGGGCGGCTCGACCTCGATCTTGCCCGCGGCGTCGCGACCATGCGCAATCAAGTCCGCGTCACCCATCAACCGCTCGACGACACGACCGTCACCACGCTCCTCTGCGAACGGCTTACCGCGACGTTCGCCACGCCTGAGAGCGGCGGCGACGACCCCGCACGCCCTCTCTCGGGCGTGCGCACGATCCAGGCTCAACAGGGCGTGTACATGCGTCGCGAGGGTCTCGAGTTGCTGTGCGACACATTGACCTACCGCGCGCTCACACAGTCCATCGTCGCCGCGGCGAACCCGGGCAATCGCTTGACGGTCGTCGATCCGACGCGAGGCGGCGAGTTCACGGCGCGATCCATCGAGTTCGACCTGGTCACCGGCTCATGGCGCACGATCGAAGCCGTCGGCGGGGGCGGCGCGGGAGGGGAAACTCCCGACGGTCCTCGGGACAACCGCCCGCGGCGTCCGGGACGCTGAGGCGTAGCATGCGACCGCCGCCTGCGCTCGATCGACACCCGCAACGAAAGCCGCCGCATGAGAGTCCTCGTCGCCATTCCCGTCTACAACGAGCAGCGCTACGTCGTCTCGGTCCTTGAGCGCGTGCTCGAGCAGGCCGACAACGTGCTCGTGATCGACGACGGTTCGACCGACACCACCCCCTGCCTGCTCCCCCACTTCCCGGTCGAGGTCATCCGCCACCGGCGCAACCACGGCTACGGACGCTCCATGCAGGACGCCTTCCGCTGGGCCGCGATGGACGATTACGACTGGGTCATTACCATCGACTGCGACGAGCAGCACGAGCCCGAGGCGATCCCGCAGTTCATCGAAGCGGCGCAGACCGGCGAGCAGGACGTTGTCTCCGGCTCGCGCTACCGCAACGACGCCGACGCCAAGGACGTGCCGCCGGCCGACCGTCGCCGCATCAACATGACGATCACCGACGAGCTCAACCAACGTCTGGGCTTGGGCATCACCGACGCGTTCTGCGGCTTTAAGGCGTATCGCGTCGACGCCGTCCGACGCCTCGCGCTCAGCGAAACGGGCTATGCCTTCCCGATGCAGTTCTGGGTGCAGGCGATCGCCAACGATCTGCGCATCACCGAGGTGCCCGTCCGCCTGATCTACAACGACCCCAAGCGCACGTTCGGCGGCCCGCTGAACGATCACGACGTTCGCCTGCGGCACTACCGCGAGGTGCTCAACCACGAGATCAAGCGGTGCGCTGATCGTCTGCCCGCTTCCGCGACCGCCGCGATCACCGCGTGAGTCATCATCGTCGTGCAGCGCGATCGCGTGCAGATCGATCCCGAAGCCTCCCAATGGCCGACGCTGCTCGGCGAACGCTTCGAGCGCCTGACCCCCGAGGCACAACGCTTTCGCGCCGAACTCGGCCTGCCGACGGATCGGCCGGTGATTCTGACTGGCCATCAGCCCGAATGGTGGCACCCGGGCATCGTCGCGAAGTTGCTCGCTGCGCAGGCCACCGCTGACGCTGGGCGGGCCGCGTGGTCGTGGGTGGTGGTCGCGCACGATGTGGTCGATCCCTTCCGTTTCGATATGCCGACGCGCGATCACGCGGGCCGCCTTGTTGCGCACACCCATCGGCTTGCCCCGCCTCCGTCCGAGGGGCGCATCGCGTCATCACTCGCCGCAACGCGCGCAGAGGACGACGCCTCCACGCTCACACCGCTCGCCGAGCATTCCGTATCGGCCGTGCGCAGCGCGTTCGATCAACACGCCGGCGCCCCGAATGCTGTTGCGCAGTGGATCGGCACGCAGCGCGCGCTGCTCGAGCCGCACGTCCGCGCGCCCGAGCCGATCTGGACGACCGACCTGCTGCTGACCGAGGCCGGCTCGCGCTTCGTCGATCGCCTCGCTGACGACGCCCTTGCCGCGGCGACCGCGTACAACCGCGCCGCCGCGACCGACCCGGGCGTCGGCATCCCGCCGCTGCATCTCGGCGTCGATCCCGGAGCGATCGAGCTGCCGCTCTGGTACGAGCGGGAGGATCACCTGCGCGGCCGCGTTTTTCTCGGCGATTTGCACGGCCTGCCGCGCGAACGGCTGCTGCCGCGAGCGCTCGTGATGACCGGGCTGCTGCGCACGCTCGGGTGCGAACTGTTCATCCACGGTCGCGGCGGCACCCGGTACGACCGGGTCACCGAACGCTGGCTCCAAGACTGGCTCGGCGTGTCGCTCGCCCCCATCGCAACGGTTTCGGCCGACCTCTACCTGCCGTTGGATGTTGAGCCGGTGAGTGAGAACGCCCAGCACGCCGCTGCGTGGCGCGCGCATCACGCGCGGCACACGCCTGCCGAGCTCGGCGATCAAGAAGCGCAGGCGCACAAAGACGAGGCGCTGCGTGCGATCAAGGCCGGCGACACCGCCGCCTTTCGACGGATGCACCGCGATCTCGAACAATGGCGTGCAATCCGCCATGATGAACTGGCGGCGCTGTCCAGACGCGTCGATGAGCTTCGCGCGCGGAAGCGCGAACACGTGGTATCGTCACGCCGCGACTGGCCCTGGCCGCTGTATCCGGCTGATCAGCGCGACGCGCTGGTGCGGAGCATCACCGCCGCCTTTACATCAACAGAAAACACCGGGCACAAGCCCGGTGATCGATAGTCGCGGGTTGTCCCCGAAATCACGGGGTCATTTGAGCAGCGTGACGATCGCCACCGTGCCCACGGCCAGGGCCGAGGCGCCGACGATGACGGCGACCGCCATGGCAGCGACGGACCAGCGGCGGCTGGCGACGAGCATTTTGGTCAGCTCGTCCTCCCGCTCTTGGCGGCGGGTGTCGATGTCTTCGAGCACCGTGCTCGTGCGCGACGAGCTCTTGGCGATGTCGCCCAGCGTCTCGCGGAAGCCGGCCATGGTCGTCACGAGTTGGCCCTGGGTTTCGCCCGTCTTCTGGATGCGCCCGCCGATCTGCTGGAGGGCCGAGTTGATCTGGCGGCTGCGCTCGTCGCCA
The DNA here is from genome assembly GCA_964440605.1 of uncultured Phycisphaeraceae bacterium. Classification (GTDB taxonomy): domain Bacteria; phylum Planctomycetota; class Phycisphaerae; order Phycisphaerales; family UBA1924; genus CAYTSW01. The sequence goes on along the minus strand of CAYTSW010000004.1, from coordinate 36,997 downwards.
CGGTCGGAAGTCGCTTTGATCGCGGCGACGACCTCGCGGTTGAGCTCGCGCATCTGCTCCTGCATCTGCTCGGGGAACTTCTGGAGGATGGGGATGGTGTCGTCGATGCGCCGGGCGATGGAGACCATCTCCTGGCCGCGCTGCTCGTTTCGGTCGAGGTGCGCGTCGACCTTGCGCACGAGGTCGACGACTTCCCGGTAGTTCTGCTGGAGTTCCTCGAAGAGCTCCTGCTTGTTCCGCGGCGCGGGCCGCGCGAGCTCCTGCGTGGAGCCGGCGTGCTCACGCACCTGGGCGGGCTCGAGGTCGTGCGAGTCGTCCTCGTGGACGCCCTCATCGTGGTAGCCGTTGCGGCTGGGGGGTTCTTCGTCGATGACGGTGATGCCGCCCGACTCACGCTGGGCGGTAGCGGGCTTGGCTTCGGAGAAGCCGCCCGAGCGTCGGCCGTTGCTCGAGCCGTTCCCGGTGGAGCTGGAGTCAGTGCCTGTGCCGCGGATCGGCGTGCCCGCGGTCTTCGATGCCTCGGTGACGGTCTTCGTCGGCGAGGCGGACGCCTCGGTGGCGGTGGTGCCGACACCGGCGACCGCGGGCTGCGGCGTGGAGCCGCTCGGACGGAACATCTTCCCGAATGACTTGAGGAATCCCATGGTTGGACCTCCGTGTCCGGTACGACGCGCGCCCTCTGGCCCGAGTCATTCGGGTGGGCACGCGAAATGGGTGCTGCGACAACGCGCCTCCGTGCGACGCGCAACTCTGTGAAAGCAATGTACCACCGCTAGGGCTCAACTAAAACACCAAACCACAGGTTTTGTGCAAACCTTCACTGTCCCGCCCCTTCCCCCCCACCACGCCCCGAAGCGAGGGCGGCGTCAGCCGCAGACGCTTTCCCGCCGCCCGTTTGGTCGCACGACGGCTACGATGCCCGCGTATGGGCAACACGTTCAACTGGCTCCAGCTTCTCATCGCCCTGCTGCTCGTAGGCGGGCCGGTGCTGGGCACCATCATCGGGAAGCTGAAAGAGCAGGCCGCCCTCAAGCGAGCCCGCGACGAGACGAAGCGTCGTCAGCAGGAGGCCCTGCGCACGACGCAGGTGATCGAGCGGACGAACGAGGAGAGCGAGACCGAGGAAGACCGCCGCTCCGTGGCTATGCGCGAGCTTGCCGCCCGTCGACAGGCGCAGCTCCGCGAGCTCCGCCGACGGCAGGCTCAATCCCAAACGGGACAGCAGGCGAACACGGGCGGCGGCGTCCTACGCGCCCCGAGCAGCTCGCCTTCGGGGGGCGGCGGTGGCGGAGGAGCGGGCACCTCCATCCCGGGCGGCCCGTTCCCGACGCCGACGGGTCGGGGGCAGCGTCAGCAACAACGCGAGGCTCAACGCCAGCAGCGACGGCAGCAACGGGGCGGGCAGCAACGCCCGGCCCGTCGCGAGTCGACGCCGCCCGTCCGCGACCGGCAAGGCCCCGATGCGGACCGTCCCACCGCGGACCGCATCGGCGACCGCATCAAGGAATCGGCGATCGCTGTCGGCAGCACGCCGATTCGCAGCGGCGCCATCGGCACCAGCGCGATCGGGGAGCAGTCCACCGAGGACAAGTCCAGCGCGCGGTCCAACATCCACGACGGCGTGCGCTCCATGCTCTTCGGGGCGGACGGGCATGTCGACCACGACAAGCTCCGCAAGGCGGTCGCGCTCACCGAAGTGCTCGGCACCCCGACATCGCTGCGCGAGCCGCACGAGCTTCCCTGGCATCGAGGCTAAACGTCCTCCCGGGGACGCTGAGACGCGGGCCGGTATACTCCGCCCCCCATGTCCGCAGCGCCCGCCACCGTCAGGAAGACCGCCAAGCCACGCGCGAACCGCGCATCTTCGCACGAGGCCGGCATCGCTGCTGCTCGTCTGAAACGGCTCCGCGCGGCGCTCAAAGAGACCAAGGCCGATGCCCTGCTCGTGACGAACCCGCAAGACGTCGGGTACCTCACGCCTTTTCACGGCGAAGACAGCGTTCTCATCGTTTTCCCGCGCAAGGTGATCCTGATCAGCGACTTCCGCTTCGAGGAGGACGTCGAGCCGGCGCAGGCCGTCGCGAAGGTCGTGATGCGCCGCGGACCGATGACCGGCGCGATCGCCGACGCGATCGGAGCCGACGACGTGCTCGGACTCCAGGCGGACCACTGCACGCTGGCGTTCCGCCAAACCCTTGCCAAGCTCGTCGGCGCCAAGCGGCTGACGAACACCAGCGGGCTCGTCGCCAAGCTGCGCCAGATCAAGGACGACGACGAGATCAAGCGCATCAAACACGCGATCAAAATCCAGCAGCAATCCCTCGAAGCGCTCAGGCCCACGCTCCATCCGGGCCTGACGGAGCGGCACATCGCCGCGGCTCTGGAGTTCGAGATGAAGTCGCGGGGGGCGTCGGCGGCGAGCTTTGAGATCATCGCGGCCTCGGGGCCTAACAGTTCCAAGCCCCACGCACGCCCGTCGGGCGTGAAAACGCGTCGCAACGCCCCGTTGCTCATCGACTGGGGCGCCAAGGCGCACGGCTACTGCTCCGATATGACCCGCGTCTTCACCTTCGGCAAGTGGTCGCGGCAGATGAACGAGATTTACGACATCGTCCAAGAGGCATACCACGCCGGCGTGGAAGCCGTCCGCCCCGGAGCCACCGGGCGCGAAGTCGACGCCGCGGCCCGGCGGGTGATCGAGGACGCGGGCTACGGCGAACGCTTCGGGCACTCGCTCGGGCACGGCCTCGGCATCGACGTCCACGAATCGCCGCGCCTGGCCAAATCATCTCAAGACGTGCTTCGACCGGGCATGGTCGTCACCGTCGAGCCGGGCATCTATCTCCCGGGCGTCGGCGGCGTGCGCCTGGAAGATGACATCCTCGTCACCGACACCGGCGCGCGCAACCTCAGCTCCCTCACCATGGACAAAGGCTGGTTCACCCTGTGATCGACATCCGTAAGCTCAAGGAACTCGTCAAGCTGATGGTCGAGAACGACCTTTCCGAGCTCGACCTGCGCGACGAGCAGGAGACCGTGGTCGTCAAGCGCGGCGCCGCGGGCGTCTACCACGCACAGCCCGCCAGCGGGCCGCCCATGACGGTGCAGGCGCCGCCGGCGGGCGGCGAAACGGGCGGCGCGGCGCCGCCCCCAGCGCTCGCGGACGAGGACGAATCGCTGCACGCGATCACGTCCCCGATGGTCGGCACGTTCTACGCCGCCCCGGATCCCGAGAGCCCGGCCTTTGTGAAGGCCGGCTCCGACGTGTCGGCCGACACCACGGTCTGCATCGTCGAGGCCATGAAGGTCTTCAGCGAGATCAAGGCCGAGTGTTCCGGGACCATCGAGAAGGTGCTCGTGAAGAACGGCGACGCCGTGGAATACGGCCAGAAGCTCTTCCTCGTGCGCACATAACCGCCCGCATCGCGACGATGCCCTCCTCTTTTCTTCGCAGTCACGGAACGACGTATGTTCTCGAGAGTCCTCATCGCCAACCGCGGGGAGATCGCCCTGCGGATCATCCGGGCCTGCCGCGACCTGGGCATCGAGTCCGTCGCGGTCTACTCCGAGGCCGACCGCGGCGCACCCTACCTCGAACAGGCCGACCGCTCCATCTGCATCGGCGCCGGGGCGGCGGCCGAGAGCTACCTCAACATCCCGCGCATCATCTCGGCGGCGGAGGTTTCCAGGGCCGACGCCATCCATCCGGGCTACGGCTTCCTCGCGGAGAACGCGCACTTCGCCGAGGTCTGCCGCGACTGCACGATCGGGTTCATCGGGCCGTCGCCCGAAGCGATGGCGCTGCTGGGCGACAAGATCTCGTGCAAGCAGATGGCGCGCAAGTCCAAGGTGCCGGTCTTCCCAGGTTCCGACGGCGCGGTCGACGAGGAAAACGAAGCCGTCGAGATCGCAACGAAGATCGGTTTCCCGGTGATCGTCAAGGCGGCGGCGGGCGGGGGCGGGCGCGGCATGCGCATCGTCCGCGACAAGAAGGACATCCGTGCCGCCATCAAGTCCGCCCAGCAGGAGGCCCAGGCCGCCTTCGGCAACGGGTCGGTCTACATCGAGAAGTTCCTCGAGCATGCGCGGCACGTCGAGGTCCAGGTCATCGGGGACAACCACGGCTCGGCGATCCATCTCTTCGAGCGCGACTGCTCGATTCAGCGCCGGCACCAGAAGCTCATCGAGGAAGCGCCGGGGCCGGATATTGATCCGAAGAAGCGCAACGACGTCTGCCGCGCCGCGGCCCGGCTGATCCGCAACGCCAACTACTCGGGTGCCGCGACCGTCGAGTTTCTGATGGACGAGAAGCAGCACTTCTACCTGCTCGAGGTCAACACGCGCGTGCAGGTGGAGCACCCGGTGACGGAGATGATCACCGGGGTGGACATCGTGGCGACCGGCATCCGCGTTGCCGCGGGCGAGGAGCTGCCCTATCGCCAGCGCGACATCAAGATCAACGGGCACGCCATCGAGTGCCGCATCAACGCCGAGGACTGGCAGCGCAACTTTACGCCTTCGGCCGGCCTGATCGACGACTTCCGGCTGCCCGGCGGGTTGGGCGTGCGCAACGACACGCACGCCGTGCCCGGCTACCGAGTCCCGCCGACGTACGACTCGATGATCGGGAAGCTGATCGTGCACGCCGAGGACCGGGCGGCCGCCATCCGCCGCACAGCCCGTGCCCTCGACGAGATGCGCATCGGGCCCATCAAGACGACGATCGGCCTGCACCGCGAGCTGATGGACAACGCCTCGTTCCAAAAGGGCGGCGTGGACATCCACTTCCTCGAGCGGCTTCTGAAAAAGGACTGACCACGCCTCCTCCCCCGGGACACGTCAGAGCGGGTGATCCGCGTGCCTTCCGCCGCGGCTGCGATATGTCGAAGCCGCACAAGGAGGAGTTTCCACATGAACATGCGATTATCCGCCAGCGCCGTCCTGGCGCTCGCCGCCGCTGCACACGCCGGGTTTGTCATCGTCGGAGTCGATGACTCCGCCGAGCCCACGTCCGCCTGGGCCGTCGACGATCAGACCGGCCGAGCCACGCCGCTGTTCGACGGCTTCGAGATTCAGGGCCTTGACACCGATGATGCGAACGAACGGCTGTTCTTCGCGACCGACTCGGGCATCTATTCCTGGAACTACGACGGCCAAACTGAGCCCTAACTTGTCTTCGAAGCCTCGGGCGAGAACGAGGGCCTCTCGCTCACCGGCCTTGGCTACGCGCCCGTGAACGAGCAGACCCCGGGATCGGGCTTTCTCTTCGCCTCCGGCCTGTTCAACCTCGACATCGGCCCGCTCCGCGGCAACGAGTTCCCCGTCACCGTCGCCATCGATCCGTCCACCGGCGAAGTCGCGGGCACCATCCTCAACCCGGAAGGCGGTCTTCAGACATCGCTCGACGTGGAAACCGTTTCGGTGCCCCTCGCCAACGGTGAGGGCGGGTTTACCGAGGTCGTCGGGATCGCCGGCATCCGCGTGAAAGCGGCGCGTTTGACGTCGCCTTCGTCGATGTGCTCAACATCGAAGACGACCGGGGCCTTGGCAACGAAGAGATTGTCATCCTCGAAGACGCGCCGCTCTCCGAGGTCGCGATCGACTTCCCCACCGAACAGCTTTTCCTCGCTGCGCTCGAAGACAACGCGCTCTTCGGAGCCTCCATCGGCATCTTCACTGACGCCGCGGATGGCGACTTGCGCGGCGGCGGCCCGGGGCCGACTCTGGTCGGCACGCTCCCGCTCCCCTACGAGTTGACCGGCACGCTCGCGGGCGACGGCGCCTACTCCACGATCCTGCCCGCCCCCGGGGCCGTGGGCGTGCTGCCGTTTGCCGGGTTGTTGACGCTGCAACGCCGGCGATGAGCCAGCCCCGAGATCAGCGCGACACGCCCGCATCGCGCCGGGACTGCGCGTCCCGGTCGATGCGGATCTGGTGCACCGGCACGAAACCGCCGCGACCGACGCCCTCGCACTCACGAGCGAGCCGTCGCCACGCCTCGGTCGAGTGCAGATTCTCCGGCCACCAGGGAAACGTTCGGCACTGGAGCGGGCGTGCGTCGTAGACCGAGCAGATCGCTTTGCCGGGCACGCTCGTGCGATCGAGGAAGACGCAGTCGAAGCCGTGCTCGGTTTCGATCTCGCGGAGCGACCGGCCCATCTCCGTCTCGTGCGTGTACCCGGTGTGAAAGCGTTCGATCGTCAGCCCGAGGTGGTCGGCGAGCCGTCGTCCTTCGTCCTCGGTGAACGTGACGTACCCGGCCGGCCCGGTGCAGCACGCGCCACAGGATGTGCACTCGAAGCGCAGTCCGTCGGGGGCGTACCACTCGTGGGCCTCGCCCGGCATGGGGTCAGCCCTCCACGCGGAAGGCCAGGAGGGTCTGGTCGTCGTCGCGCTCGCGTTGGCCCGTGTGCTCGTACAGGCGTTCGTGGATGGTGTTCATCACGCACGAGGGCTCGCCAGAGCACGCGCGCAGCGCGTCGGCAAAGCGCTCGAGTCCGAACATCTCGTGCGCCGGGGGCGGGCCGAAGCTCTCGATGATCCCGTCCGTATAAAGCACCACCGTGTCACCGGGTTGGAGCGTCGACGTGGCGTCCTCAAACTCTGCGTCGTCGAGGATGCCTAGCGGAACATCGTGCCCGCCCGTGAGGTGCGAGATCTCGCCGTCGGGATGCCGGACCATCGCCGAGTGGTGCCCGGCGTTGACGTAGTTGAACGTGCGGTCGTCCGGGTTCCAGAGCCCGAGGAAAGCCGTCACGAAGTTGCTCTCGATGCGTTTGGAGAGGAGCTGGCGGTTGAGGTGGCGCATGATGACCGTCGGCCCGTCCGCCACGCGGTCGTAGGCGTGCAGGATGGCGTTCATCATCGCGACGACCGTCGCGGCTCCGGCGCCGTGGCCCGAGACGTCGGCGATGAGCACAATCCAGCGCCCGTCGGCGAGCGGGATGACGTCGTAGTAGTCGCCGCCGGCGTGGTTGGACGTGAGGTAGCTCGACGCGAGCCTGAGGCGCGGCACATCGGGCAGCCTGGGCGGGAGCAGGGCGCGTTGGATGCTCGCGATTTCGTCCAGTTGCTCATTCAGCCGTTGGTTGAGGTCTTTCACCTCCCGCTGGACGATCAGGTTCTTGGTCATCCGCCCGATGAGGTTGCCGCGCAGGAACAGGTTTTCGAGCTCCTCCACCGCGAAGGCGTTCTCCTCGCGGCGCAGCATCAACGACCAGTTCAACGCCCGGCCCTCATCGAAGAGCGGCACGATCATCATGCTGCGGAACGGCTCGAGCGCATCGCCCAGCACGGGGTCATCCGTGACACGGGCGGTCGAGAAGAGCTTGGGCTGATCGTCGGCGACCATGGACCCGAGGAATCCGCCCGCGTGCGCAGGCAGCTCGTCCCACGAGTCCCAGGGGTTTTGCTCGTGGTACGCCCGGGCCGCGGGGAGGGACGAGCGCGTGATCTTGTACTGGCCGTTCTCGAGGCCGCGACGGGAGACGGCGACGTAAGCGTCGACCTCGTTGAGGCCGCGCATGCGCTTCTGGAACTCGAGCTGGACCGCCTGCGGGTCGGTCAGGCCGCTGACCGTGCGCAAGAGGTCGGAGAGGTTCCCGATGCGGTCGTTCTCGTTGAGGTCGACCCGCCCGATGTCTTCGCATGATCGCACGTTCACATCCTAGGTCGCACCGCCGCCACGCCCAACCGCCCAGCAATCAGTGTCGCGAGAAGAAACTTGTCGTTGATCCGTCGCCCGCGCGGGGCGACACTCTTGCCATGCCACGCGACGAGCCGAACGACTTCGACCGCCAGCTCCTCGACGAAGCCGTCCGGCAGGCGGAGAAGTCGTGGAACGAGGGCGGTATTCCCATCGGAGCCGCGATCGGGCGGGCGGACCTGAGCATCGTCGGCGCCGGGCACAACACCCGCGAGCAGACGGGCGATCCGACGGCCCACGCCGAAATTGTCTGCATCCGCGACGCCGGTCGCCGGCGCGACTGGCACACGCTCACCCTCGCCTCTACGCTCAGCCCGTGCATCATGTGCTCGGGCGCGGCACTGTTGCACCGCATCCCGCGCGTCGTGATCGGCGAGAGCGACAGTTTCCTCGGGGCCGAGGACCTGATGCACGAGAAGGGCGTCGCGCTCGTGCAGATGCGAGATGAGCGGTGTATCGCGCTGATGACCGAGCTCAAGCGCCTGCGTCCCGACATCTGGGGCGAGGATATCGGGGAGCCACCCGATCCCGAGTGACGCCCGCCCTGCCGCTACCATCGGGACATGCCTGAGCCGTCCCCGCCGGAGCACAACCATCACGCCTCGCCCGGCCGGAAGATCCGGTCGGTGACGGTGTACTGCTCGTCCAGCTCCTTCCTGGACGAGGCGTACTACGAGCTGTCGCGCGAGGTCGGACGACAGCTGGGCTCGGGCGGGTACGAACTGGTGTACGGCGGCGGCCGGCTGGGCATGATGGGCCAGGTCGCCAAGTCCTCCCGCGAGGCCGGCGGACGCGTCGTCGGCATCATCACCGACCGCCTGCGCGAAGCTGAGCAGATGGACGACGAGAACGCCGAGAACATCGTCGTCGGCACCATGCGCGAGCGCAAGGCCCAGCTCGAAGATCGCGGCGACGCCATCGCGGTTCTGCCCGGCGGCATGGGCACGCTCGAGGAGTTCTTCGAAATCCTCGTCGGCCGACTCGTGGGCGAGCACGACAAACCGATCCTGCTCCTGAACCCGCCCTCGCCGCTGGACGGCGAAGGCTTCTGGGACCCGCTGCTCCATCTCTTTGCGCACATGACGGAAGAGAAGTTCATGAAGGCCGGCGCGATTCAGCTCTTCAACGTCTGCGACTCGCCCGAGTGCCTCATGGGCACACTGGGCCATTGGGAGCGCAACGGGTCGGACCTGGGCGTGGACCGGCTGACGCTCATGCCGGGCCTGCCCGGAGGGCTCGTGGACGAGAGCGAGGATCCGGAGCAGACCGGGCGCGGACTTAACGGCGGGGGCGTGTGACGGTGGGCGTGAGCGCGTCCACGTCGATCGCGGTGCTGCCCGACCCGCCCGCGCCGCCGACCCCGATGGGTCTGATCGCGGGTGCGGGCCGCCTGCCGGTCATCGTGGCGCGGGGGATGGCCGAGGCGGGCCACCCGGTGCGGTGTCTGGGATTCACGAAGCAGTACGAGCCGGAACTGCGCGAATGGTGCGAGCAGGTGATCGACGTGCCGGTGCTGCGCCTGAACGCTTGGTCGAGCGCACTCAGGCGGATGCAGGTGAAGCACGCGGTGATGGTCGGGCGGGTGGACAAGGCCAAGCTGATGTACAGTTGGCGGACGATCATCCGCAATCGGCCCGACGCCCGCGTCGTCAGCGCGTGGTTCCGCAATCGCGACGATCGGCGGTCCAACAGGCTGCTCGCCTTCGTCGCCGAAGAACTGGCCAAGGACGGAGTGCACCTCATCGACTCGACGGCTCACATCACCGAGCACCTGGCCAGCGAGGGCGCAATGACCCGGCGCAAGCTCTCGCCGGCGATGCGCACCGACGTTGAGTTCGGCTGGCCGCTCCTGCGCGAGCTGTTGCGGCTCGACATCGGGCAGGCGATCGCGGTGAAGGACGGGGACGTGATCGCGGTCGAAGCGGTCGAGGGGACCGACCGCATGATCGAGCGTGCGGGCCAGCTCTGCCGCCAGACGGGGTGGGTGTTGCTCAAGGCCGCTCGTGCGGGGCACGATCGTCGGGCCGACGTGCCCACCGTTGGTGCACGCACGATCGAGAACCTCAAGGAGCACGGCGGGCGCGGGCTCGTCCTCGCGGCGTCCGACGTCATCATCATCGACAAGCCAGAGACGCTGGCCCTGGCCGATAGACTCGGCATCGCGGTGCACGGCATCACGCCGACGTGATATGGACATCCCCGGCCCACCAGACGAGCCCGCGCTCGCCAGTCGTGGCGGCCTCAAACTCCAACACGCGTTGGAGACCTTCGCCTCCCCTGTCGATCCCGCCGAAAAGCTCTGCGCCGACTTCGGCTGCTCCACCGGGGGCTTCACCGATGTCCTGCTCCGCGCCGGCGCGGCCCGCGTGATCGCCATCGACACCGCATACGGCGTGCTTGACTACCGCCTGCGCATGGATCAGCGGGTGACGGTCCGTGAACGGACGAACGCTTTGCATGCCATGCCGCCCGAGGATCCCAGCGAGCGCCCCGAGTTGGTGACGATCGACACCAGTTGGACGCCGCAGAGGCTGTGCGTCCCCGCGGCGCTGCGCTGGCTCAAGCGAAGCAGCGAGGCACGCATCATCACCCTCGTCAAACCGCACTACGAGGCGAAGGAGTTCGGTCTCCAAGATCGTCTGCGCCAGGGGGTGCTGGCGCCGGCGGACGCCGAGCTCGTGCTGTCGCGCGTTCTGGATGTGCTGCCCGGCCTTGGCGTCGACGTGCTCGAGCACACGCGGTCGCCGATCGAGGGTGGTAAGAAGAAGAGCTCGGGCAACGTGGAGTATCTGGTGCTGCTCAGTCGCACCGGTGAATGAGCTCGCTCACTTGTTCCAGCCGGTCTTGATGTCGAGCATTCCCCAGCACCGCTCCAGCAGGCCCTCGAGCCCCTCGCGCGATGCGCTGCTGAACGGGTGGATGGGGATGTCATCGGCTGCGCCGATCGACTCTCGGAGGAGGGCGATGGCGGCTTGGACGTCGTCGTCGCTTGCGAGCAGGTCAGTCTTGCTGAGCGCGATGAGCTCGGGCTTTTCCGCGAGAAGCGGGCTGTACGCGTGGAGCTCAGAGCGGATGGCCTTGTAGTTGTCGGCCGGGTCGGAGCCGTCCTCGGGCTGGATGTCGAGCAGATGAACGATGACGCGTGTGCGTTCGACGTGCTTGAGAAAGGCGTGGCCCAGGCCGTGGCCCTCGGCGGCTCCCTCGATGAGCCCCGGGATGTCCGCGATCACGAGTCTGCGTGAGGTGTCGAGGTCGGCGATGCCAAGCTGAGGCGCCAGCGTCGTGAAGGGATACGAGGCGACCTTTGGGCGCGCCTGGGTGACGGTCGCCAGCAGCGTGCTCTTCCCAGCGTTGGGCTTGCCCACGAGGCCCACGTCGGCGATCAGCTTCAACTCCAGTCGAAGCGTGTACTCCTCCCCGGGGGTGCCCGGAGTGGACTCGCGCGGCGTCTGGTTGGTGGCGGACTTGAACCGGTCGTTGCCCAGCCCTCCCTCGCCGCCCTGCGCCAGGGTGATGGTCTGTCCGTCTTGGAGATCGAAGAGCCGGTCGCCCGACGCCTGGTCGAAGATCAGAGTGCCCGGCGGGAGGCGGACGCTGACCGAATCGCCGGCGGCACCGTGCTGGTTCTTGCCGCGACCGTCCTCGCCGCGGCGAGCGGTCCAGTGGTGGTGATGGCGGAACTCGGCGAGGGTGTTGACGTTGGGGTCGGCCCGGGCGAAGACGTGCCCGCCGTCGCCCCCGTCCCCTCCGTCGGGCCCGCCCTTGGGGATGTACTTCTCCCGTCGAAAGGAGACGCACCCATTGCCGCCGTCGCCGGCCTTGACGTGGATGACGGCTTCGTCGATGAACATGGCGGCGTGCTCGGGCTTCCGGGGTGCTTCGAGTCGGGCGAAGTGCGTGGTTGGGGTTCGGTCGGGCGCGGCGTAGCATGAGGGTACGCAACAGGTTCGGCAGACGGCGTGAGCAGAAAGGACCAGCGTCATGACGAAAGTCGCGGTAGTTCTCTCGGGATGCGGGGTGTTCGACGGGTCGGAGATCCACGAGGCGGTGAGTGTGCTTCTGCACCTCAGCACGCGGGGCGTGGAGTACCACTGTTTCGCGCCCGACAAGCAGCAGATGCACGTGGTGGACCACCTGAAGGGCGAGCCGGTTTCAGGCGAGGAGCGGAACGTGCTGACCGAGTCGGCCCGCATCGCCCGCGGCGAGATCCGCCCGCTGGCGGATCTGGACCCGGGTGCGTACGACGCGGTCTTCCTGCCCGGCGGATTCGGGGCGGCGAAGAACCTCTGCGACTTCGCGACCAAAGGGGCCGACTGCGCCGTCGATGACGAGGTCAAGCGGGTGCTGGAGGACTTCCGGGAGGCCGGCAAGCCCCTCGGGCTCTGCTGCATCGCCCCCGTGCTCGCGGCCCGCCTCTTCGGTCAGGCCGCGGGCGGAGCTGGATGTGCCGTGACGATCGGCAACGACGAAGCAACCGCCGAGGCGATCAAGCGAATGGGCTCCACGCACGTCGACAAGCCCGTCACCGAGGCCCACGTCGACGCGGGCAACCAGATCGTCACCGCCCCGGCGTACATGTACGGCGACGCGCCGATCCACCAGGTTTACGAAGGCATCGGACGCATGGTGGAGCAGACGCTCGGCCTCGTCTCCCAGCCGGTGTAGGTGAACCAAGCCTGCTCCGCCGCGTCTGAACCTCAGCACGCATGACGGGCCGCGTTGTGGTCCGAAAAGAGTCTCCAACCCATGAACCGACTCGTTCTCGTCGCTCTTCCCGTCGTGCTCGTCGCCGCGAGCCTCATCGCCCTGCCCGGCTGCAACAGGCGGGCGAAGGTAGATCGCTCGGCGACCTCGGTCGCGGTGCCTACCCGTGCCGTGGAACCTGTGCTGGCCAACACGATCGGCGCCTCCGCCAGCATCAGCGGACTCCAGCCGCAATACGTCTCGGGCTACGGGATCGTCGTTGGTCTGGCGGGAACGGGGTCGCCCGACGCGCCGGCGGCGGTGCGCGCGGCGCTCATCGACGAGATGACGCGGTACGGCGTCGGCAAGAGCGACACCGCGCTCGAGGACGTCACGCCCGATCAGATGATCGACGACCCGAACACCGCGGTGGTGCTCGTGCAGGCGGTGGTGCCGCCAGCCGTCCCCAGCGGGACGGTCTTCGACGTCCGGGTGGAGACGGTCCCGGGCTCGGGGACGACGTCGCTGGAGGGGGGCACGCTGTACACGACGGAGTTGCGCCGCGGCATACCACTTCCAGGAGGTCCGGCCACGCGCAGCGTCGCGATCGCGCGCGGACCGGTGGTCATCAACCCGCTGGTCGACCCCGCGACGCCGGAAGCGGAGAGCCGAGGCACCCTGCGGACCGCGGGTCGCATCCTCGGGGGCGGGGTGATCGAGACGCCCTTCCGCCCCGTGCTCCGTCTCGATACGCCGTCCCACACGATGGCGCGTTCGATCGCCGGCGCGATCAACGCCCGCTTTCCTCAGCGTGCGGCCCCCAGCCCGACCGCCCGTGGTCTGAACGAAGACACCATCGAGATCAACGTCCCGCCCTACTGGAACCACGACACCGAGAGCTTCTTCCAGCTCGTGCTGCACTTGCGCGTGAACTCCGCCTTCGCCGAGACGTGGGCTCAGCGGTACGTGGACACCATGCGCGAGCGTCCCGAGCTGGCCGACGAGATGGCCTGGGCTCTCGAGGCGATCGGCGAGGCCGCGGTTCCCTTCGTGCGTCAGTTGTACGACAGCCCGGAGGTGGGGCCACAGTTCGCGGCGTTGCGCACCGGCGCGCGGCTGAACGACCCCATGACGCGCCCGCACCTGCAACGCCTCGCTCAGACCGCCCCGCCGAACATCCGCGTCGATGCGCTCGAGTTGCTGGCCGAGCTCCCCTTCGACCCGCGTATCGACACCTTTCTCACATCGCTGGTCGATGACGCGGACGTCTCGGTCCGCGTCGCGGCCTACGAAGCGCTCGCCGAGCGCGACGCGGTGCAGATCCGCAAGATCACGGTGCCCGACAAGTTCCGCCTCGACATCGTCCCCGCCAAGACGAACCCGATGATCTACTTCACCCAGCAGCGCGAGCCGCGGATCGTGCTCTTCGGGGACCTCGAGCTCAACGCCCGCACGTTCGCGTCGGCATGGAACGGGCGGTTGATGGTCGACACGCAGCAGACCGGCGAAGGCCGCGCACGCGTCTTCTATCAGGACTACTCGACTGGCGAGTCCCTGACCGAGGAGCTCGGGCGATCGCTGCGAGACCTCATCGCCTTCTTCGTGCACGACCCAACGCCCGAAGAGCCCTGGCCCGGCGTCGACCTCAGCTATTCACAGGTGGTCGGCGCCCTGCACGGGCTCGCACAGGACGAAGCGATCGACGCGGTCATCGTGGCCGAGAACGATCGCCTGCAACTGGACATCATCCGATCGGTTCAGGGCGACGACGTGGTGGCGCGGCCCGAGCTCTCGGAGGATGGCCCGATCGCTTCGCTCGACGCGTTGCAGGCCGATCGCGAAGCGGCGCTGGCGACCGCCGAGCGGACCGACGCCGACCGCGCCGCCCGCGAGCCTGAGCGCGACGAGAACTGGGAACAGCGTCGATCGACGTACGTTCGCCCGACGCCGCGCCCCGCTCCCGCAGAAGGCGACTCCTGAGTTCCGTCGCGAGCCACCCGTAGCTCAGTTGCAGGCCGATCCGAACGCCGCGCCGAACGTGCCGAAGTCGGCTCCGTCGATGCGGCCGTCGCCGTTGAAGTCGGCGGCAGCGAGGTAGGCCGGGTCGCCGGTCATGGCGCCGAAGGCTGCTCCGAACACCCCGAAGTCGGCACCGTCGATCTGACCGTCGTTGTTGAAGTCGGCCCGAGGGTCGTAGTTCGGGCCGGGCGTGCAGGGCTCGGGGACGGGTCCGAACTCGACCTGGGCGAAGGCGGATGTGTTGATCTGGCTTTGGTCGTAGGCGCAGACGGCAAGGCCGATGAACTTGGGTCCGCCGCCAACGCTAGAGCACCTTGCGCGATCGATTTCCATCGGGGATGATGCGGCCGAGGCAAGGAGGCCGACCATGCGATTCCCGATCGAGATGCGCAGAAAGATGCTCGCCGCCGTGGAGCGGGGCGAGGCCTTCCGAGCCGTCACGCCGGAGGAATGCGCCAACTACTTCAGGTCGTGCGGGTATGGAATGTGAATGTGCAAGGCGTCCTAAGCGTTTGCTTGACAATGGGCTAGGCGAAACGAGGCGTGCGGAGCAACGGGGGGACCAGAGCCGAGAGCCGCGGGCCAAGGCTTGCGAGCAGCCTGTGGCGGTGTCAGGTCGTAGGGGCCGGCTGCACGATGCCGCGGCATTCGCCGAGGCCGATGCGGCGCTGGCCTTCGCGTTCGCACCAGCCGCGGAGGATAACTTCGTCGCCGTCCTGGAGGAAGGTGCGGGTCTCGCCGGTGGGGAGTTCGACGGGCTTGCGTTCGGTGGAGCCGGGGCCGCCCCAGGTGAGTTCGAGCAGGCAACCGCGCTGGTCGGGGTTGGGCCCGGAGACGGTGCCGGAGGCGAGGAGGTCGCCGGGCTGGAGGTTGCAGCCGTTGGAGCCGTGGTGGGTGACCATCTGGGCGAAGGTCCAGTACATGTGCTTGAAGGCGGCGGTGCTCAGGCGGTGGGGCGGGAGGTTCTGGTCGCGCATCTTCTTGGTGGTGATGAGCGCTTCGAGGGAGAGGTCGATGCCGCCGTGGATGCGGTTGGCCTCGCTGTCGAGGTGCGGGAGGGGCTGGGGGTCGCCCTCGGGGCGTTCGAACGCGGGGCAGCGGAAGGGCGCCAGCGCGTCGGTGGTGACGACCCAGGGGGAAAGGGTGGTCGCGAAGCTCTTGGCGAGGAATGGGCCCAACGGCTGGTACTCCCACTTCTGCAGGTCGCGGGCGGACCAGTCGTTGACGAGGCAGATGCCGAAGATGGCGTCCTCGGCCTTGTCGATGGTCATCGGCTCACCGAGGGAGTTGGCGGGGCCGAGGAGGCAACCGACCTCGAGCTCGTAGTCGAGCAGCTTGGAGGGGCCGAAGGTGGGCGGCTGCTCGGGGTCGGGCCGCGTCTGGCCCAGCGGTCGGCGGACGGGCGTGCCCGAAGGGACGATGCTCGACGCCCGGCCGTGATAGCCGATGGGGATCCACTTGTAGTTGGGCAGCAGCGGGTTGTCGGGCCGGAACATGGAGCCGACGTTGGTGGCGTGGTGCACGGAGGCGTAGAAGTCGGTGTAGTCGCCGATCTCGCCCGGAGCGTGCAGCACGGCGTCACTGATCTTCACCATCGCGTGCTCGCGGAGTTGCTTGTTGCCCTGAAGCTCCTTGTTCGACGCCGACAGCAGTTCGAAGAGCCGGTGCCGCAGGGCCCGGCGTTTGGCGGGCTCGGCGTGCAGAAGGAAGCTGAGCGTGGGGCAGTCGAGATCGTCGATCCACGGCTCGTGTTCGTCGTCGATGGCCTTGAAGAGGCCCGCCTCGGCGATGACGGCGAGGTCGAGGATCTCATCGCCGATGGCGACCCCGACGCGCCCGTCGATCTCGTCCTCGTCCTTCTTGTGGTAGACGGCGTAGGGGAGGTTTTGGATAGGGAAATCGGCGTCGGGGGCGTTGGCGGCTTCGACCCAGCTCCGAGCGGCGGCGTCGTGGGTCTGGTCGAGCGTGGGCGCGGTGGGCATGGTGGGGCTCCTTGGGGCAGCGGAGTCGGCAGGGTAAACGACCCGGCGAAGGAATGACCAGCCGGTCGTCCACGCTACATACCCGTGCTCGTCGTCGTGTGCATGCCGGCGACGCTGGCACCGCGGCGCGCGACGGCGTACATATGGTCCGCATGACGCTGCGCACCGACGAACTCGACTTTCGCCTGCCCGAGGAGCTGATCGCGACCCACCCGGTCAGCCCACGCGACGCGGCTCGGCTGCTGGTCGTCTCGCGCTCCGATCCCGCCGTCATGGAGCACCGCGTCTTTCGTGATCTGCCGACCTTCCTGCACCCGGGGGACGTGCTGGTGACGAACGCCTCGGCGGTGATCCCGGCGCGAATCTTCGCCCGCCGGGCGGATACGGGCGGTCGCGTCGAGGGGCTCTTTCTCATCGAGCCCGAGCCGGGCGTGTGGAAGGTCCTGCTCAAGTCCAACGGCAAGCTGCGGGCGGGGCAGGCGATCGGCGTGGTCCCGCGTGCTGACGACGACGCGGCGCCGCGGGCGACGCTGGAGCTGATCGAGCGATCGGGCGACGGGTGGCTGGCCAGGCTGACGTCGCCGGCGGGGCGGTCGGCGCAGGAGGTGCTGCGGGAGGTCGGGGCGACGCCGCTGCCGCCCTACATCCTGGCCCACCGGTCGCGCCGGGCCGACGCGACGCCGGACGAGCTCGATCGCGGGGAGTATCAGACCGTTTATGCCGACGATCGCGAGGCCCACTCCGTCGCGGCACCGACGGCCGGGCTGCACTTCACCCAGCGCCTGATCGACGAGATCGAACACATGGGTGTCGCCCGGCACAAGCTGCTGCTGCACGTCGGCGAGGGCACCTTCAAGCCGGTGACCGCGGACACGCTCGGGGGGCACGACATGCACAGCGAACGGATCACCGTGCCACGCGAGACGATCAAGGCGGCTCGGGCCGCCCGAACGTCGGGCGGCAAGCTCGTGCTCGTGGGGACAACGTGTGTGCGCGCGATGGAGTCGCTGCCCGACGACCTGCCGGAGCCGACGGGCGAGAAGGGATACTCGGCGGACACATCGCTGTACATTCTGCCCGGCTTCGATTTCCGGTGGACAGATGCGCTGATCACGAACTTTCACTTGCCGCGCTCGACGCTGCTGGCGATGGTCGGAGCGCTCTTCCCCGAGGGCGTTCCCCGGCTGCTGGAGATCTATCGACGGGCCATCGAGGAGCGGTACCGCTTCTACTCGTACGGCGACGCGATGCTGATCCTGCCGTAGCGGGTACGATCTCTACGACCCACCCCCCCACCGCTCGGTTGTTTCGTGGGCGCGCAACGGCACGGAGGCACGTGTGCGGCTCGGCCAGCTCATCGCGGACACGCCCTGCCGCATCGACTCTGATGCCGGGCATCACGCCGACCTCGATCGGCGTGTGTGTGACGTCGTCGAAGACTCGCGCACCGCCGTCCCGGGTTGCCTCTTCATCGCCCGCCGAGGAACGGTCGACGACGGTGCCAGGCACGCTCCCGAGGCGGTCGCGGCGGGGGCTGAGGCCGTGCTGCTGGAAGAGGGCGTCTCGGCGGCGCACATCCCGAGTCATGCGACGGTGCTGCGCACGGCGGACGTCCCCCGAGTCGGTGCGCAGGTCGCCGAGCGTTTCTTCGGCGACCCGTCGCGCGAGCTCATGGTCGCCGGCGTGACGGGCACGAACGGCAAGACCACCGTCGCCCACTTCGCGTGGCGCATCCTCAACGACTGTGGCATCCGAACAGGCCTCGTCGGCACCGTGTGCATCGACGACGGACGCGACATGGGCGACGCGACGCTGACCACGCCGCCGGCGACGGAGCTCAGCCGCTCGCTCGCGAGCATGTGCGATGCAGGCTGCCGCGCCGTCGTGCTCGAGTGCTCCAGCCACGCGTTGCATCAAGGCCGCGTCGCCGGCCTCGCCTTTGACGTTGGCGTGTACACCAACCTCTCGGGCGACCACCTCGACTACCACGGCACGATGGAGGCGTACGCCGCGGCCAAGTCGATCCTTTTCGCGTCCCTGCCCGAAGACGGCCTCGCGGTACTCAACGCCGAGGATGCCTACGCGGGTGTGATGCGTTCGGCGTGCCGCGCCGGGACGGTGTGGACGTCGGGCCGGGAAAGAAGCGGCGCGGATTTGATTGTGCGCACGCGCGCCGGGGCTCGGCTGGGCCTGCAGGAACTCGAACTGGTCGGTCCCTGGGGCGACTTGGCGTGCCGATTGCCGGTGCTGGGCGGGCACAACGCGGTGAACCTGTTGCAGGCGGTCGCGATCGCGCACCGCTTCGGCGCCCCGGGGGAGGCGATCGCCCGGGCGATCGGCCAGTTGATCCCGCCGCGCGGTCGGCTGACGCGCGTCGAACCGGACGCGGGCGACGCCCCGCTTCCGCTGGTGTACGTGGACTTCGCACACACCGACGATGCGCTCGCGACGACGCTGCGCGAGGTGCGCACCGCCATGGAGGCCGACGCTTCGGCAGGCAGCCGCCGGCTGTGGGTCGTCTTCGGCTGCGGCGGCGACCGCGACCGCACCAAGCGTCCGCGCATGGGTCGCGTCGCGGCCGAACACGCCGACCGCGTCGTCATCACCTCCGACAACCCACGCACGGAGCCGCCCGGCTCGATCATCGGCGACATCCTCGAAGGCGTGCCGGCCGATCGCCGGAGCGCGGTGGACGTTCACGCCGATCGCGCATCGGCGATCGAGCATGCGTTGGCGGCCGCCGAGCCGGGCGACGTCGTCGTCATCGCGGGCAAGGGGCACGAACGTGAGCAGATCCTGCCCGACGGCCCGGGCGGCGTGCGGCGGGTGATGTTCGACGATGCGCAGGCAGCGCGGTCGGCGCTGCTGATGCGGGCCTCGGCGTGGCGTCCGCGATCGCGAAACGAGGCAACGCCATGATCGACTGGGAGCCCGCTCGCATCCGGTCCGCGGTGTCGGGGACCTGGCTGACCGCCCCGCGTGAAACGCCCATCGCCGGCGTGCGCACCGACACAAGAACTCTCGCTACGCACGACCCCTCGGCACGCGAGCGGCCCATGTTCGTCGCCCTCGTCGGCGAACGTCACGACGCCCACGCCTACCTCGGCCAGGCCATCACCGGCGGCGCGGGCGTCGCCCTCGTGCACGACGAACACGCGATCGGCGGCGACCTGCGCACGCTGGCGACGGAGCGTGGCGTGGGCATCCTGCGTGTGGGCGACACCAAGCGCGCCCTCGGCCGACTCGCCTCGGCATACCGACGCTCGCTCGAGGGCACACGCGTCGTCGGCATCACCGGGTCCAACGGCAAGACGACCACCGTACGCCTCACCGAAGCCGTCCTGCGCTCGCGCTTGCGGGGCACGGCGAGCGTGAAGAGCTTCAACAACGATGTCGGCGTGCCGCTGACCATCCTGGGCGCACGCGCGACCGATCAGTTCCTTATCTGCGAGATCGGTATGAACGCCCGCGGCGAGATCGCCCCCTTGGCGGACATGGCCGAGCCGGACGTCGGCGTGATCACGTCGCTCGGGCGCGCGCACATCGAGGCGCTGGGCTCGGAGCAGGCCATCGCCGACGAGAAGGCCTCGCTGCTGCGCTTTATCCGTGCGGGGGGCCTCGCGATCGTCCCGGCCGACACCGACCGCCTGGCCTCGCACCTGCGCCCGCTCGAGCACGTGGTGCGCGTGGGCATGGCGACCGACGCCGATGTGCGCGTGTCGGACGTGGAGCAATCCATCGACGGCGTGCGCTTCCGCCTGAACGATCGCGCCGACTTCGCCTGCCCGCTCATCGGTCGGCACAACGCGCTGAACGCCGCGATCGCCGTCACCGTCGGCCGGCGCTTCGGCCTTAACGACAAGGTGATCACCGAGGGCCTGTCCCGCGTCGAGGCGCCCGCGATGCGCCTGCGGCACGAGACCACGCCCCACGGCGTCGAACTCTTCGACGACGCGTACAACGCCAGCCCCGAGTCGGTGCGCGCCGCGTTGGAGACGTTCACGGAGCTGACGCCCGAGCGCTGCCGCGTCGTCGTGCTGGGCGACATGATGGAGCTGGGCGATCACGCCGAGGCGTTGCACGACGAGGTAGGTCGGCTGCTCGCGCAGTCGCCGCCGGATCTGCTGGTGACCGTCGGCCGGCTCGCCGAACGCTTCGCCGCGGGTGTCGCGGCTTCGGCGTCCGTGCGGGTCCTCGACGATGTCGCGATCGCGCATGTGCGCTCGCTGATCAAGCCGCGCGACGCTGTTCTGGTGAAGGGCTCACGCGCGGTCGGGCTCGACCGACTGGTCGAAGCGGTGCGCGCGCCCGAGGACGTCCGTACGCCGGCGCGCGAAGGGAGGCGGTGAAGCGTTGCTCGTCGCCCTGCTCAACCTGCTCGAAGGCGTGCTGACGAGGGCGGGCCTCTTTCGCTACGTGATGGTCTTCGAGCAGCTCGCCTTCCGCGCGTTTTGCGCCGGGTTCGTCTCGTTCCTGCTTGTGCTCGGCTTCGGGCCGCGCGTGATCGCCTGGCTGCGCTCGAAGAAGATCGGCGACGCCGCGAAGTTCGATGTCGAGATGCTCAACGAGGCGATGGCGAGCAAGGCCAACACGCCGACAATGGGCGGCCTGCTGATCGCCGGCTCCCTGCTCGCCTCCACTCTGCTCTTCGCCGACCTCGAGAACCGCTACATCCAGCTCGGGCTGATCGTGCTCGTCTGGCACGCCGCGATCGGCGGCGCCGACGACTGGCTCAAGCTCACCGCCGCCCAGCGTGACGGGAGCCGACAGGGCCTCTTCGCTTGGGAGAAGCTCGTCTTCCAACTCGGTGTGGGCCTGCTCGTGGGCTACTTCGCGTACCGCGCCGGGTTCGCGGCACCGGGAGAGATGACCACCGCCCACGCCGTCAACCTCCCGCTGCAACGCACCTTCGTCCCGCCCGAGTACACCCTCAACCCCTCGGTGTGGCATCTCCCGCTGGCGGCGTACATCATCCTCATGACGCTGATGATGGCCGGCATGTCCAACGCGGTGAACATTACCGACGGCATGGATGGTCTGGCGGGCGGCGTCACCACGGCGGTGGGCCTGGGGCTGCTCGTGCTCGTCTTCATCGCGGGCGACGAGACGCTCGCTCGCGACCTGCTCGTGCCCTACGTCGCGACCAGCGGCGAACTCGCGGTGGTCGCCGCCGCCATGGTCGGCGCCGTGC
>CAYTSW010000004.1:0-15317 GCA_964440605.1 uncultured Phycisphaeraceae bacterium | reverse complement strand
GTCGCGACCAGCGGCGAACTCGCGGTGGTCGCCGCCGCCATGGTCGGCGCCGTGCTCGGCTTCCTCTGGTTCAACTGCTCGCCCGCCTCGGTCTTCATGGGCGACACCGGGTCGCTCTGCCTCGGCGGGCTGCTGGGCTTCCTCGCCGTCGTGGTCCGGCAGGAAGTCGTCGTGCTGATCATGTGCGGCGTCTTCGTCATCGAGATCGCCAGCGTCATGATGCAGGTCGCCTACTACAAGAGCACCGGCGGCAAGCGCATCTTCCGCTGCTCCCCCTACCACTGGCACCTGCGCATGGGCGGCTGGCCCGAGCAGAAGATCGTCGCCCGATTCTGGCTCGTGTCGATCCTGCTGGTCGCAGTGGGGCTGGCTTCCATCAAGCTGCGATGAGACGCCCGTTTGCGCCCCGGCGGTTCACTCGCCCGCGTCGTCCGTCACCCAGCGCTTTTCGCCAGCCCTCTCGCCGCCGCCGTTCAGCGCGCGGTTGGCGTTGACGATCTGTCGCATGGTGTCTTCGTCGAGACTGCCCGGGTGGCCCTGCCAGCGGACGACGCCGTCGGAGGACATGACGACGCAATGCGGGATGCCACGGGTGGCGGTCGTGTTGATGGCGCGGCGTTGCTGATCAACCGCGACGTGGTAGTCGAAGTCGAGGTTTCGTCGGCGGATGGCCTGTCGGACGGTGCCCGCGGCCTCGTCGGAGATCCCGACGATGACCAGATCATCCTCGAACGCTCGTTGCAGCTCGTTGAGGTGCGGGATGCCGGCGATACACGGGCCGCACCACGTGGCCCAGAACTCGATCATCAGCACTTTGCCGTCGGTGTTGGGCGTACTGCCGATGATGTATTCGCCGACTTCGAGCGAAGGCCCGCGCTGGCCCTGGAGGTCCCGGGCGGTGAGGCCGCGGTTGTGTGGCGGAAAGCCGCCATCGGCGATCGGGCGAGCGCCTGGCTTGGGCTCCTCGATGTCACGCTCAGCGCGCGGCGGGAGCGGCTCGGCTTCTCGCGACGTGATCGGATCGTGCCGCTCGGCGACAAGCTGCTTGACGGCGTCGCGCAAACCGATGACAGACACCCCGGCGTAGCGGATGACGCCGTCGCGGTCGATCACGATGGCCCGCGGCTCCTTCCACAGCCCCATCTCGTCGCTCCAGGCTCCCCTTGTGTCGATAGCGCTGGGCTCGGGGAACGAGCGGGCGTTGTCGAGGCGGCGCATCGCGTCTTCGTGGTCTTCCGGCGTGTGAAGCGTGATGAGCTGCACGTCCTCCGCATCAAACGCACCAAGCAGCGCGCGGGCGCGGCGGAGGGCGCCGCGGCTGACGCGGTCGGCCATCGACCACGACTGGATCACCACCACCTTGCCACGCAGCGACTCGAACGTCGGCCGCTCTTCGCTGAGCCAGCGCACATGGCCATCGAACTCGGGCGGCGCAAAGCCGGTGAGCGACTCGAGAACCGCTCGCTCGTCCGGAGCGATCGTGTTATCCACGAACGCCACACGTTCTCGCGCATCGCCCGATGCGGCCTGCGCGGGCCGCACGCCTGTCGAGAGCGTCAGCGTGCCCAGAGTGAAGACGGCTGCCGCGGCGGCCAGCGTGAGACGCAGCACTGATGAGGCGGAACGAGGCATTGGGTGGCTCCCGTCGGGTGTGCGAGCGGACAATCACGTTAACACTGAGCGTAGCCCGAACGCGGGTCCCGCGGAACGGGCGATCGACGGTTCTCGGACGGGCTTCACACCTGCCGAGACTCGAGCACCATGCGGATCAGGTCGGCCGCGTTGGCGGCCTCCATCTTCCGCATCACGCGCGAGCGGTGCACCTCGATCGTCTTTTCCGAGAGGCCGAGCATCGCCGCGATCTGCTTGTTGGCGTTGCCTTCAACGACGAGCTCCATGACCTCGGCTTCCCGGGGCGTGAGCGTACGGACGCGCGCCTTGATGGACGTGCGGTCTTCGAGCGAGTTGCGGTTCTCTGCGTCGTCGTCGATCGCCTGCTGCACGCGGTCGATCAGGTCCTGATCGTTGAAGGGCTTCTCGATAAACTCGGTCGCGCCGGACTTGAGCGCCCGGACCGCCATCGGGACGTCAGCGTGGCCGGTGATGATAATGACCGGGTGCACGAACCCCTTCTGTCGGATCAGGTCCAGCAGATCGAGCCCGCTCATCCCGGGCATGCGCACGTCGAGAAGGATGCAGCCCGGCGTGTTCGGATCCGCGCGATCGAGGAACGCCTGCGATGACTCGAAGGTCTGGGTCTGAAGCCCGACGGACTCGGCAAGAAACTCGATCGATTTGCGCAGCGACGGGTCGTCGTCGATGACATGCACGACGGGCCGGGGGCTGCCGGAGGGGCTGGTGTTCACGAGTCTGCTCCCTGTTTGGATGAGGATGAGTTAGCCGAGGATGAGTCGCTCGATGGTTCAGTGATGGGCAGGGTGAAGGTGAAGTTCATGCCGCGGTCGCGGTTGGGACGCGCCCAGATCTCGCCGCCGTGCGCATCGATGATGGAGCGGCACAGACTGAGCCCGATGCCCATGCCTGCGTCCTTGGTCGTGAAGAAGGGGTCGAAGAGTTTGACGGCCGCGTCGCCCGAGGCGCCGGGTCCCGAGTCCACAACGTCGACGCGGACCATGCCCGGGTCGGTGGGGCGGACGCGAAGCTCGACCCGGCGCGGATCGCCCGGTGGGTTGTGGTCGCGGATCGCCTCGACCGCGTTGCGAACCAGATTCATCACGACCTGCTGGATCTGGATGCCGTCGGCAAGAACGATGGGCACATCATCGCTCACCGACGATGTGAGTGTGATGTCGTGCTCCCGCAGCTCGGCTGCCATGAGGGCGACGGCGTCGTCCACGAGTTGAGCGACGTCGATGCTCTCCTTGAGCACCTCGCCCTTGCGCAGGAAGTGTCGCACCCGGCGGATGATCTCGCCCGCCCGGTGGGCCTGCTCGGCGATCTCGTCCAGCGCCTGTGTCATCACTTTGGCGTCGAGTGCGCCGGTCTCCAGCCGACGCCGACACCCCGAGGCGAAGTTCGCGATCGAGGCGAGCGGCTGGTTGAGCTCGTGCGCCAGGCCCGCCGCCATCTCGCTTACGGTCGACACGCGCAGCAGGTGTGCCAGCTCCGCCTGGTGCTTGCGGATCTCCTGCTCCGTCAGACGGGCCTCCGTGATGGACTCGTGGGTCACGACGACCCGCGCCGGACCTTCGCCCGGACAACGCGAGACGCGCACCTGAAACCAGCGCTTCTCCGTCGGGCTGTGGCACGGATATTGGATGTAAAACGAGTCACGCTCGCCACCGACGACCGACCGGATGCCCTCGGCGACCGCCCCGGCCTCGTCTGCGTCGCCGTCCGCCGCGGCGTCGCAGATCTTCAGGTAGTTCACCCCGGGACCGATCAGCGACGGGTCGCCCCCGTTCTCGGTCGCAAAGTCGGTCCAACGCTTGTTGACCAGCAGGATCTCCCCGCGCTCGTTGAGCACCGCGAGATGAGCGGGCATCGCATCAATGACGCTCTGAAGCGAGACATCACCGCTGGTAACGGCACGCGTGACCCGATCACGGGTCGAAATCCGGGCCGAGTTCGAGGATGCGCCTGACATTTGTTGCTTTCCGCTCTTCCTGCCCGTCGGGGCGGGTGGGCTTCAGGATCGGCCCGAAGGGGCCTCCTCGTACCTTTCAGTGTAACCCCTACATCGGCATTCCCCGGCGGATTGCTCCGGCGGGCGATCGAATCTGGATTCGTGGGGACTGCGAAGACAGACGCATCTCGGCGGGATCTCCTGTCCGCGTTGGACCGTCCCGCAAAACTCGACAGTGTGTTCTCAGAGCTTAAAAGGAGCCACTTATGAATCTGGTCATCCCGTGCGGTATCGCTGCGTCCCTGCTTGCGTTCTCCTCGCTTCCCGCCCTTGCCGGGGGCTCGTGCTGCTCGTCCTCCTCGGGCGACGGCTCGACGGTCGCTGAAGCACCCGCTGCTCACGTCCAGCCGGTCGCGGCCAACTCCTCGCGTGACATCGTTGAGACCGCCGTCGCCGCGGGCAGCTTCAACACGCTCGCCAAGGCTCTCGACGCCGCTGATCTGATCGGCGCGCTCAAGGGCGACGGCCCCTTCACCGTCTTCGCGCCGACCGATGAGGCCTTCGCCAAGCTGCCCAGCCACGTGCTGGAAGACCTCCTTAAGCCGGAGAACAAGGATCGCCTCGTCTCCATCCTCAAGTATCACGTCGTCAGTGGCGAAGTGATGGCTGCCGACGTGGTCGGCCTCGACAATGCCACTACGCTCAACAGCCAGCGCGTCGATATCAAAGTCAAGAACGGCTCCGTGATGATTGACAAGGCCAAGGTCGTCATGACGGACATCGAGGCTTCCAACGGCGTCATTCACGTGATCGACTCGGTCATCCTTCCCGTCGAGAAGACGATTCCCGCGGTCGCGAAGGAAGCCAAGCAGTTCAAGACGCTGCTCGCCGCCGTTGATGCGGCTGGTCTGAAGTCGACGCTGATGGGCGAAGGTCCCTTCACCGTCTTCGCGCCGACCGACGAGGCGTTCGCCGCGCTCGGCGATAAGACCATCCGCGAGCTGCTCAAGCCCGCGAATCGCGAACAGCTCACCGCGATCCTCACCTACCACGTCGTTCCCGGGCGCGTCTACGCGGACCAGGTCGTGAAGCTCGACAAGGCCTCGACGGTGCAAGGCACCGACGTCTCGGTGCGCGTCCGCGACGGCCGCGTCACCATCGACGACGCTCAGGTCGTCAAGACCGATATCGAGGCCTCCAACGGCGTGATCCACGTCATCGACGGCGTGCTCATCCCCAACTGACCGAACGGAACTCCGTCCACACCCGCGGTCGCGTGACTCGCGGCCGCTGCTGCCGAAACCCGCGTCGCCTGGACCCTCGTGTCCGGGCGACGAGGGTCTTCTGTTGGGGCGGTCTCTATGGGCCCTTCGATACGTCAGCAAGCCTTCCGGCGAGACAGTCCGTCTCGCGGGAGATGAATCGGGCCTCACGGAGCGATCGAAACCGATATCGACCGACAAAGAACCGACGTCTCCATGGCCACTCTCACCACCTCAATCCGACTCCAAGGGGCTAGACTGCCCTTCATGAATGACACGGGAGATCGTGCTAGAGGCGATTCGTCGCCACGCCGCTCGGCAGCCGAAGGGGCACCCCCCCTTTTGGAACGCGTTGGGCGAGGCGAATCGGGCGCCGCTGATGAGTTGCTGGATCGATTCGGCGGCCTGGTCTGGTCGCTGGCTCGCAAGCTGTCGTCGACCGAATCTGACGCCGAAGACGCCGCTCAGGAAATCTTCCTCGACATCTGGAAGAGCGCCTCGCGGTACGACCCCTCGGTGGCGGCAGAGGCGACGTTCGTCGCGATGATCGCCCGCAGGCGGTTGATCGATCGGCGTCGCAAGGCGGGCCGTCGGCCCGACGAGGTGGGGATCGTGGAGGAAGCGGAGCCGGACGCCACCCGAGTCCCTCTGGACGCCGCGGACGCCGAGTTGGCGGACGACGCGCGTGAGGCGATGGAGGGTCTTTCCGACGAGCAGCAACGCGTGCTGCAACTTTCGATCTTCCATGGTCTCTCGCACGACCGCATCGCGAGAGCCACACAGATGCCTCTCGGCACCGTCAAGACCCATGCCCGCCGGGGCATGATTAGACTCCGAGGCCTGCTGGATCAGGCGCGGACCCGCAAGAACTCGCAGAATCGCGAGGTGATCTCATGAGTTCGCTGAGCATCACCAGCAACGGTGGGGGCAACGGAGTGGACGAGCACGTGCTCGAACTCCTCGCCGACCGCTCGCTGGGCCAGATCGAAGATGCCGAGCGCGCCGAGTTGGACCGCCTGCTCGCCGAATATCCCGGCGTCAACGAGTCGTGCATGGACGAGGCGGTCGCGCAGGCCGCGTTGCTGACGCCGTCGGCCGGACCCATGCCCTCCGCCCTGCGGCAGCGTATCGTCGACGAAATCAACGCCTCTTCGGATACGTCGAACAATGCCCCGCTGACGCTGGCCTCGGGCGACGTTGCGAGCGAGGTCGAGGCGAAGCTGAGCGGGAACTCGGGGGTGCTCGGTGTGCTGGGCTGGCTCGCTGCCGCGGCATGCCTCGCGGTGGCGTTCATCATCGCCAGCGTAAACCGCCCCGCCGAGGTGTTCTCACCGGCCGAGCGACTGGCCGCAATGCAGAGCGAGGAAGTCGACATCGTCGAGATCGCATGGTCTCCCGGGCCCCAGGCGCCGGGAGAGGTCTCGGGTCGCGTCTTCTGGAGCCCGTCCCGTCAGGAGGGCTACATGACCTTCGACGGCTTGCCCGCCAACGACCCCGACGAGCAGCAGTATCAGCTCTGGATCTTCGACTCCGAGCGTCCGGAGGCCACGCCCGTCGATGGCGGCGTCTTCGACATTCTGGCGTCCGAGGGCGAGCAAGTTGTGCCCATCAACGCCAAGCTCAAGGTGTTCGACCCGACTCTGTTCGCGATCACGGTCGAGCAGCCGGGCGGCGTGGTTGTGTCCGAGCGTGAGAGCATCCCGGTCGTCGCGCCTGTCGCCGGCGGTTGATGCATTAGATCACGCCCGGGGCGGCGGCGCCAGCGCGACACGCGTCACCTGTGCCGCCAGCGCGCCGAAGGTGAGCAGCACACACACGATGACCGCGATCGGCTCGGTTGCCGGCGGGATCGTGCCTGATTGCACCAATCCGACAGCGACCAGCCCCGCCATCGGACCGAACGTGTAGCCAAGCCCGATCATGCCCTCGTGCGTCGCTCCGGCGTCGACCTCCGCGTCCCCCACTTCCATCGCGTAATAGAACGCCGCGGCGTAGGTGGCGCCGATCCCGATGCCGAAGAGCGCGAGCGCGGGGAGCATCAGTTCCGCCGTTGGCACGACGAAGAGTGCCGAGAAGCCGACGGTCATCAGCGCCGCCGCCCAGAAGACCGTTTGTCTGCGCCCGTGCCAGCCGTGCCACCGCTGCATGAGTATGAACGTCGCGACCCGCGCGGCCATCCATGTGGAGGCGTAGAGCACGCGATCCGCGTCCGCGACTCCGAGCGCGGTGAAGCGTGCCGGGAACAGCGGCGTCGCGGCTGAGAACAGGATGTAGCTGCCCACCAGCAGCAGGCGGAAGCAGTGCAGCAGCCGCCGATACTGCGCCCGCTCCTCGGGATCGTGCTCGTGCGCCGCCTCGGCGTGCGGCTTTGCCGAACACGGAAACGCGAACACCAGCGGCACGCACAGTGCGTGCACGATCGCCAGGCCCCAGAAGACCATCGCGGCGTTGACCTCGAGCAGCGGCTTCATGAACAGGTACGCCGCGAACACCGCTGAGGCCCATGCCAGGTTGAAGTGCCCCGCGATCCGCCGCAGTTCGGCCCCCCGCCGCCCTGATGACAGGAAGCTCTCGACCAGCGGCCAGAGCATGCCGGTCAGCGGCGCGAAGACGATCACGAACAGCCACACGATCCAACCCCGGTCGGCCCACCCCGCGACCGCGCACGACAGCGCGAGCAGGCTCAGGATCAGCATCACCGAGGTCCGCTGCGACAGCCCAAGCCGGCGCGTGAGCAGCCGCGTCGCCGGTCCAGATGAGAACGCTCCGCCCACGTACACCGCCCCCAGCGCCAGGCCGAGGAGGAGGTTGTCCAGCGGCGAGAAGCCGTACCGCTGGTCGGCGACGAAATAGACGCCGTTGGTCGCGGCCCCGGTGCCGAGACTGCCCAGCCACGTGACCGCGAGGGCCGCCGGCACGTGCCGACGCGAAGCGTGTTGGGAGAGGGCTTCGCCCGTGCGCATGGTTGGAGCCGTATCGCGCGAAGTGCGGGTGAATGAGGGAGCGGGCGAGGGCGAGGCGTTGCTCGCGATGGGCGGCGATCGTATCATCCGACGCCTGAAGACCGTGTAGCTCAATGGATAGAGCGCTGGCCTCCGAAGCCAGAGGTTGGAGGTTCGACCCCTCCCACGGTCGTTACGCCCCGTCGGACATCCCTTCGGGGCGTTCTGCTGCGCCGGAGGAGGGGATGGGGGCCAGGATGTCGCGAATCAGCTCCCGTGCGGTCTCGGGCACGTGGTCGCCGGCCAGCGCGCGCACACGCTCCGCCCGCCCGATCGCTTCCCGCTCGCGTTCGAGGATGAACAGCAGCCGCGCGTGCCGCGCCGCGCTGATCAGCCGCTTCGCGCCGCTCGCGGCGTCAGGGGTCGACCCGAGCGATTCCAACTCCTCGCGGACTTCCAGAGCTTCGTCGTACCCCCCCGTCGCCTCGAGCGCGGCAGCCAGGTTCGACCGCACGGTGAACGCCGGCGTCGCCTCGGTGCCGAACTGCGCATCCACCAGCGGGATGATCTTGCGAAACGTCGCGACGGCCTGCTCGTGCTCGCCCAGCCCCCACTGCACCGCCCCCAACGCGTTGAGGCCTTGCAGCAGATAGTCATGATTCGGGTTGAGCCGCCGCAAGCCATCAACGCCCACGCTCAGTGTCTCCCTCGCGCGTTGCATCGGATTGCTGGCAGCGGTTTGTTCGCGATGCGCGAAGTACATGCTGCCCAACGCGATCTCACTCTTGTAGCGGTCGATCGTTGCCGGTCCGATGACGCGAAAGCGCTCCGTCACCACCGCCTGCTCGGCGAGGGCTTCGTCCACCCGTCCCTCGCGCGCCCAGTGCTCAGCGACACGCTCACGCGCGATGAGCCGCGCCGGATCGTCCGGCTCGAGGATCCGCTCGGCGAGTGCGAGCGTGCGTTCGTCGATCTCCCGTGCCTCCTCCCACCGTCCGAGCTCCCCCAGCACCGTCGACGCGCCGCTGAGCGCCGTGAGCACCTGCCGCGAGTCCTCCCCGAAGAGTGCTTGAGCGAGCTCGGCCTGACGCAGATAATGCCGCAGCGCCTCGTCCACCTGCCCGATCGGCTGGAGCGTCCCCGCCGCGATTCGGTGTAGCTCGATCGCCAACGCGGGCTGGTCGGCGTACTCTTCTTCGATCCGCTCGTACGAGCCGTCGAACACGTCGACCAGCGTCGTCTGCGCGCCGCGATTGGCCAGGTTGCGTGGGTCGAGCATCGTCAGCACGAACGCGCCTACGTCCTCGGCGTGCTGCCGCGCCGCCTCCGCTTCGCGCCGCTCACTCTCCACGATTACCAGACCCGCCGACAGCACCGCCAGCAGCACCACCGACGCCAGCAACGCCGTCGCGCCGATCGCGCTGGCGACCTTGTGCCGGCGGACCGTCTTGCGTGCTCGATACCACATTGTCGGTGGTCGGGCCTGCACGGGCTCGCCGCGCAGGAACCGCTGGAGATCGTCGCGCAAGGCGCTCGCCGACTGATACCGCCGCGCAGGGTCGACCGCGAGGCACCGAAGGATGATCCAGTCCAACTCGTCACGCACGCGCGGCGTACGGGGGGCGATCGCGTCGACCAAGCACGACGAGGCGCGTGCTGACTCGGCCTTCCAATACAGCTCGCACGACGCGTGCGCGGGCCGCACACGCATCTCGGGCTCGGGCAGGCGGTCGGTCAGCAGTTCGTACAGCAGCACGCCGAGGGCATGGATGTCGCTGCGCGTGTCCGGGGGCAGGTCGACGCACCCCGCCTGCTCCGGGCTCATGTACCCGGGTGTGCCCATGAGGTCGCCCTCGCGCGTCAGCGTGGGTGCGTCGTTGGAGAGCGCGATGGCCTTGGCGATGCCGAAGTCGATCACGCGGACGACGTGCCGCGTCCCGTCGTAGAATGCCAGGACGTTGCTCGGCTTCAGATCGCGATGGATCACCGCGTGCTGGTGCGCGAACGATACCGCCGCCGCCAGCTGTGCCGCCAGCTCGACGCGATCCTGGAGATCGAGCGTGTTGCTGGCCGCGTACGCCGTGATCGGCACGCCCGGGACGTGCTCCATGACGAGGTACGGGGCGCCGTCGGGCGTGATGCCGCCGTCGAGCACCCGCGCGATCGACGGATGATCGAGCAGCGTGAGCGCGCGCCGCTCGATCCGAAAGCGTTCGCGTGACAGTCCCGACGCCGCGGCACCACGCAACATCTTGATCGCCACGTCGCGCTCCACCGGCTGGTGCTGACGCGCGAGCCAGACCGTCGCGTACGCCCCCTCCCCGAGCACCCGCACGAGTGTGTAAGGCCCGATCACGCTCCCCGTCGCGCCCGCGTCCTCAAGCAGCGAACGACGCGCCGGCACGAACGCCTCGCTCACGCGGTCGAGCGTCGAAGCGTCGCCGTCGGCATGGATCATTGCTCGCAGTTCATCCGCGAACGCGGGGTCGTCACGCTCGAGCCGCGCCAGGGCGGCTTCGCGCTCGGCTGGTGAAGCGCCGCGCAGCTCGAGGAAGCGCTGGGCGAGCCGGGTGAAACGTGCGTCAGCCATCCTTCCTTCCCTCGCCATCCCACTGCGCCGCCAGCCACGCCCGCGCGACGCTCCAGTCCGTCGCCGCGGTCGAACGCGCGATGCCCAGCACAGCGGCGGCTTCGGCGTTGCCCACGCCCCCGAGGATGCGCAGCTCGGCCACGCGCGCACGCCGCTCGTCCAGGCTCGCCAGCCGCGTGAGCAGATCGTCGAGCTCGAGGATGTCCCGCGCTCGATCGTCGGCCCCGATGTCGTGCACCCAGACACGCAGCGCATCCGGCCCGCCACGCTTGGCGGCACCGCGCCGGCGCGCGTGGTCGACGAGCACCTGCCTCATCACCCGCACCGCGAACTTGAGGTACGTCAGCCGATCCAACTCACGGCCCTCGGACGCCCGCGCGTTGGCGTCCAGACGCAGGTACGCCTCGTGCACGAGCGCCGTGGGCGTCAGCGTGTGATCGCGACGCTCACGCTGCATGAGGCGCGCGGCGGTCGACCGCAACTCTTCGTACAAAGCACCATCGTCGAAGCCCGGAGTGGAGTGTGGATCCTGCTGCACCGTCGCCGCCGTCATCTCGTCTGCTACTGGTCGCCCGGAGTGTCGTCCTACGTCTGGAGGTGCCGCTTGACGATGATGGCCGTGCGATCGTCGTCGGCCGGGGCCGCCCTCGTGAACTCCGCCAGCCGCGTCTGCATCTCGCCGAGCAGTTCGTGCGCCGAGTCGTCGGCACCCTCGCGCAGGCATGCCACCACGCGCTCGATGCCGAACATCTCGGGCGGATCGGAGTCGTCCGCTGCCTCGAAGTAGCCGTCGGACAAGATCGCGAGCGTATCGCCCGGGCGGAAGTGAAATGGTTCAACTTCGTCGACGATCATCTCCTCCATGATCCCGAATGGTCCGGTATTCGCGCCCAGCACCACCGGCTCGCCCCCATTCGCCGGGTGCGGCACGAACACGATCGGCGCCTGGCCCGACGAGTGCCAACGCAGCACGTGCCCCGTCACGTTCAGCGCTCCAAGAAAACACGTCACAAACCGCCCGCCCGGCAGGTCGCTGCAGAGTTGGCGGTTCACCGCCTCGGCGATGCGCGACAGGTCGCCGTCCAGCCGCGACGCCATGCGGATCATCGCGAGCACGGAGACCGCCGAGATCGCCGGCCCGACGCCGTGGCCCGTCGCGTCGGCGATGAAGAGCAGCGCGTCGCCTGCTCGCGCGTTCGTGTCGCCGACGCAGTGGTTCTTGAGGTCGATCACGTCGAAGGTATCGCCGCCCGTTTCGTCCGCCGGGGCGAAACTCGTGGCGATGTCGTAGCCGTCGAACTCAGGGATGCGGGCCGGCATGGCGGCCAGCTGGATGTCGCGGGCGATCTTCAGGTCGGCCTCGTACTTGTGCGCCTGGCGCTCGGCGTCGAGCAGCGCCGCGCGCTTGAGCGCCACCGCCGCCTGATCCGCCAACGCTCGCGCTACCGCTTCATCCTCGACGGTGAAGTGCTCGGCGTGATCGCGCTTGTTGAGCACCTGCGCAACTCCGATCAGCGCCTCGTTGTAGTCCACCAGCGGGATCGTCAGCATGTTCCGCGTGCGGAAGCCCGTCGCCTTGTCGATCGCCGGATTGAATCGCGCGTCGGCGTAGGCGTCGGGGATGTTGACAATCGCCCGCGTGCGCGCGGCTTCACCGACGATGCCCTTGTCCGCTGGGATGCGCAGATCGTTGGGCAACCCGTGGGCGCTCGTTGCGAAGAGCACGTCGTCGGCAGGGTCGTACTGAAAAACACTCGCGCGCTCGGCGCTCAGCGCATCACGCAACCCGTCGATAATCCGCCCGAGCACCGCACCAAGATCGGACGTCGATGCCAGCCGACGGGTGACCTCCAGCACCCGCGCGACGGCAGCGGGCGGCAGGTTGTAACTCTCAGAGCTCGGCGGCGGCACGCTCATTACACGCCGATCATCGCACCGAAGCCCGCTCGACGCAAAGGGATTCCGTCAGGGTTGTCGCGAGCGCGATCAGGCTTCGTCGGAGGCGAACATCGCGTCCACGAACGCCTCCGGGTCGAATGGCTGCACGTCGTCAGGCCGCTCGCCCACGCCGATGAACTTCACCGGGATGCCGGTGGCCTCGTGGATCGCGACGACCACACCGCCCTTGGCCGTCCCATCGAGCTTGGCCAGGAAGAGTCCTGTCACGTCGATCGCCTGCTGGAACGCCTCGGCCTGGCGCACGGCATTTTGCCCCGTCGTCGCGTCGAGCACGAGCAGCACCTCGTGGGGACCGCCGGGGATTTTCCGCCCCACCACGTCGCGGATCTTCGTGAGCTGCCGCATCAACGCCTCTTGATTGTGCAGCCGCCCCGCTGTGTCGAGCAGCAGGACGTCGACCTGTCGCGCAAGCGCCGCTTCGCAAGCATCGAACGCTACCGCCGCGGGGTCGCCCCCCTGCTGGCCCTTGATGACCTGCACGCCCAACCGCTCGGACCAGATCTCGAGCTGCCGGACGGCACCCGCGCGGAAGGTGTCGCAGGCCGCGAGCATGACCGTTTTGTCCTGGTCGCGCAGCGCCTTGGCGATTTTGGCGACGCTCGTCGTCTTGCCCGCCCCGTTCACCCCCGCGACGAGGATGGCCGTCGGATGCCCCGCGTCGGGCGGCGCGAACTTCAGCTCGCGATCCTCTGCGGGCCACAGCGCCTTGAGCTCCTTCTTGAGGTACTCGAGCACCTCGTCGCCCGTCTTCATCGAGCCGTCGCGGTAGGCCTTCTTCACGCCGTCGATGAGCTTGAGCGCCGTCTTGACGCCCACGTCGCTCTGCACCAGGCGACCCTCGAGCTCGCGGATGAGCTGCTCGTCGAGTTTGCGCCCGAGCAGCATCGACCGCAGCCCGCCGACGAACGTGTCGCGCGTCTTGGCGAGCCCCTGCTTGACCTTGGAATAGACCGACTTGAAGAGCTTCATGATCCGCCGGCGTCGCTTGGAGTCCCTGTCGTGTCCGGCGCCTCGGCCGGCGTAGCGCCCAACCGCTTGAGCACCTTGTCGAGCACGCCGTTGACGAACGCCGGGCTCCGGTCCGTGGAATAGTCCTTGGCCAGGCGTATCGCCTCGGCGACCGCGACCTTGGGCGGCGTGCGCCCACCCGTCATCTCGAAGTGCGCCAGGCGCAGGAGCGCGCGATCCACCGCCGGCTGGCGGTGCGCGGGCCACGACGGCGCCAGCTCGCTGATCGCGCGGTCGGCAGCACGACGCTCGCCGAACGCCCCGCGGGCGAACTCGACCGCGCGATCCACCTCCCGAGGCGAGAACTTGGTTTTGAGCTCCGACGCCGAGTGCTCAACCGAGGCGCGAACCGCGTCGAGCTCGATCTCTCCCGAGACGTCGAGCTGGAACAGCGCGAGGAACGCGAGACGCCGGATGTCGCGGGGGGTCGCCATGATCGGTCACCGCGCCCCGCTCGACGCAGAGCTCCCCTCGAAGGCCGCGATCGACGCCAGCGTGTCCAGCACCGCGTCCATCGCCTCCTCACCCTTGTTGCCCATCGCCCCGCCCGCTCGCGCCTCGGCCTGCTCGGCGTCGTCCACCGTCAGCAGACCGAAGCCCACCGGCTTGGTGTGCGTCGCCGACAGGTGCGCCAGAGCGTTCGAAACCGCGGTGTTGATGTAGCGGTCGTGGCTCGTCTCGCCCTTGATCACACAGCCCAGACAGACCACCGCATCACTCGCTGTCAGCCCCGCTGCCGCGCCGGCGACGAGTTCCCACGACCCCGGCACACGCAACACCGGAAACGCCGCGTCCGGCGCGCGGCGCTCGGCGGCCGACATCGCGCCCGCCAGCAGCCTCTCGGTGATCCACGCGTTGTAGTCGCTCACGACGATCGTAACACGCGGCGCTGCGCGCTGCCCGGGGCCGGCTTGTTCCTGCTGCCTGTGCATGGGGCCGGGATGATAGACAGTGCCCCGCCCGGCACGCGATAGCATCCCGACATGGACTCCCTGGTGGCGCGTCTCTCGCCCATCCTCCATCTCACGCGGATCACCAACGCCGTCGCTGCCGTCGGCAACATCTGGTTCGTCATCCTCTGGACGCGCAGCAGCCCGACCGAAGCCGGCTCCGCCCCGCTGCCGCTCGAGACCACACAACTCGCCCTTCTCCTGGTCGCGGGAGCGGTGATGGCCATCGCGCTGTTCTCGTTCGCGATGGTGCTCAACGACGCGATGGACCACCGCCGCGACCGCGCGCTGCACCCGGAGCGCCCGATCCCCTCGGGCCGAGTCACCATCGAGACCGCGGCCGTGCTCATTTCGCTCAGCCTCGTGGTCTCGATCCTCGCCGCCGCGACGATGGGCCTCGCCGCGGTCGTGATGACCGCCGCGGTCGCCGCCGCCATCGTCGCCTACAACGGCGCTCTCAAGTCCGTCCCTTCCGTCGGGCTCGTCCTCGTCGGCGTGATCTATGCCGGGCACATGCTCACCCCAAACCCTCGCCTCGCCTTCATCTATCCCGTCATCTGGGCGATGAGCCACGCCCTCTTCGTCGGCCTGCTCACCCACCGGCTCGCCGAACGCCGCCCCAAGCTCTCCCCGCCCGTCCTCGGCCTCGCCGCCCTCGGCTGGGCCTTCTGGACCGGGCTCCTCCTGTGGATCGGCTATCGACGCACCGGAGCCTGGTGGCCCGACGAAGTCCCGATCGTCGTCCTTCTCCCCCTCCTTGGCCTCTTCGTGCTGTTCGTCTTCGTCGCCTGGTGGAAGGTCCGCGGCACCTCGTCACGCCTCCGCGCCGCCCACAAGGTTCAACGCTACGGCTCCCTCTGGCTCACCCTCTACGCCACCGCCTGGCTCGCCGGAGCCGGGCTCTGGTCCGCCGCCCTCGTCCTTGTCGGCCTCTCCCTCGCCGGCTTCCTCGGCATGACCTTTCTCCGCGAACTCTACTCGCTGGTGGAGCACCCCGTCGGCTTCCGCCGCGACTGACCC
>CAYTSW010000003.1:0-71918 GCA_964440605.1 uncultured Phycisphaeraceae bacterium | reverse complement strand
AGCCGACGACCATCCATCGGATCCGTCCGCCGAGGACTCTCCTGTCGGGCCCGACGCGTTACGCGTCGGGCCCGCTTTGCGCGCGGCCCGCGACGCGCTCGACGAGTTCGCGCAGGATGGCGTTGACCGGCTCCGGGTTGGTGTGGTTGACGGTGTGGCCCCCGGTGTCGATCAGGTGATCGACGTGGGGGACTCTCGACAGCCCGATCATCGGGTCGTCTTTCGCGTGGATCCGCAGGACCGGGCACCCGGCCGCCGACGGATCGCCCCGCCAACCGTCGAGCGCTCCCTCGCTCCAGGCGAGGACGGACTTGGGGAAGTTGCGGGCCATGTCGGCGGCGAGGGCCTTGGGGTTGTCGTCGTCGAGCTTCTTCGCCGGACGCAGCAGGAAGTCGAGCGCGCGTTCGGTGACGCGACTCGGGACCAGGCGCAGGAGGTTGGTGGACCAGCGCAGCCGGCGGGCGAGCTCCTCGCGACGGAGAAAGCCGGCGATCATGACGACCGCCGCGGCGCCGATGCGCGGTGCGGTCTCGAGCGCGATGGCCGAACCGAACGATTGCCCGACAAGGATGAGCGGGCTGCCCGGCGAGGCGGGCGCGACATCGTTGTGGTCGAGCAGGCGCAGGCCGTAGTCGGCGAGGGTGTCGCCTTCGAGCGGGTCGATCCAGCGCGGGAGGACGATGTGGTCAAAGGCCTCGGCCTGCCTGTCGAACAGGCGGTGGTCGGCGAAGGCGCCGGGGATGCAGACGAGCCGCGGCACGCCTGCTGTGGTCGCGGCGCGATCGCTCATGGCTCGGGCATCGCCAGCGCAAGCTGGCCGATGGAGGCGACGGTGAGCTTGCCCAGCGGGCGGTCCTTGAGGTAGGCGTTGAGGGCGTCAAGCGTGATGGTGTCGTAGCGGTCGGCGAGTTCGGCGAGGGATCGAGCGCGTCCGAGCTTGCGCTGGTCGTGCGCGATGGCCGAGGCCCGGGCGCTGGAGGATTCGCCGGAAAAGACCAGGCGGCTCTTGAGCCCGACGATGGCGCGGTGGAACTCCTCGGCGGTCGGCAGGCCCTGGGCCGAGCGGATGCGTTGCAA
This sequence comes from uncultured Phycisphaeraceae bacterium, assembly GCA_964440605.1. Lineage (GTDB taxonomy): Bacteria > Planctomycetota > Phycisphaerae > Phycisphaerales > UBA1924 > CAYTSW01. Next base: position 70,841 of record CAYTSW010000003.1, on the reverse strand, counting down.
CTCGTTGAGCAGGACGTCGAGGGTCTCCTGCGCGCGTTGGGGCGTGGTGCCCGCGTACGAGACGGTGCGCCCGTACTGCGCTTCGGCGCCGTAGCTGGCGAACACGGAGTAGACGAGCGAGCGCTTCTCGCGCACCTCGGTGAAGAGGCGCGAGGCCATGCCGCCCGAGAGGACGCTGGTCGCGACGCGTTCGAGCCAGGCGTGGTCTTCGGTCTCGGGCGGGGCGTCGTAGGCGAGCGCGATGTGGGTCTGGTCGGTGTCGTCTTCTTCGTGGTGGACGCCGCGCGGGCCGGAGCCGGACCAGGTGACGGGCATCGCCGAGCCGGTCCAGCCGGCGGTGAGGTCGGTCAGGCGGCGGACGAGGTCGTCGTGATCGACGTCGCCCGCGACCGCGAGGATGGAGCCGTCGGGCACCGCGGCGTTGGCCCATCCCTCGACGAGTTCGTCGCGCGTGATCGCTCCGATGCCCGCGCGCGTGCCGTAGGTCGAGCGGTTGATCGGCTCCGGCGCGTGGGCGGCGCGGAGGGCGAGCATCACGCGTTCCTGCGGATCGTCGTTGAGGCTCGCCAGCGCCTGCAGCGCGAGATCCTTGACGGGCGCGAGGTGCTCCTCGTCGAAGCGGGGCTTGCGGACCATGTCGACGATCAGCGGCAGCGCTTCGGGCAGGCGGGCGCCCAGGCCGGTGGCTCTCACCGAGAGCGTGAACGTTTCGACGGTGGCGTTGCGCGAGAAGCCGAGGGTGTCGAAGGCGTCGGCCTGCTGGCGCGAGTTGAGCGTGCCTGCGCCGCGGAGCAGCAGGTCGGCCCAGATCGAGGCGATGCCCAGCCGGTCGCGCGGTTCGCGGGCGGTGCCCATCGGGAGCAGCCACGTCAGCCCGACGGACTTGATGCCCGGCAGCCGCTCCGACAGCACGCGCAGGCCGTTGGGGAGCGTGGAGACGTGAATGGGTGTCGTGGCGGTGTTATGGGGCATGAGTGGGCCTGGGTGAGGCGTTGCGTGAGGCTCGGACGGGCGTCGCGGAGTGTAGTGGGGCGTTGGAGACGGCGCGACCGTCGCGAACGGACCGTCGGGCGCGCGGGTTGCTGCGCGCCGGTGCAGGAGCGGAGTCGGAAAGGCCGTTGATTGCGGGGAGGGCGGGGGTCTTTCGGACCGCTGACGCGGGAGGTGTACCCGGCCGTGCGTCTCGTGCAGACGTTGATGATCGCGGTGTTGGCATCAGCCGCGGTGCTGGTGGCTGTCGTGGCGCGCTCGTCGTCGCAGGACGCGCGTGACGCCGAGGCGTCGACGATGGCGGCTCTGGAGCGCATGCACCGCGAGATCCGCGTGCGCGCGGGCAAGGGGGAGGTCGAGGTCAACGGGCGCGGGTGGCCCATGCGGGTCGAGGCGGCGTGGTTCGGCGCCTCCCCGCCGCGCAACGCGCTGGTGACGCCCCACCGACCGTGGCTCGAGATCGCGTCGCCCGAGGAGGCGGATCGTCTGCACCCGGCGGTGCGCCAGGCGGTGACGGATCGCGTCGCGGCCTTCTGGTACAACCCGGGCCAGGGCGTGATCCGCGCGCGGGTGGGTGTGATGGTGAGCGACGCGGCGGCGCTCGAGGCGTACAACCGTGTGAACGGGAGCGGGCTCGACGGGTTGGTCGATTCCCTGAACCGTTGACGCGCCGAGCGCCGACGGAGCGCTTCGTTGGCAGCGGTGGTGGTGGGCGTGGAGAAGTGCGCAAGAAGTTGAAGGCGTTGGACGGGGTGTACCGATAGCGGTACAGTTTTCCACAATGTGTGCCACGGTGTCCGTGTGTGCTGACTTTCCTCGTGCTCCGAACCTTTGAGGAGGTCTCCCATGGCCAAGAGGACTGCCAAGAAGCGCGCCACGAAGAAGCGCGCGAAGAAGAAGACGTCGAAGAAGCGCGCCAGCAAGAAGCGCTCGACCAAGAAGGCGTCGAAGAAGAAGGCCGCCAAGAAGCGCGCTACGAAGAAGCGTGCGACCAAGAAGCGTGCCACGAAGAAGAAGACCAAGAAGAAGGCCTCCAAGAAGCGGGCCACGAAGAAGCGTGCGACCAAGAAGCGTGCCACGAAGAAGAAGACCAAGAAGAAGGCCGCCAAGAAGCGGGCCACCAAAAAGAAGGCCAAGAAGAAGACGGCCAAGAAGCGCTCGAAGAAGCGTGCGACCAAGAAGCGGGCCACCAAAAAGCGGGGGACCAAGAAGAAGGCCCGCAAGCGCGCCACCAAGAAGGCGGCTCCCGCCGCTCCCACGCTCATGTGACCCGCCCCCGGCGGCCCTAGACGCCGCCGGAGGCACCCGCCGGGTTGATCCGCCACGGGCGACCCGCGAACCGGCACACACCGCCCCCGCGTTGGGGGCACCGACGGCACACCGACACGGGCGGGCCTCCAGGGCCCGCCCGATGTCGTTTTGAGCCCCGACGCCGGACGCGGCCGCCATCGGGACCCGCACCGGCCGAGATCAGGGCGAACCCGACCCGCGCCGCCCACCTATACACAGGGAGAAGGAGATCACCATGCGCATGCCGCTTGTCGTCGCTTCGGTCGTCTGTCTGGTGTCGGTGTGGGCCGGAGCGGTCCACGCCGGACCGCCCGCCCAGGCCGTCGCGTCGCGCCTGCCCGCGTACACGATCGGCGACGTGCGCAGCGCGACGCTTGAGCGTTGGGCCGGCGTTCTGCCGCCCGCCACGAGCAAGCAGATCGCCGATCTGCTGTATCGGGAGGGCTCGCTGGGCGTCTTCCGACCGCTGTACCGCGACGGGACGCGTGTGATCCTGGAGGGGGTGTATCGGTACGGGCCCGGTTGGGGCAATGCCCCGATCGTGTTGGACGCGGCACAGGCGGAAACCGTGTTCCGACTCCCGGTAGCGGGCGCGACCACGTTCACGGCGCCGGCGGAACCGAAGGCATGGTCCATGGCCAGCGACCTCATCGTGGCGGCGAACCAGCCGGACGAACAGACGCTCGTCGCTGAGCGCGTTGCGCGGCGGGCGGCGTCGGAGAGTCGGCGGGCTCAGTCGGACGAGGCCCAAGCGCCGACCCTTATCACGGTTTCAGCCCCCGGCGAGGTGACCGCACGCCCCGACCGCGCGAGCACGACCGTGGGCGTGCGCTTCACGCGCGACACCGCCGGCGCCGCGCAGGGCGAGACGAATCGCGTGATGGACGCGGTGATCAAGGCCGTCAAGGAGGCCGGCGCCGAGGACGAGCAGGTGCAGACGGTGTCGATCAGCCTGAGCCCGCAGTACACCTACCGCCGCGATCGCGACGAGCGCGAGCTGACGGGCTACCAGAGCTACGCGGCCATCCGCGTGACGACGGACATCGACACGATCGGCCCGGTGATCGACGCGGCGATCAAGGCCGGCGCCAACGACATGAGCGGCGTGAGTTTCGAGCTCAGCAACCGCGAGGAGCTGTACCAGCAGGCGTTGAAGCGGGCGATGCGCATCGCGCGGCAGCGCGCGCAGGCGCTCGCCGAGGCGATTGGCCGCCCGCTGGGCGACATCGTCGAGGTGCGTGAGGGCGACACGCAGGGCCCGCGTCCGATGATGCGCGGCGTGGCGCGGATGGAGATGGACGCCGCGGCTTCGGCGCCGACGCCCGTGGAGGCGGGCGAGCTCACGGTGACGGCTCACGTCGAGATGACGGTGCGCGTGCTGGATGACCGGCGCGTGCGGTGAGAGACGGATCGACGCTCAGGGCACCGCGATGCGGCTCAGCAGGCGCCCCCAGAAGCTCGCCTGCTCACGCGCCCGCCTGTCGCGCTCGTCGCGCAGGAGGGCGGCGTTCTCGCGGCGTAGCTCGCGCAGATAGTCCGCGTCGCCGGTCCCGCGGCGCGAGGGCTTCTCTGCCTTGCGATGCACCGGCTTGATGGGTTTCGTGCGCTCACGCATCGGGCGGTCCTTCCGTGCTCGGAGCCTTCGTCGGGGCCACGGCCGAACCGTGACCATCGTCGAGGCTCGCGGCTGAGCCGAGCACGAGAAGAATAATGACGCCCACGAAACCGAGGATCAAGTGGCTCGTGCCGCGCTCGAGGCGTTTACGCACGCGCCGGTTCTTCCACGCCAGCCGCGCATAAGCCAGGCGATACTCCTCGACGCGCCGGCGGATGCCCGCGAGTGCGTCGGGCCAGTCGTCGGGCTCGGAAGGCTCGCCGTAGAGCACGGTGAGCGCGGCGGAGAAGGTCACCTGCGGGTCGAAGAGCTCCTGCTCGTCGTCGTCGGAGTCGTCGTCCTCGTCCTCATCCGCCTTCGCATCGTCCGGCGTGTCGGCGTCGGGCGTGCTCTCGGCGTCCGATGGATTCAGCAGCGTCGAGCGGCGCAGGACGGGTGCCTCGGCGAGGACGAGCACCAGCGCCGAGAGCAAGGCCCATGCGGTGAAGGCCGTCACGACGCAGGCGATCCAGCCCGGGATCGTGCCGGAGGTGAGCAGCTCGAGCAGGACGACGACGAACTCCGGTCGCAGCAGCCCGAGGCCGGCGATGATCGCGAGGACGGAGAGCTTGATCTTGCGGTCGCTGACGAGTTTCTCGCCGAAGCTGCGCTCGTCGTCGACGAGGTAGCGCACCTGCTCGAGCAGGAGCCTGGCGTTCTCGAGGTCGAAGGGTGTGGCGGCAGGTTCGTCCGGCTGGTCGTCCTGGGCCGGACGCGCCGCGTGGGCGCGGGAACGCATACGCAAGGCCCGGAGGCTGGATGGGCGGCCCGGAACGGTCATCAGTGCACTGTACAGACGACGCGGGCCGGCCCCGAGGGGTATCCTGCGCAGGTGCGTGAGACTGCGCACGCGTTCTGGAACTGGGGCCCCGATGAGCACGCGACTGCCGATCATGAAGACGTGGAAGATGTATGTGGGCGGCGCGTTCCCGCGCTCGGAGTCGGGGCGCACGCTGCCCGTCGTCGATGGCTCGGGCCGCACGGCGGGGCACGCCTGCCGGGCGTCGCGCAAGGACCTGCGCGACGCGGTGCGTGTCGCCGACGGTGCGCAGGCGGGATGGGCGGCTCGGGCCGCCTACAACCGCGGGCAGATCCTTTACCGCATGGCCGAGATGCTCGAGGGCAAGCGGAGCGAGATGGTCGAGGCGTTGACCATCACCGGGGCGGTGGCTGAGTCGCAGGCGAGGCGTGAGGTGGAGGCTTCGGTGGATCGTCTGGTGGCGTTCGCGGGGTGGACGGACAAGCTGTCGCAGGTGCTGGGCTGCTGCAACGCGGTCAACGGTCCGTACTACGTCTTCACCGCGCCGGAGCCGACAGGCGTGGTGGTCGCGGTGTGCGGCGCGTCGCCGGGCCTGCTTGGGCTGGTGTCGCTGGTGGCGCCGGCGTTGTGCGCGGGGAACGCGGTGGTCGCGGTCGCCGGCCCGGGCAACCCGGTGCCCGCGAGCGTGTTGGGCGAGGTCTGCGCGACGAGCGACGTGCCGGCGGGCGTGCTGAACATCCTCACGGGTGATCCGGAGCAGTTGGCGTCGTGGATCGCCGAGCACCGGGGCATCGCGGCCGTCACCGCGGCGAACGTGGGCGATGACGTTGCGCGCACGCTCCGCGGCGGCGCGAGCGAGAACGTTAAGCGGGTGCGCACGATGACGGTGAATGACGATGAGTGGTACGACAACGGGGTCCGAGAATCGCCCTGGGTCATCGAGCCGTTGGTTGAGATGAAAACGGTGTGGCACCCGGTCGGGGTGTAAACCCTCGGTTCACGGCGGTGGGCGATCGGGGAACGGCGGCGGGGGGGTTGTCGGGACACATGAGGGGTGCAGCCGCTCGAAAGTGGGCGGGCCGAGCCGCCGATGGCGCAACCGTGGAACACGGGCCAGACCAGTCTGGAGCGCCGGTGGACGGGGCCGTCGAGCCGTCGGCCCGCGTCGTGGTCGCGTCGCGTGTGGGGGCGTTGGTGATGCTGGTGTGCGCGCTGCAGGCGGTATCGGCGTTCGCGATGCTCGCGGTCGGTGCGCCGACCGCGGGCGCATTGCTGGGGGGGCTGGGGCTGAGCCTGTTCGTTGGGGTGTGCGTGGCGCGGCCTCTGGTCGTGCGGCCGGCAACGTCGACGCTGGGTCGGCGCGAGCGCATCATCGGGCGGATCCGGACGCTGGCCACGAGTGATCGCGCGGATTCGTTCCAGCGTCTGCTCGAGGAGGGCGACGACCCGCTCCTCGGGCCGCTGGCACGGGCGGTGCACGGCGCGCTCACCTCGGCCCACCGCGACCGGCTCGAGGCGGCGCGGCTGCGGCGCGAGCTCGACGCGCTGGTGCATCGCGAGGCGTCGCGACGGACGGCCCATCTCCAGCACCTCTCGGAGCGTGATGAGCTGACAGGCCTCTACAACAGGCGGGGATTCGATGGTGCGCTGGAGCGATTGATCGATCAGGCGCGCGCGACGGGCGAGGAGCTTGCGCTGATCGCGATGGACCTCGACCACTTCAAGCGTCTGAACGACACCTGCGGGCACGAGACGGGGGATCGAGCGTTGAAGATCATCGGCGATCTGCTCGGGGCCCACATCCGCGAGGGCGACTTGGCGGCGCGCATCGGAGGCGACGAGTTCTTTCTCGTCATGGCGGGCACGGACGGGCCGCGGGCCGAGGCGGCGGCGAAGCGGATCATCGACCTGTTCGCGCGTCACCCGGCGGGCGCGGGCCTCGCGGCGCCCTGGCCCGGGGTGAGCGCGGGGATCGCGCTGGTGCGTGAGCACGGCGCGCAGAACACGGCGCACCTCAAACGCCTGGCGGATCAGGCCTTGTACGCGAGCAAGCGGGCGGGGCGGAACAGGGCGACGCGGGCGCTGAAGGCGGCGTGACGGAGCGACGAACCGAGGGGAGCGGATGGGCGTACGATGGCCTTCCGCCGGTACAGGCGAGCGACGCGAGTGAGTGGATGACCAGCGATCCGACGAGTCAGACGAGCGACGACGCCGCGCGGAAGCGGCTGGGCCCGAAGGCGAGCGCCGCGGTGATGCCGCTGGCGCGGATCGTGCGCACGAGCGCCCCGCTGGTGGGCGGGGGGGTGTTGGCGCTCGGGGGCGTGTTGGCGCTGGGCGTGCTCGCGCTCACGATGATCGAGGGGGTGGATAACCGCCCGGCCTTCTTCGACGTGCTGTTTGCGATCAGCGCGGCGCTGGCGGGATTCCTCGGGGTGCGGATTGTGCGTGGCGGTACGAACGATGCGTTGGCGTTGGCGCTGTTGACCTGCGCCGGGCCCTTCGTGGTGCTCGGCGCGTTGGGCGAGCCTCAGTTGCCGGCGACGCTGCTGGGTCGGGGCGAGGCCAGTCAGTTCAAGGTGTACGCCGGCGTGCGGATGATGCCGCTGATGATCGCGTCGCTCGGGGTGGGGCTGATAGCGATCGTGTGCGCCGCGGTGCACGTCTGGTCGCGGCGGCCCGAGCGGTCGGTGTGGTATCTGATTCGAGCGGCGGGCGCGGGGGCCGTGCTCGGGGCGATCCTCGCGGGCTTGGCGTACCTCGCCGGCCTGCCGCCGCAGGCGGGGACGTTTGGCAAGCTCGCGGTGGCGGCGGGCGTCGTGACGGGGTTCTTTCTCGGTCTGGCGTTCGCGGCGGCGGCGGGCAACTGCCTGATCCGTTCCTTCGAGGTGGCGGACCGTTCGCCCGAAGAAGCCGCCGCGGCCCAGACCACCGGGGCCTGAATAGGCGTAGAACCGCTCTCACTGCGTCTGCGAGGGGTGTCGGGACGTCTGAAACGCGCCGCGCCCGCTTCCGACCAACAATGACGCATGACTGAAGCTCTTTTGTTGATTGCCGGGGTTGCGTTGGGCGGCGTGACCGTCGGTGCGGTGCTGTTGCTCGTACGCCGGTCGGGGCGCAAGGCGCCGACGCAGGTGGTAGCGACGGACCTCGTGACCGAGCGCGTGCGGGCGGTGGGCAAGCTGGTGGGGCTGGAGGTGCACGCCAAGGAGATCGCGACGATGACGCGCGGGTGGGGCTGGCTGCCCCCGATCGTGATGAGCCAGGCGAAGATCGCGATGATCTTCGCGTTCGACAAGCAGTACTTCATCGACCTCAACCGCCTGCGTCCGGAGGACGTGGTGCAGGAGGCGGAAGACTGTTTCCTGATCCGTCTGCCCGACGTGGAGGGCACGCTACGCCTCGCCGACGTGAAGCCGTACGACATCCAGGCCGGGCGGATCATGGGTTTGGTGGACGTCATCCCCATGACGGCGCAGACGCAGGCCGATCTCATGGAATCGGCGCGCGAGCAGGCGGCCGAACTGTTTCAGCGCAGCGAGCAGCGCTACGCCGAGGAGGCACGGCGTTCGGTCGAGCGGCAACTGCGGCAACTGCTCGAGCTGTTCGATGCGCGGGTGCGTGTGGAGTGGCCGCGGCCCACGGACGAGCGCGATATTTCGGGTGATCGGATGGAGCTGGACGAACAGGTCAAGCGCCAGTTCGCCGGGGTCTGAGACTCGTGAGCGCGAGCGGCCGCGAGCGGGAAACCGGGCCCGTTGCGGCATCGAGCGAACTGCTGCCCAGGCGCGTGCGCCGAACGTTCGAGATGAACGCGGGCGTCGGTGTCGTCGTGCTGCTTGTGGTGCTGGGCTGGAACCTGTCTTTGTTGACGGCGTGGGCACCGGTCGTGTTGGTGGGCGGCGTTGTTCTCGTGGCACTCTTCGCGGCGATGGGCGTGGTGTTGGGCTTGCCCGCACTCTTGCTGGCGCAGGTGCTCGATGCCGCGTCGCCGCGGCGCTCGGAGTCGGACCCACAACTCTCGCGCGTGGTGGCGTCGGTCGCGATTCTGCCGGTCGCGGGGCTCGCGTGGTACTTCTTCAGTGGTTGGTCTGCGCCTTTGTTGGCGTCGATGTTGACGCTGCAGTTGCCGGCGCTCGTCGCGACGGTGGTGGTGCGGGTGCCGCTGGAGACCGAGAGGGTCACCCGCGAGCCGGTCGACTTCGCGGTTTGTGCCGGGTGCGGGTACGACCGCGTTGGGCTGCCAGGCGGGGCGGTGTGTCCGGAGTGCGGTGCGCGGGCGCCCGGCGCGGTCGAGTCCGGCGTCGGCAGCGCGTAGTCGATGCGGGGGCTTGCCCGGTTGGAGTACAGGTTTCCGCCAAACGTGTTTCCGGCAGCCGGCGCACCGATGTGCGTCGCGAGCCTTGGGCGCCTGCCGGCCGCGCCTAGCGTTCGATCCGCACCACGCCGGGGAACCGCACGCATGACCGACCACGCGCCCGACATCCGCACGCTCGCCGCTCTCCAGGCCAGCGGTTGGCGCTCGAAAACCATCAAAGACGAACTGCGCGACAACCTCGTCGAGGCGCTCAAACGCGGCGATGAGCTCTTCCCTGGCATCGTCGGCTACGACGACACCGTCATCCCCGAACTCGTCAACGGCATCCTCGCGGGGCACGACCTGCTCTTCCTCGGCGAGAAAGGCCAGGCCAAGAGCCGCCTGATGCGCCGCCTGCGCGACTTCCTCGACCCGTGGGTGCCGTACCTCGACCTGCCCGGTTGTCCGGTGCACGAAGACCCGACGCACCCGATCACATCGATGGGCCAGGCCGCCATCGGGCACCGCTCGCCCGAGGAGTTGCCCATCGCCTGGTGGAGCCGCGAGAAGCGGTATGCCGAGCGGCTGGCGCCGGGGACGAAGTTCGCCGACATCATCGGCGAGATCGACCCCGCCAAGCTCGCCTCGGGCGTGAGCATGTCGACGGAGGACGCGCTGCACTTCGGTCTTGTGCCGCGCATGCACCGCGGCATGTTCGCGATGAACGAACTGCCCGACCTCGACGAACTCGTGCAGGTCGGCCTCTTCAACGCCCTGGAAGAGCGCGACATCCAGATCCGCGGCTACCCGGTCTCGTTTGACCTCGATGTGCTCATCCTCTTCTCGGCCAACCCGAGCACGTACAACCGCTCGGGCAAGGTCATCCCGCAGCTCAAGGACCGCATCGGCACGACGATCCACACGCACTACCCGCGCGAGCGCGACCTGGGCATCGAGATCATCCTGAGCGAGTCCGACACCGACCTCGGGGGCGAGTTCCCCGTGCAGGTGCCGCGGTTCATGCTCGAGGTGTGCGAGGAGATGGCCCGCGTGGCGCGCACGAGCGCGTACGTCGATCAGGAGTCGGGCGTCTCGGCGCGGTTCTCGATCGCGAACTACCGCACGATGGTCGCCAGCGCCCGCCAGCGCGCCATCAAGCTCGCGAGCAAGCGCGAGCCGACGCCCGCGGTGCCGCGCATCTCCGACCTCGCCCACTTCCACGCCTCGGCCGCGGGCAAGCTCGAGCTGGACCTGATGTCGTCACACCAGCTCACGGAGCGGCAAGCGCTCGACGCGATCTTCGCCGAGGCCATCCGCAACGTCTTCGAGGAGTACGTCAGCGAGCACGGCTTCGCTGAGATCGCCGAACTCTTCGCCGAGGGCACGCGCATCGAAGTCGGCGACACGCTCCCCAGCGCCCACTACGCCGAGATGCTCAAGCGTGTGCCGCCCGTGTGGGACAAGGCCTTCGAGGTGAACGCGAGCGACGACGCCGCGGTGCGGGCGAGCTGCGTGGAGTTCGTGCTCGCGGGTCTCTGGGCGAGCGACAAGGTGAGCCGTGCCGAACGCTTCGGCGTCGTCGAGTACCAGCTATGAGCGCGCATGAAGGCGACAAGTCCAAGCCACGGCGCACGCTCGGCGGCATCATCCACACCTACCTCGGCTACACGCCCTCGGAGTACCCCTCGCCCACCGCGCCGCCGCCCGACATGGCCTCGGCGGCGTTCGAGCACATGATGCGGTACGGCTCGGCGCGTCGGCTCACGCCCGAAGAGCTCGCCGACGCGGTGAAGATCGACCCGTCGCAGATCGCCGGCCTCGGCCCGTCTCTCGACGCCATCCGCCGCCTGCTCGAAGAGCGCAAGGCGAAGATCCTCGCGACGTACGAGACGGAGGCGGTGCAGCGGACCGCCGAGCGCGCGTACCGCGAGGGCGCCGAGCGCGTGCGCGAGCGAGCGGACGATCGCGAGATACGCGAAGCGATCGACGAAGCCGTCGTCAACGAAAGCCCGCGGCAGATGCGCAAGCTCTGGTACCGCGTCGCCGAGACGCCCGAGGGCGAGCAGTCGCCCGTCGCCGTGGGGCTCTTGCACCTCATGGAGACGCTGGGCGAGCGCTACCAGGTGGAGGATCTCGCGGCCAAGTACCACTTCACGGGGCGCACCGACATGGACGTGCCCAAGGCGCTGGAGGTGAAGCAGGAACTCGAGACGATCGACAAGCTGCTCGAGCAACTCGAAGAGGCGATGAAGAACGCCAAGATCGCCGTGATCGACCTCGACGAGCTGCGCGAGTTCGTCGAAGACGCCGACGTCGAACAACTCCAGGGGTTCCAGAAGCAGGTCGAGGAGATGATGCGCGAAGAGGCGCGCCGCCAGGGTCTCGAGGAGGAGGCCGGCGGCGGCTACCGGCTCACGCCCAAGGCGTACAAGCTCTTCCAGGGCAAGCTGCTGAGCACGATCTTCTCCGATTTGCAAGCCGCGCGGTCGGGCCGTCATGCCGGGCCCATCGCGGGCGAAGGCGCCGTGGAGTTGCCGACGACCAAGGCGTATGAGTTCGGCGACTCGGCGGCGAACATGGACATCCCGCAGTCGTTCACCAACGCGCTGATCCGACAGTCGGGGGTACAGATGGACAACCCCGGGCGCCTGACGCTGCGGCCCGAGGACATCGAGATCCACCGCACGCGCAACACGCCCAAGTGCGCCACCGCGGTCATCATGGATATGTCCGGCTCCATGCGTCACGGCGGGCAGTACGTCGACGCCAAGCGCATGGGCCTCGCTCTCGATGGGCTCATCCGCTCTGAATACCCCGGCGATCGGCTCTTCTTCTTCGAGATGTATTCGATCGCCAAGCTCGTCCCGCCGGGCGGCGTCGTGGAGCTCATGCCCAAGCCGGTGACGATCCGCCAGCCCGTCGTGCGTCTGCGGGCGGATCTGTCGGACCCGAACGTCACCGAAGAAATGCTCCCACCGCACTTCACGAACATCCAGCACGCGCTGCGCTTGAGCCGCCAGATGCTGTCGCACCAGGACACGCCCAACCGCCAGATCATGCTCATCACCGACGGCCTGCCGACCGCCCACTTCGAGGGCGAGCATCTCTACCTCCTCTACCCGCCCGACCCGCTCACCGAAAGCGCCACCATGCGCGAGGCGCTGGCGTGCAAGCGCGAGGGCATCACCATCAACATCTTCCTGATCCCGAGCTGGAGCCAGTCGTCGGAGGACGTGCAGTTCGCGCACAGGGTGGCCCAGCACTCCGGCGGCCGCGTGTTCTTCACGGGCGGCGACGACCTCGATCGCTTCGTCCTCTGGGATTACGTCAAACATCGGCGGTCGATCATCGGCTGAAGGGAAGGCGGTACACGGAGGAACGGAGAGGACAGAGGACACGGAGAAGAAGGGGAGGGGTTTGAAGCGTGCGCGCGTGGATGCCACCGGCGGCTTGCCGCCGGTGCGTTGGTCCATCAAGGAACACGTCGTATCGTCCGGCGTGAAGGCTGCCAACCCTGACAAGCGGGCGTTGACTCGCATCACCTGCTCCGAGCATGTCACGCCCCACCTGCGTCGAGAGGTCGAGGCGCTCGGTCTCGAGGTCCAGGAAGACGACGCGGTCTCGGTCAGCGTCGGCGCGACGCTGGCCGAGTGCATGGCGCTGAACCTGCGCCTGCGCACGGGGCTGCATGTCATGTGGATGCTCACGCGCTTCCGTTGCCCCTCGCCCAAGGCGTTGTACACGCACGCTTCGTCCTACCCTTGGGAGTCGCTCGCCCCCGCCGACGGCTACTTCAGCATCACCTCCAACGTCGACAACCCCAAGATCAACAACTCGATGTACCCCAACCTCGTGCTCAAGGACGCCATCGTCGACCGCATGACCAAGCAGACCGGGCGTCGGCCCGACTCGGGCGCCGACAAGTCGAAGCTGGTGATCCACCTGTACTGGAAGGGCGACCGCGCGTGGGTGTACCTCAACACGACGGGGCGCTGGCTCGCTGACCGGGGGTATCGGCGCATCCCGCACCTCGCGCCGATGCGCGAGACGCTGGCGGCCGCGGTGCTGCTGGGCATCGGGTACGACGGCTCGCGCCCGCTGGTGAACCCGATGTGCGGCGCGGGGACGCTGGCGATCGAAGCCGCGCTCATCGGCACCGGGCGTGCGCCGGGGCTGCTGCGCTCGGGCTACTCCTTCCTGCACACGACGCTGGATGTCGAAGAACGATGGGCCGAGGCGCGCCGCTCGGCGCACAAGGACAAGCGCAGCGCCGACCCCGCGCCGATCATCGCGACGGATCACGATCCCAAGGCGGTCGAAGCGGCGAAGAAGAACGCCCAGGCCGCGGGCGTGGACCATCTGATCGAGTTTCGCGTCTGCGACTTCGCCGACACGCCCATCCCCGAATCGCCCGGCGACGTGATCCTCAACCCGGAGTACGGCGAGCGCATGGGCGAGCACGACGAGCTCGAACAGACCTACGCCCGCATCGGCGACTTCTTCAAACAGCGCTGCCCGGGCTGGACGGGCCACGTCTTCACCGGCTCGCGCGAACTGGCCAAACGCGTTGGCTTGAAGGCCGACCGCTGGCTGCCCTTCAACAACGCCCAACTGCCGTGCCGCCTGCTCTCGTACGACATCTACGCGTCGACGGGGGCCCACGCCTCCCCGGAACAGGCCGGGTGATCGGGATGTGATCGGGTCGGCCAGCCGGATTGCCCAGTTTTCCGTTGGGCGATTCGGCGGATGGAAGGTAGGTTGGGTGTGGCGCGGGCCGCGGCCGCGGACCACGCATTCATCCGGAGGCGACGCCATGGCCCACACGCCCCCCTCTCCCGCCACCGCCGATCTGCCCGACGCCGCGGCTCGCGAGCGGCTGACCCGCGCGATCGGCGCCGAGACGACCATCGAGGAGGCGCTGCGGGTCGTAGAGGAGGTCTACGCCGACGCCGCGGGCGACCCGGCGCGGATCCCGTGGAGCCACGCCCGGGCTAACCCGGCGCTGGTCGCGTGGTTGAACGCCCGGGCGAGCGGGCTGATCCGCTGCGGGGCGCGGGTGGCGGTGGTGGGCTGCGGCCTGGGGCATGACGCCGCGGCCTTGGCCGAACGTGGATACGACGTGACGGCCTTCGACGCCAGCGCCGCGGCCGTGGAAGCCGCCCAGCGACTGCATCCGACCCTCGCGGGCAACGTCCACGTCGCCGACCTGCGGAATTTGCCGAGCCGATGGCGGCACCGATTCGACCTGGCGGTGGAGATCCACACGCTTCAGGCCCTGCCGCCGCGGTACCGCGAGGAGTTGGCGGCGGGCGTCGCGGAGCTCATCGCCCCGCACGGCCGCGTCTTGGCGATCGCCCGCGGCCGCGAGGCCGACGAGCCGCTGGACGAGGTGAAGGGCCCGCCCTTCCCCTTCACCCAAGGAGAGTTCGAGGGCGTCTTCCGCGCGGTGGGGCTGACGCCGGAGCGGGCGGTCGATGCCTTCCAGGACGGCAACCGCCCGCCGGTGCTCCGGCTGCGGGGGTGCTTCCTGCGGGCGGAAGGGTAAGGATCGGTCGGCCGCTTGAACCCGCGAGATCCGCGGCTAGACTCTCCGCCCGGCCGGGCGTGAACCCGGCGGCTGTCTGCTGACCCGTCCGGGTCCGCCTCTCCCCGCTGCATCACCGAGGTTCGTCATGGCGCACAAAAAGGGACAGGGCTCGTCGAAGAACGGGCGCGACTCCAACCCGCAGTACCTGGGCGTCAAGAAGTATTGCGGCGAGCGGGCCACCGCCGGCTCCATCCTCGTGCGCCAGAACGGAACGAAGTGGGTCCCCGGCTTCCAGGTCGGCCGCGGCAAGGACGACACGCTCTTCGCCCTCTGTGAAGGCACCGTGCTGTGGGACGGGCGGAAGGTCCACCTGCTCCCCGCCGACGACGCCTCGCCCCGCCCGTTCTACGTGACGGACCTGGCGAACCGCAAAACGGAGAAGTCCGGCGCGGCGTGAGCCTGCTGGATTTGGTAATCGATGATCAAGCCGCCGATGGGCGGCTTGTTTGTTTTTGGGGTTTCCGAAAGGCAGTACACGGAGAAACGGAGGGTACGGAGGACACGGAAAAGAGGCAGGGTGGAGGCAGTGGGGGAAGAGGGTTTGGGTACCACTGACCCGGCTTTGCGGGGTCAGTGTGCTTGGTGCCCGTCGAAGCACTGACCCGCAAAGCCGGGTCAGTGGCACGCGTCGGTTGGTTGCTCAAGGTCGAGCGTGCTCATCAGGTCGCTGGCGATGCCGTCGGCTTGGAGCCAGCCTTGGTTGGTGAGGCGCCAATGGGTCGGGGTGCGGGTGAGCAGGCCGCGGTCGGTCCAGAGTTGGGCGCGGCGTTCGAGGGCGGGCCAGGCGTCGAGCGGCGTCGCGGTGGCTTGGAGTTCGGCCACTTCGAGCCCCTCCGTCAAGCGCAAGCCGGTCATGATGCGCTCGGCCAGCGCGCGCCTCGGGTCGGGTGGCTCGAGGTCGATGGCGGGTGAAGCGCCCGTGGAGTGCACGCCGTGCATCCAGCGGGTGAGGTTGGGGATGTTCTTCCAACGCCAGCCGGCCAGGTGACCCGAGGCCGAGGGGCCGGCGGCGAGCCACTGGTGGTTGCGCCAATAGGCGAGGTTGTGCGCGCAGGGGCAGCCGTCGGCGTCGTTGCGGGCGAAGTTGCTCACCTCATACCGCGCAAAGCCGCTCGCCGCGAGCGCCTCGACGGTGGCTTCGTACATGTCGGCTTCGAGGTCTTCGTCGGCGGGGTCGAAGTCGCCGCGCTCGAGGCGCTTGGTCATCGCGGTGTTGGGCTCGTACGTCAGGGCGTAGGCCGAGATGTGGCCTGAGCCGAGGTCGATGGCGGCCCGGAGGTCGGCGAGCCATTCGTCCATCGTCTGGCCCGGGATCGCGAAGATGAGGTCGAGGCTCAGGCGGTTGATGTTGGCCTCGCGGGCGATCTGCAACGCCTTGGGGACGCTGGCGGGGTCGTGCCAGCGCTCGAGGGTCTTGAGATGGCGCGGGTTAAAGGTCTGGGCGCCGATGCTCAGGCGGTTGACGCCGCCGGCGGCGAGCGTTTCCATCAACTCGGGTGTCGCGGTCTCGGGGTTGCACTCGACGGTCCACTCGGCGTCCGGGGTGATGGTGAACCGCTGGTGGAGCGCGTCGAGGAGGCGTTGCCAGAGAGGGGTGCGGAGCAGGGTGGGCGTGCCGCCGCCGACGAAGAGTGTGTCGAGGGGCGGGCGAGAGCGGTCAGCGGCTCGGCTGGTGTGCTCGGCGAGGGTGTCGAGTTCGCGGATGAGGGTGTTGGTGAAGGCTTCCTGGCGATCCCGGGAGTCGACGAAGCTGTAGAAATCGCAGTAGTGGCACTTGTGAAAGCAGAACGGAATGTGGATGTAGAGCGAACGCGGGGGCGTCTGGAGCGCCTGAAGGGGGGTGAGGGCGGTCGGCGTCGGGCCGGCTGCGGCTTCTGCCGGCGCGGATTGCCCGTTGACCGTGATGTCGGTAGTTTGGGGGGTCATGCTCGCCGGGCTCCCTACCTTCCGGAGGCCGTCGCGACCGCCTCTCGCGAGGCAGGAATGAACAGAGGATAGACCCGCCCATGCCCGATCAGGTCCAGTCCGCGATTCGACTCATCGTCTTCAAGGCCGATGGCAGCAAGAAGACGCTCGGCTTGAAGGTCGGTCGGTACGTAGTGGGTCGGCACCACAACGCTTCGCTGCGGATCCCGCTGCCCTCGGTGTCGCGTCAGCACTGCGAGTTGATCTGCGAGCAGAGCACGCTGCGGGTGAAGGATCTGGGCTCGGCGAACGGGACGT
The DNA here is from genome assembly GCA_964440605.1 of uncultured Phycisphaeraceae bacterium. Classification (GTDB taxonomy): domain Bacteria; phylum Planctomycetota; class Phycisphaerae; order Phycisphaerales; family UBA1924; genus CAYTSW01. The sequence goes on along the minus strand of CAYTSW010000003.1, from coordinate 54,043 downwards.
ACCGCAACAGCCAGCGGATTGAAGACGAGGCCGAGCTGCAAGCGGGCGACACGCTGGCGGTGGGGCCGGTGCAGATCGTCGTGCAGATCAACGGCGAGCCGGCGCAGGTGGATGCGCCGGCGGGCGGTGGGGGCGACGTCGACATGGAGGCGACGCCTCCCGCGGGCTCGCCGACGGTCGCGGATTCGAGCGACGACGACTCGGGGGCTTCGCACGCGGACACCGACCTGGACGAGACGATCGCGCGCGAGACGGGCATGGGCAGCCTGCTCAAAGGCAACGCGGAAGACAGCAGCGTCTTCGATTTCGACTTCGACTTCGAGGATGACGAGAACCCGAAACTGTGAATGCGTGGCGCTCGCGCCGGTCAGGCGGCGTCGGGCTTGGCGGGTTGGGCCTTGGGCGCCGCCTTTTGCGGGACCATGATCTTGCTCCCGCAGTTGCGACAGCGGATAAGCCGCCCACGCGCCTCGACGGGGACCGCAAGGACGGCGCGGCACTTGAGGTTGGGACACATCATCCTGACGGCGTTCGCCTGATCCATGGCGGCTCCCGAGCGGGGTGGTGTGCGGAGCGGACAGCCTGACCGGACCGGGCTCCCGCCGCTATGCTCGCGTTGCATGTGGGTCATCGGAGCGCGAGGCCGCGTGCTTCACGCCGAGTCGCGGGCGCGTTGGTGGCCCGGCCGCACAATCCACCGCTCCACGGGCGTTTGCGTACCGCTTATGTCAGACCTTCCCGCCGACCATGGATCATCCGAGCCCCGCCCGAGCGACCATCTGGCACGCCCGGCGCCCCGATTGACGGCCGCGATCACAGGGCGCGGCGTCGCGGTGGTGGGTCTTCAGTGGGGCGACGAGGGTAAAGGCAAGGTGATCGACGCCATCGCCCCGCGCTTTCAGGCGGTGGTCCGATACAACGGCGGGGCCAACGCCGGGCACTCGATCGTCTTCGGGGGCAAGCGTCACTCGGTGCACCTGATCCCCTCGGGCGTCTTCAACAAGGGCTCGCGCCCGGTGATCGCCAACGGCGTGGTGATCGACCCGTTCACGCTCGTGCGCGAGATCGACGCGCTGGCGGGCGCGGGGGCGGACCTGACGCGCCTGTCGATCTCCGATCGCGCGCATCTGGTGATGCCCTACCACCAGGCGGAAGACGCCTCGCGCGAGGTGATGCTCGATGACCCGGCCAAGCAGGGGCCGAGCAAGCCCACGTCGGGCGCGATCGGGACGACGCGGCGCGGCATCGGGCCGGCGTACGCCGAGAAGGCGGCGCGATCGACGGCGATCCGCGCGGGCGACCTGCTCAGGACCGAGCTCCTGCGCGAGCGGCTGGAACTCGTGTGCGCGTTCAAGGCGGGCGGGAACACCATCGTCAACGCCCCGCCCGAAGCGCTGAACGCCGCGGAGCTCGCGCAGCGTCTCGGTGAGGTGGCGGGTCGACTCGGGCCTCAGCTCGACGACACGACGTACCTCCTGCACGACATGCTCCGGCGCGGCGAGCACGTGCTCTTCGAGGGGGCCAACGCGACGCTGCTGGACGTCGATCATGGCACGTTCCCCTTCGTGACCTCGTCGTCGACGACGGCGCTGGGCATCCCCGCGGGCACGGGCGTGCCGGGGTCGGCGATCAACGCGGTGATCGGCGTGGTCAAGGCGTACGGGACACGCGTGGGCGCCGGTCCCTTCCCGACGGAGCTGCACGACGACACCGGCGCGCGGATCCGCGAGCGGGGCAACGAGTTCGGCACGACCACCGGCCGCCCGCGACGCTGCGGCTGGCTCGACCTCGTCGCGGTGCGCTACGCCGCCATGGTCAACGGCGTCCACGCGCTGGCGATCATGCTGCTCGACGTGCTCGCGGGGTTTGACGAGCTCAAGGTGTGCACGGCCTACGAGCTGGGCGGCGTACGCACCGACCGCTTCCCGCCCGACGCCGCGGATCTGTCCCGGGCCAAGCCGGTCTACGAGACGCTCGAAGGGTTCGCCGAAGAAGTCAGCGGTGCGCGCACGATGGACGACCTGCCGACGCCCGCGCGGGGGTATCTGGAGTTCATCGAGGCGTACGTCGGCGTGCCGATCCGGCTGGTGTCGGTGGGCGCCGATCGCGAGCAGACGGTGGACGGGCTCGGGGAGCTGTTGCCGGGGTAAGGGCGCGATCATCGTGCCACGGGTTGCTTGCAACCCGTGCTCCCCCGCGTGGCGCGGAGCGAGTGGTCCCGGCTGGTCGTAAAGCGGACGCTTGGGCGCGCGGGTTGCCGCTGCGCGGTCAACCCGTGGCACGTCGCTTTCGGTTCAGGGATTGTTGATCGCGGGTGGTTCGTGCAACTCGAAGACGAGGCGGTCGGTGTCGCCTCGGGTGAGGGTGAGTTTGTTGGCGGTGAGGCGGTAGCCATCGACGCGTTGGAGGGTTTGGATGTAGCGGTCTTCGAACTGCCTGAGTTCGGGGGGGCCGGCCATGCGGGTGGTGCCGACGCCGCCGAGGCGGAAGCGGCCTTCGGTGAGGGCGGCGTTCTCGAGCGACGACGCGTAGCGGTTGACGCCGGCGAAGCCGCTGACGCGTCCGTCGGGGTCGATGGTGAGCGAGACGGGCTCGCGCGGGTCAGCGTTGGTGATGGGCTGCCCGTCGATGGAGACGAGCTCCCAGTGGCCGGCGAGGCCGGTCTCCGGGGTGTACTCGGGCGAGCGATGGCGTTGGCAGGCGGTGAGGGTGATGAGGAGGGCGCAGGCGAGGAAGAGTCGGGCGGCGGCGGTGGTCAACGGATGGCTCCCAGCTTGGCGAGGTCGTCCTTGGCGCGCTGCAGTCGCGTGGAGACGTGCTTGTGCGCGCCGGGGTGCTTGTCGGGCTTGAAGACTTCCAGCGCGCTCTCGTAGTAGGCGACGGCTTCGGTCAGGTGGTCCTCACGGTCGCCGGGCAGCTTGCTCCAGGCCAGGCCGAGGTTGGCCTGGGTGCGGGCCCAGTCGACGGGCATCTGCTCGCGGGTGCGCACGGTCAGGGCGGCTTCGAAGGCCTCGATGGCTTCGCGGACGTTCGTGCCGCGACCGGTGATGGGCAGGTGAAGGAGCGCCGAGCCGAGGTTGTTCTGCGTCGCGGCCCACTCGGCAGGGTGAGAGCCTCGGGTCCGCACCTGGAGGGCCGATCGGTAGCAGGCGATGGCCCGGCGCATGTTCCTTTCCCGCCCGTCGTCCTCGGCGGGGAGCAGGGCCCAGGCGTTGCCCAAGTTGCTCTGCGTGGCGCCCCACTCGCCCCGGCGATCGAGCTCGGACCAAACTTCGAGGGCGGACTGGTGACACGCGATGCCGCGCTCGACGTTCTGCTTGTGGTCGCCTCCCGGGAACTGGATCCACGCGTTGCCCAGGTTGTTCTGGAGCCGGGCCCAGTGGACGGCGTGGGCGTCGCGGGTGCGGATTTCGAGGGCGGCGGTGAAGCAGCGGATGGCCTGCTCGAGGGTGCGCATGCGGTCGGCTGTTGGCAGGCGTTCCCACGCGTGGCCCATCATGTTCTGCACGTTGGCCCAGCGTTCGGGGTGCTTGTCGCGTGTCCAGACGCGGGCGGTCTCGCGCAGGGACGCGATAGCGCGTTCGACGTTGGTGAAGCGGTCGCCCGTGGGCATCTCGATCCACGCCTGGGCGAGGTGGAGGCGCGACTCGGCCCACCAGTCGGCCTGCTGCGCCTGGTCGAAGATGTTGCCGGCCTGCTCGAAGCAGCGCACGGCTTCGTGCATGGCGTGGCTGCGGTCGGAGCCCCCGGTGAGCATCCACGACATGCCCAGCACGACGAGCGCCTTGCCGCGATCGGCGGAGCCGGCGGGTTGCTCGGAGACGGTGGTGTTGAGCAGGTCGAAGGCCTCGCGGAGGTTGTCGTCGCGGACGCCGCGCTCGCGGCGGAGGAGGGTCATGGCGACGTTCTGGCGCGTGCGTGGGTCGTCGCGGGTGGCGCGGGCGGTGCGGTAGTGGATCAGCGCCTCTTCGAAGCGGTGCTCGAAGTAGAAGCGGTCGCCCGTGATGGTCTCGCGTTCGAGCTTGTCGAGCTCGCGCAGGCAGGGCATGAGGCCTTCGGCGCGGACGAAGTCGCGTAAGGCAATGGCGGCGACGAGCCGGTCGAAGGGCGTTTCGCTCGTGCGCAGGCGCTTGGCGGCTGTGAGGACGTCTTCGGTGATGGCGGCGAGCATCGCGTCGCCCGGGCGCTTGTCGGCCAGCGCGCGGCGGACGAGGCCGAGATCGCCGGAGGCCGGGGCCTCGGCGCCCGGGGGCGCCATCACGGCCGCGTCGGACGCGGCGCGGGCGGGCTCGTCGCCCGCGGGCGGATCCTTCGCGGGAGCGCGCGTCTCGGAGCCGGCGGGCGGCTTCGGCGCGTCGGTCGTGGTCGATTGTCCACGGGCCCGCGTCGCGTCGGCGAAGGCGTCGGAAGCGGCGTCCTTGAGCAGCGGGACTTCGTCTTCGCCGTCGGCGCCGGAGAGCGGGCCGTCGAGCCACGCTTCGTAGTCGGCGAGTTGCTGGAGCAGGCCGTCGCCTCGTTCGGTGGCCCAGCGGACGAGATGGATGCGGAGCCACTGGTGTCGGCTGAGGGTGCCGTCGATGGCCATGGCCGAGACGGACATTGCCTGGCTCCAGGCGTGGGCCTTCTCGGTGGAAATCAGCGCGTGTCGGCGTCGTCCGGCGGCGAGGGCCTCGAGGGTGCGCCGCATGGTGCCGTAGCGCAGCACGAGCCGGGCGAGGAAGTTGCCCACGCGTTCGACGGTCTGGCGATCGGCGTGGCTCGCGACCGCGACCGTTTCAGCCACCAGCCCGACGAGCTCGGGCAGGATGGCCAGTCCGCCGGCGGGAACATCGGTCCTGCCCAAAGCGGTGCGGACCGCCCCGGAGCTGATGCTCCCCGTCGTCGCCACGAGGCGGGCGATCTGACGCGCTGATGCCATCGGGCCAGTCTACCGCGCTTCGCGCTCAGGCCCAATGGGCTTGTTGATGAGCCCCGGCGGGCGACGAAACAGGTCGGCCCGCCTGCGGGCGGGCCGACCCGGGGTGATCCGCTCAGATGAAGATGTCATCAGCGGCGGCGGCGGAGACCAAGCAGGCCCGCACCGGCGAGAACCGCGGCGGCGCCGGGGGCCGGCACGCCGTACGACACCGCGTCGATGCCGAAGCTGTCGCCGGCGGTGGCGCGGATGGTGACTTCGGTGAAGGTCGCGGCGTTGATGAGCCCGACGGATTGGAGGTCGGAGCCGGGGTTGGCGTCATCGAAGATGGTGAGAGAGTCGCCCGCATCGGTGGTGAGGATCGCGCGGGGGCTGAGCGCTTGGTCGAGGCCCAGCAGGTCGGTCAGGTCGAGGAAGAAGGCGGCGATGGGGCTGTTGAAGGTGAAGGTGACGACGACGTCATTGTTCTGGCCGGAGTTGAACAACGAGCCGACGTTGATGTGCTGATCGCCGTCGGTCGCGAAGGTGCCGCCCGGCCCGGTCGCGCCGAGCACGGAGAGGGGCGTGATGAAGGTAAACCCTTCGTTGACCGCGTCGATCTGAAAGTCGTCGACCGCGACGGTGTCGCGCTGGGCCGAGCTGGGATCGAGTGGGAGGCCTTCGAAGGACTCGAAGCTGAGGGGGATGTTCGCGCCCGCGGCGGCGGCCTCGAACGCCATGCGATCGTCGAACGTCTGACCCGTGGCGGCGCCGCACACGGCGAGCACACCGATACCGGAGATAATCTTGTACATCTCACAATCCTTCCGTTTGTCGTGTCTGACAGGAGTCTCGCCGGCCGTTGTGCACAGGAGGCCGGTACCGAATATACGGTGCCACCAATCGGTTGGATCCGCAAATATGCCTTCCCCAATCGGAATCAAGCGTAATCGTTTTCAATGATGCTGCTCGATAACGCAAGGGTTCGCAACGCGGGGAACGGCGAGGTTGGTGTACGTGGCGGCGCGGCTATTGGAGCCGCGGCAGTCGTGCGTTGTTCTTTGCGTGGCGGGGTATCGCGATCGGTCCGTGAACTGTGCGTTCATCGGAGAAATCTGCATTGGTGCTGAGCAGATACGCGGCTAGTCTGCGCTTGGCCGTTGCCCATCGCTGCGCGGCGACGCTGAACCAAAGACCTACACCCATTTCGGAACGGAGCGCGGACTGATGGTGACCGAGACGAAGACGACCCCGGCGCGGACGGGCGGGCGGTGTGCTCCCGCGGCGATCGGATGGATGGTCGCGATGGCAGGCGTGCTGATCGCGGGCGGCGTGGCTCACGCCGGGTCGTGCGACCCGCAGGACCTCTTCGGTCCCGATGTGCTCTATGACACGGGCAACGGACCCTTCTCCCTAGCGATCGGCGACCTGGACGGCGACGGCGATGAGGACCTGGCGGTCGCGAACGCCAACAGCGACAACGTCAGCGTGCTGCTGAACAACGGCGACGGCACCTTCGCGTCCGACGTGCTCTACGGCGCGGGCGACGCGCCCGTGTCCGTGGTGATCGGCGACCTGAACGGCGATGGCGATGCCGATCTGGCCGTCGCGAACCAGATCACCGACAACGTCAGCGTGCTGCTGAACAATGGCGACGGCACCTTCGCGTCCGACGTGCTCTACGGCGCGGGCGACGCGCCGCGGTCCATCGCCATCGGTGACCTCGACGGCGATGGCGACGCCGACCTCGCCGTGGCCAACTTCAACAGCAACAACGTCAGCGTGCTGCTCAACAACGGCAACGGCACGTTCGCGTCGGATGTGCTCTACGGCGCGGGCAACGCGCCGTCCGCCGTGGCCATCGAAGATCTGGACGGCGACGGCGACGCCGACCTGGTGGTGGCGAATAGCGGCCTGTTCGGTGGGGGCGACAACGTCAGCGTGCTGCTGAACAACGGGAATGGGACCTTCGCAAGCGACGTGCTCTACGGCGCGGGCAACGGGCCTTTCTCCGTCGCGATCGGCGATCTCGATGGCGATGGCGACGCCGACCTCGCCGTTGCGAACAGCCTCGGCGGCAATGTCAGCGTGTTGCTGAACAACGGGAACGGGACCTTTGCCGTCGACGTGCTCTACGGCGCGAGGTTCGGGGCCATCTCGGTGGCGATCGGAGACCTGGACGACGACGGTGACGCCGACCTGGCGGTGGCGAACTCTGACTTCGACGACATCAGCGTGTTGCCGAACAACGGCAACGGCACTTTCGCAGCCGATGTGCTCTACGGCGTCGGCACCGACCCCTTCTCTGTAGCGGTCGGCGACCTCAACGGCGACGGCCGGGCCGACCTTGCCGCGGCGAACCAAGACAGCGACAACGTCAGCGTGTTGCTGAACCAGTGTCCCATCGCACCCGTCATCACGGGCCAACCGGAGCGTGTGGTCCTCCTGCCGATTGGCGGCGGAACCACCGAGCTCACCGTCACCGTGTTCGGTAGCCCGCCGCTGACGTACCAGTGGTCGAAGGACGGTGTGCCGCTGACCGACGGCGGCAGCATCTCGGGCGCGCAGTCGCCAACGCTGAGCGTCAACGCGATGCCGCAGGACGTGGGCGTCTACGAGGTGCTCGTGACCAACGCGGGCGGCAGCGCGACAAGCGATCCTGCGGTGATCGCCATACGCCCGCCACTGCCTTCGACGTGCTCGGCCGACTTCAACAGCGACGGCCAGGTCGACGGCGCCGACTTCGGCGCGTTCGGCGCTCAGTTCGGGCGGACGGACTGTCTCGACTGATCGAGGCTGCGCAGCGCAACTCAGAAGCCCGCGGCGGTGAGCCAGGCGCTGGGCTTGGCGTCGAGCGCCGCCGCGACGCTCAGGAGGCTTTCGAGGCTGGGCAGGTGCGCCCCGCGCTCGATGCTCGAGAGTTGGCTGACGCTGACACGCGAGGCCTCGCTGAGTTCCTTGAGCGTCCAGCCGCGCTCGGTGCGGGCGAGGCGGATGCGTCGGCCGAGGGTCTGGCGGAGGCGGTCCTGGGGACGTTCGCCCAGGCCGAAGGTCTCGACGGCTTGGCGCAGGGTGGCGCGCAACTCGTCAACGCTGAAGGGCTTGGAGAGGTAGTCGAAGACGTCCTGCTTGAAGGTGTTGCGCATCGTCTCGAGCGACGGGTAGCCGGTGACGACGACGACGCAGAGGTTCTCCCAGCGGGTGCGGATCTCGTCGAGCACCTGGGCGCCGTCGTGCCGACCCATCTTCATGTCGAGCAGCACGACGTCGGGCAGGCGGGTTTCGTTGGCCTCGTAGAGCTCGTCCGGCGTCGCGACGACGCGGATCTCGTGTCCCTCGGCGGCGAGCACGCCCTCGATGTACTGGCGGAAGTCGGCATCGTCGTCGAGGGCGACGATCGACAGCGACGGAATGGCATCCACCACCTGGTTCACGGGGCGTCGGGCTCCTGCTGGCGATCGACGCCGTTCGCGGATGGGTCCGCGTTGGTGCTGGCGTCGGTCTGAGGATGGTAGCCCTCGGCCTTGTCGCGGTTGCTCGCGTGGGGGGGGTCGGCGGGGGGGCCCCGGGGGGGGGGGGGGGGGGGGGGGGCCCTGGGCGGGGAGGAGGCCTTCGAACTCGGCGCCGGTGTCGGGCGGGGTGCGGTTGCGGGCGACGACGACGCCGCCGTGCTCGCGAACGATGCCCTCGGCGACCGCGAGGCCGAGCCCCGTGCCGTGCGAGTCCATGCGGGTGGAGGCGAAGGGCTCGAAGAGACGCGGGAGGACGGCGTGGGCGATGCCGGGGCCTGAGTCGCGGACGGTGAGGCCGGCCCATGATTCGCCGTCGCGTTCGACCCACTCGCTGGCGACTTCGAGCGCGCGGCCCACGCCGCTCTCGTCCATGGCGTCCACCGCATTGCGCAAGAGGTTGACGAAGAGCTGTGTCAGGCGGTCCGCGTCGCCGCGGATGGTCGAGCCGGGCGGGACGGCGTTGGTGAAGTCGACGTCGGCGTGCGAGCGGTCGATGCTCACGAGCGTCCACGCTTCGTCGATGACGGCGCGGAGGTCGACCTCGTTCATCGCCGGCGGGCGGACGCGGGCGAAGTCGAGCAGGCTCTCGCTCAATCGTTCGAGCCGGCGGACGACGCGGAGCATCAGCGCCGCCTGCTGCGGGTCGAGCGAGCGCGGGTTCTCGTTGAGGCGTTCGACGCTGCCTTTGAGGACGGCCAGCGGGGTGTTGAGCTCGTGCGCGATGCCGGCGGACATGATGCCGAGGCTCGCCAGGCGGTCCTGATCCGCGAGGTTGCGCTTGGCGGTTTCGAGCAGGTGGTTCTTGCGTTTGAGCTCGGCGGCGATGCGCTCGACCTCGTCGAGCGCCGCGTTGAGCTGCGCCTCCTGGTCGCGGAGCTTCACGATTGATCGGTTGCGGCTGCGCATGATCTCGGCGAGCTCGTCCGAGCCGATGTCGCGCTCGGGGATCAACTCGGCGTCGCGCAGACCGGCCTGGACGGCTTCGTCGGCGCGCCGGAGGCGCTCGATCGGGCCGTATACCTGCTTGGGCAGCACAAAGACCTCGAGCGTCGCGGCGATGAGCGCGTAGACGCTCAGCAGCGCGACGGTCAGCAGCAGATAGAGCTCGTTGACCGCGGCGCGGGCGCCCGTGCTGCTCACGCGGGCGACGACGAACCGGCCCGCGGAAGCGTCCCAGACGGCGGCGGTCGCGCCGCCTCGCGCGCCGGTGCGGATGAACGGTTCGCCCGCGGCGTCGCGGACCTGCTGGGCGAGGGCTTCGGGCAGGCCGACGCGCTCGGCATCGCCCTCGTTGAGGATCACGCCGTCGAGATCGGGTGCGCTGACGCCTGATCGGGCGAACTCCAGCGCGAGCAGGGCTTCGCGGCGTTCGGCCTCGCCGACGAGCTTGCCGACGGCGGGGCGCAGCGCGATGAGCAGGATCACCGCCAGCGAGAGGGAGAAGAGGGTGTGGAGGAGGACGAGCTTGCGCCGGATGCGCGAGGCGGCCTGCACCTTCATGCGCGAGCCGGTGCGTTGCAGGGTCTCGGCGACGGTCATCGCTCGGAAGCCGGCGGCGCTCCGTCCGGCGTGTCGGAGGGCGAGGCGGGGGCGGTCGCCGGTGCCGGCGCGGGGTTCGAGTAGCGCTCGAAGGTGCGTTTGAGTGCTTCGTTGCGCTCGTTCCAGCCCAAGAGGTCGATGAGCACGAAGATCATGACGCCGAAGAAGGCCAGCAGGCCGGCGAAGGCGATCGCGGTCCAGATGCGTCGACGCCGCAGCGCGGCCGCCCGGACGTGCGCGACCCTGGCGATGCCTTCGGAGGGGTCGAGCGCGTCGAGCCCGGCGCGGAGGGAGGCGAGGGCGGCGTCGTACCCGCCTTCGATCGAGCTGTCGGTCTTTTCGCGCAGCAGGCGCTCGGCGGGGGTGCGGTGGACCTCTTCCAGGGCGGTGCGGGAGCAGTCCATGGCGCGGGCCGCCGGGATGTCAGACATTTGTTCGACATCGCGGAAGAGCCACGCCTCGCGCCCCTGGGGGGCGAGCTCGGTGCGGCTGAGGCTCCAGAGTTCGGCGACGGGGCCGGTGATCGTCGCCCGTGCGCACACGCCGTCGGGCCCGTGGCCGTCGCCCGGGTTCGACTCGTGCGTCCGGCGAGCGGCCTGGACCGTCATGCGGTCGATCCGCGAGTCCTGCACGCGCTCGATGTCCGGACGCATGCGCAGGACCAGCGCGAGCACGTCGTCGGCCTTGGTGACATCGTCGGTCAGGAGGGCGGCGAGGCGCCAGATGCGTCGTTCGTAGGCTTCGCGTCGTTCCACGGGGACACTCTATGGCCCGGCGTGCCGCGCGGTAGGCTTTGCGCGCGACGCATGCCCGATCCCCCTGTCGCTACGGAGGACACTCCTGATGGCCCAGACGCGCATCGAGAAGGACACCATGGGCGAGATGACCGTCCCGGCCGACGCGTTGTACGGCGCGTCGACGCAGCGGGCGGTGGAGAACTTCCCGATCTCGGGTCGGCGCGTGCCGCTGGGGGTGATCAAGGCCTTCGGGTATCTCAAGTCGGCGTGCGCACAGGCGAACCAGGGGCTGGGGCTGCTCAATGACGCGCGGGCGCTGGCGATCAAGAACGCGGCCGATCAGATCGCCGCGGGCGAGCATGTCGAGCACTTCCCGGTGGACATCTTCCAGACGGGCTCGGGCACCTCGACGAACATGAACGCCAACGAGGTGATCGCGAACCTCGTCTGCCGCGAGGCGGGCGTGCCCGTCGGGTCTTCGAAGAATGCTGAGTACATCGGCGATCGTGAGACGGGTCGCGGCGTGCACCCCAACGATCATGTGAACATGGGCCAGTCGTCGAACGACACGTTCCCGACGGCGATCCACATCGCGGCGGCCATGGAGATCAGCGACCACCTCCTCCCCGCGCTCAAGCGCACCGCGACGGCGTTGGACGTGCAGGCGAAGGAGTGGGACGACATCGTAAAGATCGGTCGCACGCACCTTCAGGACGCGACGCCGATCCGGCTCGGGCAGGAGTTCTCGGGGTACGCGCGTCAGATGGAGATGGCCGTCGAACGCGCCGAGCGTGCGCTGCACGTGCTGCTCGAGCTGCCCATCGGGGGCACGGCGGTGGGCACGGGCATCAATACGGCGCGCGTGTTCGACCAGGCGGTCTGCCGCCTCCTGACCGATCGGTTGGGCCTGGCGTTCCGCCCGGCGGCGAACCACTTCGAGGCCCAGCACGCCAAAGACGCGTGCGTCGAAGCCAGCGGGCACCTCAAGACCATCGCGGTGAGCCTCTCGAAGATCGCCGGCGACATCCGCCTGATGGGGATGGGCCCGCGCTGCGGCATCGGGGAGCTCAAGCTGCCCGCGGTGCAGCCCGGCTCGTCCATCATGCCCGGCAAGGTCAACCCGGTGATCTGCGAGGCGATCGTCATGGTGTACTGCCAGGTCGTCGGCAACGACGCGGCGCTCACCGCCGGCGCGACGGGCGGCGTGGGGTCGATGCTCGAGCTCAACGTCGCGATGCCCGTGATCGCCGAGAACCTGCTCGAATCGATCCACATCCTGGCCGCCGGCTGCGAGACCTTCTGCAACAACCTGCTCGTCGGCCCCGCCGAGCACCCGAACCCCGATGGCACGATCGGCCTCCAGCCCGACCGCGAACGCTGCGCCGAACTCATCGAGGGCTCGCTGGCCATGTGTACGTCCCTCGTGCCCGTGATCGGCTACGACAAGTCGGCGGCCATCGCCAAGCAGGCCCACGCCGAAGGCAAGACCGTGCGGCAGGTGGCGCTGGAACAGAACATCCTGCCCGAGGATCAGCTCAACGAAGTCCTTGATGCTCGGAAGATGACCGAGCCGAGCTGAGCGGATCGAGTCGAGGGTGCCCGGCGCCCGGCTACCAAGCTCTGTGACGGGTGCCACTGGCGGCTTGTCCGCCGGTGTGCAGCGTTACGGCGAACACGGGCGGGCGAGCCGCCCGTGGCACCCGATGAGTGATGGCCGCGTCGTCGCGCGTGCGTCTTCGCGGTTTTCCGGCAATCGCCGGGAGGCCGCGGCGTTGAGCGTGGTGTCGGTGGCACAACGTCACCAACCGCACCACTAGGAGCCTGAGGAGGTTCACGATGCACGCTTCTCACTTGATTACTGCTGCCGCGCTGTGCGCGAGTCTGCTGGCGGTGGCCGCCGCTCAGCCGGGTCTGGATCTCGGCGGTCCGGCGGGTGACGCCCCCGAGTTCGATCGGCCGGAGCGTCCCGGTCTGATCGAGCGGCTGGACACGAACGGCGACGGAGCCGTGACGCAGGAGGAGATCGATGCCGCCCGCGCCGAGCGTGAGGCGCGTCGCGCCGAGCGGGCCGACCGCATGGCCGAGCGTGTGCTCGAGCGGTTCGACGTCGACGCCAGCGGCGCCCTTGACGCCGAGGAGCTCTCGGCGATGTTCGATGCCGCCCCGCGCCGCGCGGCTCGCGCCGGGCGTGACGGCCTGCGTGGTCAGGGCCCGGGCGCTCAGGGCAACGGCAAGCGTGGGATGGGCATGCGCGGCCCTCGCGGCGCTGCTTTCCGCGAGGGCATGCTCGAGCGCTTCGATCTCGACGCCGACGGCTCGCTCTCGGAGGACGAGCGCTCCGCGATGCGAACCGAGATGGAGCAGCGTCGCGCCGAGATGGTCGCGCGGTTCGATGCCGACGGCGACGGTGTGCTGACGCGCGGCGAACGCCGCGCAGCGCGTGGCTTCGCCGCCGCTCAGCGGCACGTGCGGCGGGCCGATCTCGACGGTGACGGCATCCTCTCGGCCGACGAACTCAACGCCGCGCTGACGCTGATCGACGAAGGCGACCGCACCGCCGACTTCAATGGCGACCGCATGGTGAACGAGGACGACGCCAAGGCGATCGCCGCCCTTGTCGGCACGAAGCTCGACTGAGTCGGGCGATTCTCTTTGACCATCATCCGGGACGGTCTCCCCCGGTTTCGACGACCCGCGTCAGAGGGGCGCGGGTCGTCGTTGTTTGCGCCCGGATCAGCGGCACCCGACGGTGTCGCTCCGTCGTCGATCCCGCTCGACGAGCTCGACGAACTTCCGTTCGGCTCTGCGGTCGATCAGCCTTCGCCACAGCCAGTCGAGCCCGCGCACGCCCCAGTAGCGGGTGATGACAAGCCACGCCAGCGGGAAGGCCAGCGCGAGACCGAGGGCCACATCGCCCGGCCAGTGCGCCTCGCGGAGCACTCGGCCGCAGGCAACGAAGAGCGCCCAGCCGACCATCAGCCAGCGCAGCTTCGGGTACAGGCACGCCAGGAAGACCGCGAGGATGACGGCGTGGGTGGTGTGGGCCGAGGGCATCGCGTGCAGCGCCGAGGCGCCATCCAGCGTGGACATCACGCGGCCCTCGTGCTCGATCGTTCCCGTCGGGCCCAGGAAGAGGTGCGGGTCGCCGATTTTGGGGCGTGCACGCCCGATGGCCACCTTCAGCGTGTGCACCAGGATCGTGCACACGAGCAGCGCGAGGCCCAGGTCGAGCGCCCGACGGATGCGGTCGCGGTCGAGCAGGGCGATGATGATGAGCGTGACGATGATCGAGCCGCCGGCGCCGAACTGCTGAAAGGTCTCGATCTCGCGCTTGAGGTCGCCCGGCAGGCGCAGGCCATCGACGAGCGCGAGCGTGGGTCCGTCGACGAAGAGCACGAGCAACGGCGTGACGACCGCGCCCGCGACGAGCGGCAGCACGACGCAGCGGCCCCAAGGTATGGGCGGGAGCAGCTCCTGCGCTTCGGCGTCGGCGGGTCGGTTGGGTGAGACGTCGGCCATCGGTGGGCATGTATAGTCGGTCGCGTGACGACGCGCACGGCGGCCGGCTCCCATCGCGCAGCATCGTGGACCCGCGGGCCGCTGGGCGCGCTGGTCGTGATCGCGGTCTGCCTGGCGGCCCACTGGCCGGGCCTCTTCGCGTTGCCGCCGGTCGACCGCGACGAGTCGCGTTTCGCCCAGGCGAGCCGGCAGGTGCTGGCCGCGGCGCGCGAGGGGGACGTGGAGGGGGTCGCGGTGCCGCGGATCCAGGACCGGCCCCGGCTGAACAAGCCGCCGCTGGTCTACTGGCTGCAGGCCGCGGTCGCCTGGCCCTACGACCCGGCGCCGGCGGACGACGCATCAGCGGACCCACGCCGACAGTCGATCGGCGTCTACCGCATGGTCTCGGCCCTGTGCGCAATGGCGGCGTGCCTGCTGACGTGGAGGATCGGTTGCCTGCTGTACAGACGCTCGGAGGGCTTGATCGCCGCGGTGATGCTGGCGACGTGCGTGATGGTGCTCTGGGACGCGCGGCAGGCGCGTGCCGACCAACTCCTCCTCGCGACCACGACCCTCGCGATGCTCGCCCTCGCGCACCTGTACCTCCGCGGGCGCGCGCAGCGCAGCAACGGCGCGCTGACGCTGGGGTGGCGCGGGCCGGTGCTGCTGTGGATCGCGGTCGGCCTCGGCGTGCTGGCGAAGGGGCCCATCACGCCGATGGTCGTCGTGCTCGCTTCGCTCATGGTCGCGGCGACGCTCGGGTGGTGGCGCTGGCTTCGGGCGTTGCGGCCGCTGACGGGGCTGGGGGTGGTGCTGGCGATGGTGCTGCCCTGGGTGATCGTGGTCGGACGGTCGGTGGGATTCGGGGAGTACTTCGCGCTCATCGCCGACGAGACGCTGGGTCGCGCGGGGGCGGCTAAGGAGAGCCACTGGGGGCCGCCGGGGTACCACCTCGTGCTGTTGCCCGTGCTGCTCTGGCCGGGGTCGCTGCTGACGGCCCTGGCGCTAGGCCGGGCATGGCGGCGGGCGCGGCGGCGTGCACACCCCGCGCGCATGCGGCGCTTCCGCGCGTCGCCCGAGCTGTTCCTGCTGGCGTGGATCGTGCCGAGCTGGATCGTCTTCGAGTTGTCGATGACCAAGCTGCCGCACTACACGCTGCCGCTGTACCCGGCGTTGGCGCTGCTGACGGCTCGGGCACTGGCGGTCGCCGCGCGCGCGGGGCTGCGCGTTCCGCGGGTCGGCGTCGCGATCTGGGGGTTGATCGGCGCAGCGCTGCTCATCGGCCCGTTGGCGCTCGTGCCGGCGCTGGGCTCGGCATCATGGCTGGACGACTTCGCCGCCCGCCCGCTGGGCGTGTGGGGGCACGCGGCGCTTGTTGTCGCGATGGTGTGCGTGGTCGTGGGTTTGACGGGGCTGGCGCGGGGCGGCAAGCCGCGGCGTGCTGCGCTGTGGGCCGCTGCGGCGGCGGCGATATGGGTCGGTGTGCTCGTCGGCGTCCGACTGCCGTCGCACCGCGCGCTCTGGGGTTCGAGCGAGGTCGCGGCCGCGATTGCCGGGCTCGATCCGGACGCCGAGCGTCCGCTGGCCCGCGTGGGGTATCACGAGGATTCGCTCGTCTTCCTCACGCGCGGGCGTGCCGAGCGGGTGTCAAAAAAGGGGCTCGGCGCCTGGCTGGCGGAGCATCCGGGAGGGCTGGCGGTGGTCGATGCGGCCGTGCTGGAGGCGCTGGAGCCGAGTTTGAGTCGGTTCTCGGTCGTCTGGGAGGGGCTTGAGGGGGGATTCTT
Organism: uncultured Phycisphaeraceae bacterium; assembly: GCA_964440605.1. Classification (GTDB taxonomy): domain Bacteria; phylum Planctomycetota; class Phycisphaerae; order Phycisphaerales; family UBA1924; genus CAYTSW01. The sequence continues at coordinate 38,079 of CAYTSW010000003.1, read as the reverse complement.
GAACTATTCAACCGGTGAATGGGTGGATCTGGCGATCGTCGCGAGTCCGTCTGGCGCAGGAGGAACGGCCGGGGCGCGGTAGCCGTAGACTTGCCCCGTGGAATCGCACCCGAGACAGGACGCGACGAACGACCCGACGCCCGCCAACGCCGGGGAGTCCGAGGGCGAGGTGGCGCTGCCGATCGAGGCGCGCCCGCGACCGGCGGAGGCGCCCGTCGGGGGGATGCCTCGCAAGCGGCGCAAGGGTCCCATCGAGTGGATCGAGGGGTTCATCTCCAAGCTGAGCACCCGCAACAACTTCTGGCACCGCGTCTGCTCGTTCGTCTGGCTGCCCTACGCCTTCCGCTCGGGCATCCGCATGAAGCGCGTCGACGCGAGCACGTTCACCGCCGTGCTCCCCTTCAAGCGCTTTAACCGCAACTGGTACAACGCGATGGCGGGCGCCAGCCTGCTGGCCAACAGCGAGATCGCGGGGGGCATGTACGTCTTCTCGGCGGTCGGCAAGGACTACACGGTGGTGTGCAAGGAGCTGGGCTATCGCTTCCTGCGCCCGTGCTTCGGGCCGGCGGTGTACCGCGTGACGCCCGAGGAAGACCTCGAGGCCCTGATCGCGACGGGCGGCGAGTTCAACATCCCGATCGTGATGAACGTGTATCAGCAGCTCAAGGTGCCGGGGACGGGCAAGGAGAAGCGCGTGGGCCGCTGCCGCGCGACGTTCCACGTGACGCCCAAGGAGCACTACCGCGAGCGTCGCCAGCGCGTGGTGGAGCGTGCGGGGGCTGGAGGTTCGGTGGGGGCCGGGGTGGAGTGACGAGCCGCCGCCGCTGATCCGCTGGCGGCAAGCGTCCGTATTCTGTCCCCATGCCGGGACGCCCCACCATCCCCATCCTCACCGCGGCCGTCTGTCTCGCGTGCTCGTGGTGCTGGGTCATCGGGATGGTCCTGCCCATCTTCCTCATCGCGGACTTTGGGTTCGCGGGGTGGGTGGCGTTCGTCCTGCCCAACGTCGTCGGGGCGGCGAGCGTGGGGTTCGTGCTGCGGAATGGCGGGGCGGCGGCGCGGTTTCTTGGCGAGCAGCGCGCCGCCATGCGCGTGTTCTCGCTGGTCACGCTGGCGTTTCACGGCTTCGTGATCGCCCACCTGCCGCACTGGATGGGGGTGCTCGATGACCTGGCGGAACAGGCGCGGCTGAGCGAGGCGGCGGCGCACGTCGCGGCGCTGGTGGTCGCGGGGCTGGGCGTCGCGATGCTGACGCGCTTCGCGTTCGAGCGGCTGGCGCGGTTGGCGTGGGGCGTGCTCGCGGTGTCGGTGGTGAGCTTCGTGCTCGCGGCTGTGACGACCTCGGGCGATGCCTTCGTGTTTCCGACGCCCGACGAGACGTACCCGTTCCCCGCGGTGTTGCTGGCGGCTCCGGCGCTCGCGCTGGGCTTTCTGACGTGCCCGTATCTGGATCGCACGCTGGTGCGTGTGCGCGCGGAGGTGGACGCTCCGGATGGCGGCGGGCGCGGGCGGATGGCGTTTGCTGTGGGTTTCGCCGGTCCGTTTCTCGCGCTCGTGCTCATGACCGCGCTGTACGCGACGGGCATGCTGGGCACGGGGGTGTTCAGTTACTGGGTGCTGCTGCACATCTTCGTGCAGGCGGTGTACACCAGCGGGCTGCACGCGCGGGCGATGCGGGACGACGGCGTGCGCACGTGGGCGTCAATGACGGCGATGCTGGTCGGCGGGGCGGTGGGGCTGGTGATCGAGCATCGCTGGTTCGACGACGCCTACCAGGGCTTTTTGTGGTGGTACGCGTTGCCTTTCCCGGCGTTCGTGGTGCTGCTGGTGGTCTGGGCGCGGCGGGTGACGCGGGGGGTGCTGATCGGCGCGGGGTTCGTAGTGGCGGCGGCGACGCCGGCGTTCGTGATCGGGCAGTTCGAGAGCCGCTGGGGCTGGCTGGCGGTGGGGGTGGGGATCGTGCTGTGCGGGCCGCTGGTGGTGCGGCTGATCGAAGGGAGGGGGGAAGCGACGAAGGGGGAGACCGAGGCGGAGTGAGAGATTCCGGGGTGCCCGGCTACTGCGCAGCAGAAGCCGGCGCTGGTCGTCGGATGACGCCGTTCCGGGTTCCGCTTCGCGTTGACCGGGCGCCCGAGGGCACGAGGCGGCGATTACCGGCTGCGTGCTGCGGCGTGGGCGTGTTGAGCGTACAATCCTTGTCTGCCGGTGGGGGAGCCGCGGCGAAGCTTGAGCGGGGTCATGTGCCGGCTTCGCCGACCCGTACATCTTCCTTTCAGAGACGCCGACCCGTATGGCCGACGACACGCCAATGCCGCCTTCCAACTCCGAGCCCGATCCGCAGCAGGACGGGTCGCCCCCGCCCCCCGAGGTCGACCCGGGCGGGCGCGTGGTGGAGTTGCAGATCGAGGACGAGCTCAAGGACTCCTACCTCACCTACGCCATGAGCACCATCATGGACCGGGCCCTGCCCGACGTCCGCGACGGGCTCAAGCCCTCCCAGCGACGCATCCTCGTCGCGATGAACGACCTGAACCTCCGCCCCGGCGGCAAGTACCGCAAGTGCGCCAAGATCACGGGCGACACCTCGGGCAACTACCACCCCCACGGCGAATCGGTCGTCTACCCCACCCTGGTCGGCATGGCGCAGGGCTGGAAGATGAACGTCCCGCTCGTCGACCCGCAGGGCAACTTCGGCTCCATCGACGGCGACCCGCCCGCGGCCCAGCGCTACACCGAAGCGCGCATGAGCCACGCCGCGATGGACATGCTCGCGGATCTCAAGCTCGACACCGTCGACTACCAGTCCAACTACGACGACACGCGCCTCGAGCCGACGGTCCTCCCGGCGCAGTTCCCCAACCTGCTGATCAACGGCGGCATCGGCATCGCCGTCGGCATGGCGACGAGCCTCCTGCCCCACAACCCGGGCGAGGTGCTCGATGGGATCGTTGCGGTGCTCGAAGACCCGGAGCTCGACCTCGCGGCGCTCATGGAGATCATCCCCGGCCCCGACTTCCCGACGGGCGGCGTGATCCAGGGCCGGCGCGGGATCGTCGATGGGTACGCGACGGGCCGCGGCCGCCTGAGCGTGCGCGGCAAGGTGCACACCGAAGACCTCAAGAACGGCAAGCAGCAACTCGTTATCGACGAGATCCCGTACCAGCTCATCCAGAGCACGCTGGTCGAGCGCATCGTCTCGGCGGTGAAGGACGAGCGGATCAAGGACATCGTCGACATCCGGAATGAGTCGGGCCGCGGCGCGCGGACGCGGATCGTCTGCGAGCTGCGCAAGGGGACCGACCCGGCTGTGGTCGAAAACCAGCTCTATCAGTTCACGCCCCTGCGCAGCACGATCTCGCTGATGAACATCGCGCTGGTCCACCGCCAGCCGCGGACGCTGGCCCTGAAGGAGCTGATCGACCAGTACATCCTGCACCGGGTAGAGGTGATCGAGCGTCGGACGCGGCACCTGCTGCACGAGGCGCGCAAGAAGGCGCACGTGCTCGAGGGCCTGATCTACGCGGTGTGCGACATCGACGAGGTGATCGCGCTGATCAGAGGCAGCCGCACGCGCGACGAGGCGATCGACAAGCTCGCCGCCCGCAGGTTCCAGATCCCCGAGGATCACCCGCATGCGCCGAAGATCCCCGAGCGGCTGATGAACGCGGCGAGAGCCAACGTCGAGGCGGGCGGGACGCGGCTGACGCGTGTGCAGGCCGAGGCGATCGGCGCGCTGCGGCTCATCCAGCTCGTCGGGCTCGAGATCGAGAAGCTCGTCGCGGACTACTCGGGCCTCGTCGAGCAGATCGAGGACTACGAGGACATCCTCGCCCGCCCCGAGCGCGTGCGGGCGATGATCAAGGACGACTGCCTCGAGATGAAGAAGCGGTACGACCGCCCGCGCCTCACGACCATCGAGGAGAGCGAGGCCGACTTCTCCATCGAGGGGCTGATCCAGGAGCACGAGGCGGCGGTGACCATCTCGCACAACGGGTGGGTCAAGCGCGTGCCGCTGGACACCTACCGCGAGCAGCATCGGGGCGGGCGGGGCATCCGCGGCGGGGAGATCAAGGACGACGACTTCATCGAGCACGTCTTCGTCGCCTCGACGCACGACGACCTGCTGGTCTTCACGCATACCGGCCGCGTGTTCAAGATGAAGGTGTACGAGATCCCGGAGATGAGCCGCACCAGCCGCGGGCGGTCGATCGTCAACCTGATCGACCTGCGCGACGGCGAGAAGGCGGTGAACTTCATGCCGATCTCGGACTTCGAGCGCGGCGAGCACTTCCTCGTGTTCGCGACCGCCCAGGGACGCGTCAAGCGCTCGAGCCTCAAGCTGTACCAGAACGTCAACCGCTCGGGGCTGATCGCGCTGGACCTGCGCGATGGCGACCGATTGGTGGGCGTGGAGTGGACCACCGGTCACGACCACCTGCTGCTGGGTACGCGCAAGGGCATGGCGATCCGGTTCGACGAGTCCGACGCGCGAGCGATGGGGCGCAACGCCGCCGGCGTGAAGGGCATCAGCCTCGGCACGGGCAACGAGGTCGTCGGGCTCGTGAAGATCCCGATGCCCGAGGAGGGCGACATCACGCCCGAGACGCACCCCGCGATCGACCTGCTGAGCGTCACCGAGAAGGGCTACGGCAAGCGCACGCCGCTGCTGGAATACTGCGTCGCCTCGGAGAACGAGGACGGGTCGTACAGCTATCGGGCGCAGGGTCGGGGCGGCAAGGGCCGGGCCGATATCAAGACCGGCGCGCGCAACGGCTCCGTGGTCGCGGTGCGGGCGGTGACCGAAGAGAGCGGGCTGGTGCTGATCACGCAGAGTGGCCTGCTGGTGCGTACGCCCGCGGGGCAGGTGAGGCAGACCGGTCGGGGCACGATGGGCGTGCGCGTGGTGGATCTCAAGTCGGGCGACAGTCTGGTGACGGCGGCGGTGGTGCCGCCCAGCGAGTCGAACGGTGACGACGAGGCCGCCTCGGAGGGGTCGGAAAGCGGACCATCAGCCGGCGAGGAGTGATCAGAACGGGCGTCGACGTCTCTTCGCGTTCGGCTCGCTCCGGGCTTTTGGGCAGCCGTCGCGTGTGGTAGTCTGGTGGAAACCGGCGCACACACGCGGGCCCTCGGTGGTGGGCCGTGGCGCCTCAGCGGAGACGCGGGCATGGCGATCGAGTGGTCGAAGGACATCGTGGTGTGCGACTTGGGCGAAGAGCCCGAACTCTCTGAGGAGTTGGGCGATCTGTTCCAGCGCCTGCAAGAGCAGGGCGGCGAGACGCCGAGCGTGGTGCTGAACCTCGCGGGGGTGTCGTACCTCAACTCGTCCAACCTCGCGCAGATGCTCCGCCTGCGCAAGACGCTTGTGGAGCGTGGCGGGCGGCTGAAGCTCGCGGCGGTCGCGGACCCGGTGTGGTCGATCATGCTGCTGACGGGGCTGGACAAGGTCTTTCAGTTCGCGCCGGACAAGGCGACGGCGATCGCGTCCTTGCAGCTCGAGCGTGAGAACCGGCAATAGCGCCGATCTCGGGTTCGTGGGTGCAATCGCCCGTCGATGGTGGGCGTTGGGACCGTGACCCGGGGTCCATGGCGGGGGTGAGCATTTCATCTCGGGCGAGCCCTTGCGAAGGCCCGGTGGGGATCCCTAGTCTGATTGGACGCGATTTCTGGAACACGCGGGTGAGGGAGGCGTCGGAACCCGAAGTGGGGTTCCTTCGGATGGAAGTAGCGCGGCCTCGATGTCGCCCGCACAGCCCCCTATTTGAGCCGCTCGAGCAGTAGCAGGAGCATGAACATGACCCAGCGCCCCTTTGTCGGACGCTTCGCCACGGTCGCCGTTGGACTCGGCCTCGCCGTCGGTGTCGCCACCGCGGCGCCGCAGGATTTCAGCGATGACTTCAACGACGGCGACTTCACGCCCGACCGATTTCTGCTGGACACGGACGGGAACCTGGCGACGGGGGCGGATCAGGAGCCCACGCCGCTGTGGATGCCGATCTTTGGTTCGGACCGCAACCCGACGTCGTCGGTGATCCGGATCGACGAGAACCGCAAGACGGGGTACCTGCGCTTCCGCTCGCCGCGCAACCGCAACACGCACTCGTACGCGGGCTACATCGCCAACGGATGGAGCTTCGACCCGCTCGACCCGCTCGACTCGCCGCTGATCCCCGGCGGCTCGATCACCTTGCCCGAGGACGAGGCGCAGGCGATCGAGACGACCCCGCTCCGACTGATCGGGCTGCCCGACGACTTCAGCTTCACGGTCGAGGCGAGCTTCGGCTTCAACGTGCTGCGCCCGGCCATCAACGATCCCGTCGGCGCGCTGACCGAGCGCGGCATGACGATCGCGCTGCTCGACACGGGGATGGTGGACATCGGGTACGGGAGTCTCAACGACGGGGCACTGGTCAACACGGGCGTGGAAGTCGCGATCGAGAATCTCCAGGGGCTGAACGCTCTTCAGTTCCGGCTGACGCGTTGGGAGGGCGGGGTCGCGGTGCAGGAGGACACAACGCTGTTCGATCCTTTCACCAGCTTCGAGGGCACGGTCGCGGTTTCGTATCAGAACAATCCGGTTGTCCAGGACCAGTATCTGGTGAGCTTCACCGATCGCTTCAACCGGGTCTCGGTGCTGACGATCGGCGGCGTGTACGGCGGACGCGATTCGGACGAAGGCGGCCCCATCGAGCAGATGGGCGCCTGCTGCTTCGACGATAACACCTGCGTTGACGCGGTGACCTCGTCGCAGTGCGAGTCGGCCGACGGCGACTTCCGCGGGGAGGACGCCGACTGCGATCAGGGCAACTGCACGCTGATGCCCGACGGCGACGGCGAAGACATCGGTGCCTGCTGCTTCGACGACACCAACGACTGTTTCGATGGTGCCGAGGAGCAGGAATGCGACGCCGCGGGCGGTGACTGGCGCGGCATTGGCTCGACGTGCGATATGGGCAACTGCGTGCTCGAAGACATGATGGGTATGCCACTGCCCGAGGGCGCGTGCTGCCTCGACGACGACACCTGCGTCGAAGTCGGTGCGGTGGATTGCCTGATGATGAGCGGCATCTTTCAGGGCCAGGGCGTGGGCTGCGTCGGTGCGTGCCTCGGCGCGACTGAGATGGGTGCCTGCTGCATCCCGGACGAAGACTGCATAGAGGTCGAGGCCGACGAGTGCCTCGCCATGGGTGGTCAGTTCCAAGGCGCCGGCACGGGCTGCGTCGGTGCGTGTACCGGCGGGGCTGATGGCGGCGATGACGGCGTGATCGACACCGAGATGTTCATGAACGTCATTCAGCCCTCGCTGTTCATCGGTGTCTACTCGGAGCGTTGCACCCGCCCCATCCGCCCGCAGACCACCTTCTTCGACTCGCTCATCATGAACGAACTCACTTTCCAGCTCGACGGGAACCTGAACTTCGATCCGGACCCCGACTTCGATGGGGATGGCGACGTCGATCGCTTCGACATGGCCGCGGCTCTGACCGCCTTCCCGCCCGTTCGAGACGAGTTGCTGCTGGCGATCCTGACCGATGCCGGTGGTCCCACGCCCGATCAGTTCATCCGCCCGCGTCAGTACAACCGAGCGGTGAACCGCTGGTACAAGCGCAACGTGATCCCCGCATTCGCGGGGCAGCGCAACCGCGCCGAGCGCCGGAATGACCGCCGCAAGCTCTTCGGCCTGCGTGAGCTTGTCTTCCCCGGTAGCTGACCGCTCGCCCGCACGAGTGTTCCAAGCACGACAGCGCCCGCCGATCGGCGGGCGCTGTCGTGCTTGGAACACTCGTGCGGGCGAGCGGTCAGCTACCGGGGAAGACAAGCTCACGCAGGCCGAAGAGCTTGCGGCGGTCATTCCGGCGCTCGGCGCGGTTGCGCTGCCCCGCGAATGCGGGGATCACGTTGCGCTTGTACCAGCGGTTCACCGCTCGGTTGTACTGACGCGGGCGGATGAACTGATCGGGCGTGGGACCACCGGCATCGGTCAGGATCGCCAGCAGCAACTCGTCTCGAACGGGCGGGAAGGCGGTCAGAGCCGCGGCCATGTCGAAGCGATCGACGTCGCCATCCCCATCGAAGTCGGGGTCCGGATCGAAGTTCAGGTTCCCGTCGAGCTGGAAAGTGAGTTCGTTCATGATGAGCGAGTCGAAGAAGGTGGTCTGCGGGCGGATGGGGCGGGTGCAACGCTCCGAGTAGACACCGATGAACAGCGAGGGCTGAATGACGTTCATGAACATCTCGGTGTCGATCACGCCGTCATCGCCGCCATCAGCCCCGCCGGTACACGCACCGACGCAGCCCGTGCCGGCGCCTTGGAACTGACCACCCATGGCGAGGCACTCGTCGGCCTCGACCTCTATGCAGTCTTCGTCCGGGATGCAGCAGGCACCCATCTCAGTCGCGCCGAGGCACGCACCGACGCAGCCCACGCCCTGGCCCTGAAAGATGCCGCTCATCATCAGGCAATCCACCGCACCGACTTCGACGCAGGTGTCGTCGTCGAGGCAGCACGCGCCCTCGGGCAGTGGCATACCCATCATGTCTTCGAGCACGCAGTTGCCCATATCGCACGTCGAGCCAATGCCGCGCCAGTCACCGCCCGCGGCGTCGCATTCCTGCTCCTCGGCACCATCGAAACAGTCGTTGGTGTCGTCGAAGCAGCAGGCACCGATGTCTTCGCCGTCGCCGTCGGGCATCAGCGTGCAGTTGCCCTGATCGCAGTCGGCGTCCTCCCCGCGGAAGTCGCCGTCGGCCGACTCGCACTGCGACGAGGTCACCGCGTCAACGCAGGTGTTATCGTCGAAGCAGCAGGCGCCCATCTGCTCGATGGGGCCGCCTTCGTCCGAATCGCGTCCGCCGTACACGCCGCCGATCGTCAGCACCGAGACCCGGTTGAAGCGATCGGTGAAGCTCACCAGATACTGGTCCTGGACAACCGGATTGTTCTGATACGAAACCGCGACCGTGCCCTCGAAGCTGGTGAAAGGATCGAACAGCGTTGTGTCCTCCTGCACCGCGACCCCGCCCTCCCAACGCGTCAGCCGGAACTGAAGAGCGTTCAGCCCCTGGAGATTCTCGATCGCGACTTCCACGCCCGTGTTGACCAGTGCCCCGTCGTTGAGACTCCCGTACCCGATGTCCACCATCCCCGTGTCGAGCAGCGCGATCGTCATGCCGCGCTCGGTCAGCGCGCCGACGGGATCGTTGATGGCCGGGCGCAGCACGTTGAAGCCGAAGCTCGCCTCGACCGTGAAGCTGAAGTCGTCGGGCAGCCCGATCAGTCGGAGCGGGGTCGTCTCGATCGCCTGCGCCTCGTCCTCGGGCAAGGTGATCGAGCCGCCGGGGATCAGCGGCGAGTCGAGCGGGTCGAGCGGGTCGAAGCTCCATCCGTTGGCGATGTAGCCCGCGTACGAGTGCGTGTTGCGGTTGCGCGGCGAGCGGAAGCGCAGGTACCCCGTCTTGCGGTTCTCGTCGATCCGGATCACCGACGACGTCGGGTTGCGGTCCGAACCAAAGATCGGCATCCACAGCGGCGTGGGCTCCTGATCCGCCCCCGTCGCCAGGTTCCCGTCCGTGTCCAGCAGAAATCGGTCGGGCGTGAAGTCGCCGTCGTTGAAGTCATCGCTGAAATCCTGCGGCGCCGCGGTGGCGACACCGACGGCGAGGCCGAGTCCAACGGCGACCGTGGCGAAGCGTCCGACAAAGGGGCGCTGGGTCATGTTCATGCTCCTGCTACTGCTCGAGCGGCTCAAATAGGGGGCTGTGCGGGCGACATCGAGGCCGCGCTACTTCCATCCGAAGGAACCCCACTTCGGGTTCCGACGCCTCCCTCACCCGCGTGTTCCAGAAATCGCGTCCAATCAGACTAGGGATCCCCACCGGGCCTTCGCAAGGGCTCGCCCGAGATGAAATGCTCACCCCCGCCATGGACCCCGGGTCACGGTCCCAACGCCCACCATCGACGGGCGATTGCACCCACGAACCCGAGATCGGCGCTATTGCCGGTTCTCACGCTCGAGCTGCAAGGACGCGATCGCCGTCGCCTTGTCCGGCGCGAACTGAAAGACCTTGTCCAGCCCCGTCAGCAGCATGATCGACCACACCGGGTCCGCGACCGCCGCGAGCTTCAGCCGCCCGCCACGCTCCACAAGCGTCTTGCGCAGGCGGAGCATCTGCGCGAGGTTGGACGAGTTGAGGTACGACACCCCCGCGAGGTTCAGCACCACGCTCGGCGTCTCGCCGCCCTGCTCTTGCAGGCGCTGGAACAGATCGCCCAACTCCTCAGAGAGTTCGGGCTCTTCGCCCAAGTCGCACACCACGATGTCCTTCGACCACTCGATCGCCATGCCCGCGTCTCCGCTGAGGCGCCACGGCCCACCACCGAGGGCCCGCGTGTGTGCGCCGGTTTCCACCAGACTACCACACGCGACGGCTGCCCAAAAGCCCGGAGCGAGCCGAACGCGAAGAGACGTCGACGCCCGTTCTGATCACTCCTCGCCGGCTGATGGTCCGCTTTCCGACCCCTCCGAGGCGGCCTCGTCGTCACCGTTCGACTCGCTGGGCGGCACCACCGCCGCCGTCACCAGACTGTCGCCCGACTTGAGATCCACCACGCGCACGCCCATCGTGCCCCGACCGGTCTGCCTCACCTGCCCCGCGGGCGTACGCACCAGCAGGCCACTCTGCGTGATCAGCACCAGCCCGCTCTCTTCGGTCACCGCCCGCACCGCGACCACGGAGCCGTTGCGCGCGCCGGTCTTGATATCGGCCCGGCCCTTGCCGCCCCGACCCTGCGCCCGATAGCTGTACGACCCGTCCTCGTTCTCCGAGGCGACGCAGTATTCCAGCAGCGGCGTGCGCTTGCCGTAGCCCTTCTCGGTGACGCTCAGCAGGTCGATCGCGGGGTGCGTCTCGGGCGTGATGTCGCCCTCCTCGGGCATCGGGATCTTCACGAGCCCGACGACCTCGTTGCCCGTGCCGAGGCTGATGCCCTTCACGCCGGCGGCGTTGCGCCCCATCGCTCGCGCGTCGGACTCGTCGAACCGGATCGCCATGCCCTTGCGCGTACCCAGCAGCAGGTGGTCGTGACCGGTGGTCCACTCCACGCCCACCAATCGGTCGCCATCGCGCAGGTCCAGCGCGATCAGCCCCGAGCGGTTGACGTTCTGGTACAGCTTGAGGCTCGAGCGCTTGACGCGTCCCTGGGCGGTCGCGAACACGAGGAAGTGCTCGCCGCGCTCGAAGTCCGAGATCGGCATGAAGTTCACCGCCTTCTCGCCGTCGCGCAGGTCGATCAGGTTGACGATCGACCGCCCGCGGCTGGTGCGGCTCATCTCCGGGATCTCGTACACCTTCATCTTGAACACGCGGCCGGTATGCGTGAAGACCAGCAGGTCGTCGTGCGTCGAGGCGACGAAGACGTGCTCGATGAAGTCGTCGTCCTTGATCTCCCCGCCGCGGATGCCCCGCCCGCCCCGATGCTGCTCGCGGTAGGTGTCCAGCGGCACGCGCTTGACCCACCCGTTGTGCGAGATGGTCACCGCCGCCTCGTGCTCCTGGATCAGCCCCTCGATGGAGAAGTCGGCCTCGCTCTCCTCGATGGTCGTGAGGCGCGGGCGGTCGTACCGCTTCTTCATCTCGAGGCAGTCGTCCTTGATCATCGCCCGCACGCGCTCGGGGCGGGCGAGGATGTCCTCGTAGTCCTCGATCTGCTCGACGAGGCCCGAGTAGTCCGCGACGAGCTTCTCGATCTCGAGCCCGACGAGCTGGATGAGCCGCAGCGCGCCGATCGCCTCGGCCTGCACACGCGTCAGCCGCGTCCCGCCCGCCTCGACGTTGGCTCTCGCCGCGTTCATCAGCCGCTCGGGGATCTTCGGCGCATGCGGGTGATCCTCGGGGATCTGGAACCTGCGGGCGGCGAGCTTGTCGATCGCCTCGTCGCGCGTGCGGCTGCCTCTGATCAGCGCGATCACCTCGTCGATGTCGCACACCGCGTAGATCAGGCCCTCGAGCACGTGCGCCTTCTTGCGCGCCTCGTGCAGCAGGTGCCGCGTCCGACGCTCGATCACCTCTACCCGGTGCAGGATGTACTGGTCGATCAGCTCCTTCAGGGCCAGCGTCCGCGGCTGGCGGTGGACCAGCGCGATGTTCATCAGCGAGATCGTGCTGCGCAGGGGCGTGAACTGATAGAGCTGGTTTTCGACCACAGCCGGGTCGGTCCCCTTGCGCAGCTCGCAGACGATCCGCGTCCGCGCGCCGCGGCCCGACTCATTCCGGATGTCGACGATGTCCTTGATCCGCTCGTCCTTCACCGCCGAGACGATGCGCTCGACCAGCGTGCTCTGGATGAGCTGGTACGGGATCTCGTCGATAACGAGTTGCTGCTTGCCGTTCTTGAGGTCTTCGGTGTGCACCTTGCCGCGCACGCTCAGGCGGCCGCGGCCCGTCGCGTACCCATCGACGATCCCGCGCCGGCCCTGGATCACGCCGCCCGTCGGGAAGTCGGGGCCGGGGATGATCTCCATGAGCGCCGCGAGGTCGAGCTCCGGGTCTTCGAGCACCGCAACGATCCCATCGAGCACCTCGCCCGGGTTGTGGGGCAGGAGGCTCGTCGCCATGCCGACGGCGATGCCGATGCCGCCGTTGATCAGCAGGTTGGGGAACTGCGCCGGGAGGACCGTCGGCTCGAGGCGCGTGTCGTCGTAGTTGGACTGGTAGTCGACGGTGTCGAGCTTGAGATCCGCGAGCATGTCCATCGCGGCGTGGCTCATGCGCGCTTCGGTGTAGCGCTGGGCCGCGGGCGGGTCGCCGTCGATGGAGCCGAAGTTGCCCTGCGGGTCGACGAGCGGGACGTTCATCTTCCAGCCCTGCGCCATGCCGACCAGGGTGGGGTAGACGACCGATTCGCCGTGGGGGTGGTAGTTGCCCGAGGTGTCGCCCGTGATCTTGGCGCACTTGCGGTACTTGCCGCCGGGGCGGAGGTTCAGGTCGTTCATCGCGACGAGGATGCGTCGCTGGGAGGGCTTGAGCCCGTCGCGGACGTCGGGCAGGGCCCGGTCCATGATGGTGCTCATGGCGTAGGTGAGGTAGGAGTCCTTGAGCTCGTCCTCGATCTGCAACTCCACCACGCGCCCGCCCGGGTCGACCTCGGGGGGCGGGGGCGACCCGTCCTGCTGCGGATCGGGCTCGGAGTTGGAAGGCGGCATTGGCGTGTCGTCGGCCATACGGGTCGGCGTCTCTGAAAGGAAGATGTACGGGTCGGCGAAGCCGGCACATGACCCCGCTCAAGCTTCGCCGCGGCTCCCCCACCGGCAGACAAGGATTGTACGCTCAACACGCCCACGCCGCAGCACGCAGCCGGTAATCGCCGCCTCGTGCCCTCGGGCGCCCGGTCAACGCGAAGCGGAACCCGGAACGGCGTCATCCGACGACCAGCGCCGGCTTCTGCTGCGCAGTAGCCGGGCACCCCGGAATCTCTCACTCCGCCTCGGTCTCCCCCTTCGTCGCTTCCCCCCTCCCTTCGATCAGCCGCACCACCAGCGGCCCGCACAGCACGATCCCCACCCCCACCGCCAGCCAGCCCCAGCGGCTCTCGAACTGCCCGATCACGAACGCCGGCGTCGCCGCCGCCACTACGAACCCCGCGCCGATCAGCACCCCCCGCGTCACCCGCCGCGCCCAGACCACCAGCAGCACCACGAACGCCGGGAAAGGCAACGCGTACCACCACAAAAAGCCCTGGTAGGCGTCGTCGAACCAGCGATGCTCGATCACCAGCCCCACCGCCCCGCCGACCAGCATCGCCGTCATTGACGCCCACGTGCGCACGCCGTCGTCCCGCATCGCCCGCGCGTGCAGCCCGCTGGTGTACACCGCCTGCACGAAGATGTGCAGCAGCACCCAGTAACTGAACACCCCCGTGCCCAGCATGCCCGTCGCGTACAGCGCGGTCATGAGCACGAGCGCGAGAAACGGACCGGCGAAACCCACAGCAAACGCCATCCGCCCGCGCCCGCCGCCATCCGGAGCGTCCACCTCCGCGCGCACACGCACCAGCGTGCGATCCAGATACGGGCACGTCAGAAAGCCCAGCGCGAGCGCCGGAGCCGCCAGCAACACCGCGGGGAACGGGTACGTCTCGTCGGGCGTCGGAAACACGAAGGCATCGCCCGAGGTCGTCACAGCCGCGAGCACGAAGCTCACCACCGACACCGCGAGCACGCCCCACGCCAACCGCGCCAGCCGCTCGAACGCGAAGCGCGTCAGCATCGCGACGCCCAGCCCCGCGACCACCAGCGCCGCGACGTGCGCCGCCGCCTCGCTCAGCCGCGCCTGTTCCGCCAGGTCATCGAGCACCCCCATCCAGTGCGGCAGGTGGGCGATCACGAAGCCGTGAAACGCCAGCGTGACCAGCGAGAACACGCGCATGGCGGCGCGCTGCTCGCCAAGAAACCGCGCCGCCGCCCCGCCATTCCGCAGCACGAACCCCACGCTCGCCGCCCCGACGACGTTGGGCAGGACGAACGCCACCCACCCCGCGAACCCAAAGTCCGCGATGAGGAAGATGGGCAGGACCATCCCGATGACCCAGCACCACGAGCACGCGAGACAGACGGCCGCGGTGAGGATGGGGATGGTGGGGCGTCCCGGCATGGGGACAGAATACGGACGCTTGCCGCCAGCGGATCAGCGGCGGCGGCTCGTCACTCCACCCCGGCCCCCACCGAACCTCCAGCCCCCGCACGCTCCACCACGCGCTGGCGACGCTCGCGGTAGTGCTCCTTGGGCGTCACGTGGAACGTCGCGCGGCAGCGGCCCACGCGCTTCTCCTTGCCCGTCCCCGGCACCTTGAGCTGCTGATACACGTTCATCACGATCGGGATGTTGAACTCGCCGCCCGTCGCGATCAGGGCCTCGAGGTCTTCCTCGGGCGTCACGCGGTACACCGCCGGCCCGAAGCACGGGCGCAGGAAGCGATAGCCCAGCTCCTTGCACACCACCGTGTAGTCCTTGCCGACCGCCGAGAAGACGTACATGCCCCCCGCGATCTCGCTGTTGGCCAGCAGGCTGGCGCCCGCCATCGCGTTGTACCAGTTGCGGTTAAAGCGCTTGAAGGGGAGCACGGCGGTGAACGTGCTCGCGTCGACGCGCTTCATGCGGATGCCCGAGCGGAAGGCGTAGGGCAGCCAGACGAACGAGCAGACGCGGTGCCAGAAGTTGTTGCGGGTGCTCAGCTTGGAGATGAACCCCTCGATCCACTCGATGGGACCCTTGCGCCGCTTGCGAGGCATCCCCCCGACGGGCGCCTCCGCCGGTCGCGGGCGCGCCTCGATCGGCAGCGCCACCTCGCCCTCGGACTCCCCGGCGTTGGCGGGCGTCGGGTCGTTCGTCGCGTCCTGTCTCGGGTGCGATTCCACGGGGCAAGTCTACGGCTACCGCGCCCCGGCCGTTCCTCCTGCGCCAGACGGACTCGCGACGATCG
This sequence comes from uncultured Phycisphaeraceae bacterium, assembly GCA_964440605.1. Classification (GTDB taxonomy): domain Bacteria; phylum Planctomycetota; class Phycisphaerae; order Phycisphaerales; family UBA1924; genus CAYTSW01. The sequence continues at coordinate 22,601 of CAYTSW010000003.1, read as the reverse complement.
CCAGATCCACCCATTCACCGGTTGAATAGTTCAAGAATCCCCCCTCAAGCCCCTCCCAGACGACCGAGAACCGACTCAAACTCGGCTCCAGCGCCTCCAGCACGGCCGCATCGACCACCGCCAGCCCTCCCGGATGCTCCGCCAGCCAGGCGCCGAGCCCCTTTTTTGACACCCGCTCGGCACGCCCGCGCGTGAGGAAGACGAGCGAATCCTCGTGATACCCCACGCGGGCCAGCGGACGCTCGGCGTCCGGATCGAGCCCGGCAATCGCGGCCGCGACCTCGCTCGAACCCCAGAGCGCGCGGTGCGACGGCAGTCGGACGCCGACGAGCACACCGACCCATATCGCCGCCGCCGCAGCGGCCCACAGCGCAGCACGCCGCGGCTTGCCGCCCCGCGCCAGCCCCGTCAAACCCACGACCACGCACACCATCGCGACAACAAGCGCCGCGTGCCCCCACACGCCCAGCGGGCGGGCGGCGAAGTCGTCCAGCCATGATGCCGAGCCCAGCGCCGGCACGAGCGCCAACGGGCCGATGAGCAGCGCTGCGCCGATCAACCCCCAGATCGCGACGCCGACCCGCGGAACGCGCAGCCCCGCGCGCGCGGCGACCGCCAGTGCCCGAGCCGTCAGCAGCGCCAACGCCGGGTACAGCGGCAGCGTGTAGTGCGGCAGCTTGGTCATCGACAACTCGAAGACGATCCAGCTCGGCACGATCCACGCCAGCAGGAACAGCTCGGGCGACGCGCGGAAGCGCCGCATGCGCGCGGGGTGTGCACGCCGCCGCGCCCGCCGCCATGCCCGGCCTAGCGCCAGGGCCGTCAGCAGCGACCCCGGCCAGAGCAGCACGGGCAACAGCACGAGGTGGTACCCCGGCGGCCCCCAGTGGCTCTCCTTAGCCGCCCCCGCGCGACCCAGCGTCTCGTCGGCGATGAGCGCGAAGTACTCCCCGAATCCCACCGACCGTCCGACCACGATCACCCAGGGCAGCACCATCGCCAGCACCACCCCCAGCCCCGTCAGCGGCCGCAACGCCCGAAGCCAGCGCCACCACCCGAGCGTCGCCGCGACCATGAGCGAAGCGAGCACGACGACCATCGGCGTGATGGGCCCCTTCGCCAGCACGCCGAGGCCGACCGCGATCCACAGCAGCACCGGCCCGCGCCACCCCAGCGTCAGCGCGCCGTTGCTGCGCTGCGCGCGCCCGCGGAGGTACAGGTGCGCGAGGGCGAGCATCGCGAGGGTCGTGGTCGCGAGGAGGAGTTGGTCGGCACGCGCCTGCCGCGCGTCCCAGAGCACCATCACGCACGTCGCCAGCATCACCGCGGCGATCAAGCCCTCCGAGCGTCTGTACAGCAGGCAACCGATCCTCCACGTCAGCAGGCACGCCGCCATTGCGCACAGGGCCGAGACCATGCGGTAGACGCCGATCGACTGTCGGCGTGGGTCCGCTGATGCGTCGTCCGCCGGCGCCGGGTCGTAGGGCCAGGCGACCGCGGCCTGCAGCCAGTAGACCAGCGGCGGCTTGTTCAGCCGGGGCCGGTCCTGGATCCGCGGCACCGCGACCCCCTCCACGTCCCCCTCGCGCGCCGCGGCCAGCACCTGCCGGCTCGCCTGGGCGAAACGCGACTCGTCGCGGTCGACCGGCGGCAACGCGAAGAGGCCCGGCCAGTGGGCCGCCAGGCAGACCGCGATCACGACCAGCGCGCCCAGCGGCCCGCGGGTCCACGATGCTGCGCGATGGGAGCCGGCCGCCGTGCGCGTCGTCACGCGACCGACTATACATGCCCACCGATGGCCGACGTCTCACCCAACCGACCCGCCGACGCCGAAGCGCAGGAGCTGCTCCCGCCCATACCTTGGGGCCGCTGCGTCGTGCTGCCGCTCGTCGCGGGCGCGGTCGTCACGCCGTTGCTCGTGCTCTTCGTCGACGGACCCACGCTCGCGCTCGTCGATGGCCTGCGCCTGCCGGGCGACCTCAAGCGCGAGATCGAGACCTTTCAGCAGTTCGGCGCCGGCGGCTCGATCATCGTCACGCTCATCATCATCGCCCTGCTCGACCGCGACCGCATCCGTCGGGCGCTCGACCTGGGCCTCGCGCTGCTCGTGTGCACGATCCTGGTGCACACGCTGAAGGTGGCCATCGGGCGTGCACGCCCCAAAATCGGCGACCCGCACCTCTTCCTGGGCCCGACGGGAACGATCGAGCACGAGGGCCGCGTGATGTCCACGCTGGATGGCGCCTCGGCGCTGCACGCGATGCCCTCGGCCCACACCACCCACGCCGTCATCCTCGCGGTCTTCCTGGCGTGCCTGTACCCGAAGCTGCGCTGGCTGATGGTCGGCTGGGCGCTCTTCGTTGCCTGCGGCCGAGTGCTCCGCGAGGCGCACTGGCCGGGCGATGTGGCCCTCGGTCTCGCGCTGGCCTTCCCGCTGGCGTGGCTTGTCATCACCCGCTACTGGGGCGTGCGCGGGCTCGACTGGCTGTGGCGAAGGCTGATCGACCGCAGAGCCGAACGGAAGTTCGTCGAGCTCGTCGAGCGGGATCGACGACGGAGCGACACCGTCGGGTGCCGCTGATCCGGGCGCAAACAACGACGACCCGCGCCCCTCTGACGCGGGTCGTCGAAACCGGGGGAGACCGTCCCGGATGATGGTCAAAGAGAATCGCCCGACTCAGTCGAGCTTCGTGCCGACAAGGGCGGCGATCGCCTTGGCGTCGTCCTCGTTCACCATGCGGTCGCCATTGAAGTCGGCGGTGCGGTCGCCTTCGTCGATCAGCGTCAGCGCGGCGTTGAGTTCGTCGGCCGAGAGGATGCCGTCACCGTCGAGATCGGCCCGCCGCACGTGCCGCTGAGCGGCGGCGAAGCCACGCGCTGCGCGGCGTTCGCCGCGCGTCAGCACACCGTCGCCGTCGGCATCGAACCGCGCGACCATCTCGGCGCGACGCTGCTCCATCTCGGTTCGCATCGCGGAGCGCTCGTCCTCCGAGAGCGAGCCGTCGGCGTCGAGATCGAAGCGCTCGAGCATGCCCTCGCGGAAAGCAGCGCCGCGAGGGCCGCGCATGCCCATCCCACGCTTGCCGTTGCCCTGAGCGCCCGGGCCCTGACCACGCAGGCCGTCACGCCCGGCGCGAGCCGCGCGGCGCGGGGCGGCATCGAACATCGCCGAGAGCTCCTCGGCGTCAAGGGCGCCGCTGGCGTCGACGTCGAACCGCTCGAGCACACGCTCGGCCATGCGGTCGGCCCGCTCGGCGCGACGCGCCTCACGCTCGGCGCGGGCGGCATCGATCTCCTCCTGCGTCACGGCTCCGTCGCCGTTCGTGTCCAGCCGCTCGATCAGACCGGGACGCTCCGGCCGATCGAACTCGGGGGCGTCACCCGCCGGACCGCCGAGATCCAGACCCGGCTGAGCGGCGGCCACCGCCAGCAGACTCGCGCACAGCGCGGCAGCAGTAATCAAGTGAGAAGCGTGCATCGTGAACCTCCTCAGGCTCCTAGTGGTGCGGTTGGTGACGTTGTGCCACCGACACCACGCTCAACGCCGCGGCCTCCCGGCGATTGCCGGAAAACCGCGAAGACGCACGCGCGACGACGCGGCCATCACTCATCGGGTGCCACGGGCGGCTCGCCCGCCCGTGTTCGCCGTAACGCTGCACACCGGCGGACAAGCCGCCAGTGGCACCCGTCACAGAGCTTGGTAGCCGGGCGCCGGGCACCCTCGACTCGATCCGCTCAGCTCGGCTCGGTCATCTTCCGAGCATCAAGGACTTCGTTGAGCTGATCCTCGGGCAGGATGTTCTGTTCCAGCGCCACCTGCCGCACGGTCTTGCCTTCGGCGTGGGCCTGCTTGGCGATGGCCGCCGACTTGTCGTAGCCGATCACGGGCACGAGGGACGTACACATGGCCAGCGAGCCCTCGATGAGTTCGGCGCAGCGTTCGCGGTCGGGCTGGAGGCCGATCGTGCCATCGGGGTTCGGGTGCTCGGCGGGGCCGACGAGCAGGTTGTTGCAGAAGGTCTCGCAGCCGGCGGCCAGGATGTGGATCGATTCGAGCAGGTTCTCGGCGATCACGGGCATCGCGACGTTGAGCTCGAGCATCGACCCCACGCCGCCCGTCGCGCCGGCGGTGAGCGCCGCGTCGTTGCCGACGACCTGGCAGTACACCATGACGATCGCCTCGCAGATCACCGGGTTGACCTTGCCGGGCATGATGGACGAGCCGGGCTGCACCGCGGGCAGCTTGAGCTCCCCGATGCCGCAGCGCGGGCCCATCCCCATCAGGCGGATGTCGCCGGCGATCTTCGAGAGGCTCACCGCGATGGTCTTGAGGTGCCCGCTGGCTTCGACGCACGCGTCTTTGGCGTGCTGGGCCTCGAAGTGGTTCGCCGCCGGGCGGAACGCCAGGCCCAACCGATCGGTCAGGAGGCGGCAGACCGCCTGGTCGAACACGCGCGCCGTATTGATGCCCGTGCCCACCGCCGTGCCCCCGATGGGCAGCTCGAGCAGCACGTGCAGCGCACGCTCGGCGCGTTCGACGGCCATCTCCATCTGACGCGCGTACCCCGAGAACTCCTGCCCGAGCCGGATCGGCGTCGCGTCCTGAAGGTGCGTGCGACCGATCTTTACGATGTCGTCCCACTCCTTCGCCTGCACGTCCAACGCCGTCGCGGTGCGCTTGAGCGCGGGGAGGAGGTGGTCGCTGATCTCCATGGCCGCCGCGATGTGGATCGCCGTCGGGAACGTGTCGTTCGACGACTGGCCCATGTTCACATGATCGTTGGGGTGCACGCCGCGACCCGTCTCACGATCGCCGATGTACTCAGCATTCTTCGAAGACCCGACGGGCACGCCCGCCTCGCGGCAGACGAGGTTCGCGATCACCTCGTTGGCGTTCATGTTCGTCGAGGTGCCCGAGCCCGTCTGGAAGATGTCCACCGGGAAGTGCTCGACATGCTCGCCCGCGGCGATCTGATCGGCCGCGTTCTTGATCGCCAGCGCCCGCGCGTCATTGAGCAGCCCCAGCCCCTGGTTCGCCTGTGCGCACGCCGACTTGAGATACCCGAAGGCCTTGATCACCCCCAGCGGCACGCGCCGACCCGAGATCGGGAAGTTCTCCACCGCCCGCTGCGTCGACGCGCCGTACAACGCGTCGGCCGGGACGGTCATCTCGCCCATGGTGTCCTTCTCGATGCGCGTCTGGGCCATCAGGAGTGTCCTCCGTAGCGACAGGGGGATCGGGCATGCGTCGCGCGCAAAGCCTACCGCGCGGCACGCCGGGCCATAGAGTGTCCCCGTGGAACGACGCGAAGCCTACGAACGACGCATCTGGCGCCTCGCCGCCCTCCTGACCGACGATGTCACCAAGGCCGACGACGTGCTCGCGCTGGTCCTGCGCATGCGTCCGGACATCGAGCGCGTGCAGGACTCGCGGATCGACCGCATGACGGTCCAGGCCGCTCGCCGGACGCACGAGTCGAACCCGGGCGACGGCCACGGGCCCGACGGCGTGTGCGCACGGGCGACGATCACCGGCCCCGTCGCCGAACTCTGGAGCCTCAGCCGCACCGAGCTCGCCCCCCAGGGGCGCGAGGCGTGGCTCTTCCGCGATGTCGAACAAATGTCTGACATCCCGGCGGCCCGCGCCATGGACTGCTCCCGCACCGCCCTGGAAGAGGTCCACCGCACCCCCGCCGAGCGCCTGCTGCGCGAAAAGACCGACAGCTCGATCGAAGGCGGGTACGACGCCGCCCTCGCCTCCCTCCGCGCCGGGCTCGACGCGCTCGACCCCTCCGAAGGCATCGCCAGGGTCGCGCACGTCCGGGCGGCCGCGCTGCGGCGTCGACGCATCTGGACCGCGATCGCCTTCGCCGGCCTGCTGGCCTTCTTCGGCGTCATGATCTTCGTGCTCATCGACCTCTTGGGCTGGAACGAGCGCAACGAAGCACTCAAACGCACCTTCGAGCGCTACTCGAACCCCGCGCCGGCACCGGCGACCGCCCCCGCCTCGCCCTCCGACACGCCGGACGGAGCGCCGCCGGCTTCCGAGCGATGACCGTCGCCGAGACCCTGCAACGCACCGGCTCGCGCATGAAGGTGCAGGCCGCCTCGCGCATCCGGCGCAAGCTCGTCCTCCTCCACACCCTCTTCTCCCTCTCGCTGGCGGTGATCCTGCTCATCGCGCTGCGCCCCGCCGTCGGCAAGCTCGTCGGCGAGGCCGAACGCCGCGAAGCCCTGCTCGCGCTGGAGTTCGCCCGATCAGGCGTCAGCGCACCCGATCTCGACGGCGTGATCCTCAACGAGGGCGATGCCGAGCGCGTCGGCCTGCCCGAAGCCCTCGCCCAGCAGGTCCGCGACGCCGCGGGCGAACCGTTCATCCGCACCGGCGCGCGAGGCGGCGCGACCGCCGCCGTCTGGGACGCTTCCGCGGGCCGGTTCGTCGTCGCCCGCGTGAGCAGCACGGGCGCCCGCGCCGCGGTCAACGAGCTCTATCTGCTGCTGACCGTCGCGCTGCTGAGCGTCTACGCGCTCATCGCCGCGACGCTCGAGGTCTTTGTGCTGCCCAAGCAGGTATACGGCCCGATCGAGCGCCTCCGGCGCGCCGACGAAGCCGTCCAGGCCGGTCTGCGCGACGCCGAGTTGATCCCCGAGCGCGACATCGGCTCGGACGAGCTCGCCGAGATCATGCGCAGCCGCAACCGATCAATCGTGAAGCTCCGCGACCAGGAGGCGCAGCTCAACGCGGCGCTCGACGAGGTCGAGCGCATCGCCGCCGAGCTCAAACGCAAGAACCACCTGCTCGAAACCGCCAAGCGCAACCTCGCGGATCAGGACCGCCTGGCGAGCCTCGGCATCATGTCCGCCGGCATCGCGCACGAGCTCAACACCCCGCTGGCCGTCCTCAAAGGCAGCGTCGAACGCCTCAACGAGAACCCGCGCTCGCTCGACCCGCAGCAGGCGGCGCTGATGCTCCGCGTCGTCCGCCGGCTCGAACGATTGAGCGAGAGCCTGCTCGACTTCGCCCGCGTCCGCCCGCCGGCGATGAACGAGGTCGACCTCCGCGCCGTCATCGACGAAGCGTGGACGCTCGTGAGCATCGACCGCTCGCACGCCGACGTCGACTTCACCAACGCCGTCCCGCCCGGCTCGACCATCCGCGGCGACGCGGACCGCCTGACACAGCTCTTCGTCAACCTCTTGCGCAATGCGGTGGACGCCATGGACGAGAGCGGCGTGGGCCGCGCGCTCGAAGTCGCCAGCGAGTGGGTCGAACGCGACGGCGAATCATGGGCCGGCCTCACCGTCCGCGACTCAGGCCCCGGCATCGCCCACGCCGTCCTCCCGCGTCTCTTCGAGCCCTTCGCCTCCACCCGCATGGACTCGCACGGCACGGGGCTCGGCCTCGCGGTCGCCGAGGGCATCGTTCGCGAGCACGGCGGCGTCGTCGTCGCCCGCAACCGCACCCCGCCCGACACCGGCGCCGAGTTCGAAGGCCTCCTCCCCGCCCAGGGCCCCCCCCCCCCCCCCCCCCCCCCGGGGCCCCCCCGCCGACCCCCCCCACGCGAGCAACCGCGACAAGGCCGAGGGCTACCATCCTCAGACCGACGCCAGCACCAACGCGGACCCATCCGCGAACGGCGTCGATCGCCAGCAGGAGCCCGACGCCCCGTGAACCAGGTGGTGGATGCCATTCCGTCGCTGTCGATCGTCGCCCTCGACGACGATGCCGACTTCCGCCAGTACATCGAGGGCGTGCTCGCCGCCGAGGGACACGAGATCCGCGTCGTCGCGACGCCGGACGAGCTCTACGAGGCCAACGAAACCCGCCTGCCCGACGTCGTGCTGCTCGACATGAAGATGGGTCGGCACGACGGCGCCCAGGTGCTCGACGAGATCCGCACCCGCTGGGAGAACCTCTGCGTCGTCGTCGTCACCGGCTACCCGTCGCTCGAGACGATGCGCAACACCTTCAAGCAGGACGTCTTCGACTACCTCTCCAAGCCCTTCAGCGTTGACGAGTTGCGCGCCACCCTGCGCCAAGCCGTCGAGACCTTCGGCCTGGGCGAACGTCCCCAGGACCGCCTCCGCCAGACCCTCGGCCGACGCATCCGCCTCGCCCGCACCGAGCGCGGCTGGACGCTCAAGGAACTCAGCGAGGCCTCGCGTGTCAGCGTCAGCCAACTCTCGAGCATCGAGCGCGGGGCGCACCTGCCCAGCCTCGAAAGCCTCCTGAGCGTCGCGGCGGCGCTCGACGCCAAGCCCAGCGCCTGGCTCACCGCCGCGGGCTTCTGAGTTGCGCTGCGCAGCCTCGATCAGTCGAGACAGTCCGTCCGCCCGAACTGAGCGCCGAACGCGCCGAAGTCGGCGCCGTCGACCTGGCCGTCGCTGTTGAAGTCGGCCGAGCACGTCGAAGGCAGTGGCGGGCGTATGGCGATCACCGCAGGATCGCTTGTCGCGCTGCCGCCCGCGTTGGTCACGAGCACCTCGTAGACGCCCACGTCCTGCGGCATCGCGTTGACGCTCAGCGTTGGCGACTGCGCGCCCGAGATGCTGCCGCCGTCGGTCAGCGGCACACCGTCCTTCGACCACTGGTACGTCAGCGGCGGGCTACCGAACACGGTGACGGTGAGCTCGGTGGTTCCGCCGCCAATCGGCAGGAGGACCACACGCTCCGGTTGGCCCGTGATGACGGGTGCGATGGGACACTGGTTCAGCAACACGCTGACGTTGTCGCTGTCTTGGTTCGCCGCGGCAAGGTCGGCCCGGCCGTCGCCGTTGAGGTCGCCGACCGCTACAGAGAAGGGGTCGGTGCCGACGCCGTAGAGCACATCGGCTGCGAAAGTGCCGTTGCCGTTGTTCGGCAACACGCTGATGTCGTCGAAGTCAGAGTTCGCCACCGCCAGGTCGGCGTCACCGTCGTCGTCCAGGTCTCCGATCGCCACCGAGATGGCCCCGAACCTCGCGCCGTAGAGCACGTCGACGGCAAAGGTCCCGTTCCCGTTGTTCAGCAACACGCTGACATTGCCGCCGAGGCTGTTCGCAACGGCGAGGTCGGCGTCGCCATCGCCATCGAGATCGCCGATCGCGACGGAGAAAGGCCCGTTGCCCGCGCCGTAGAGCACGTCGCTTGCGAAGGTCCCATTCCCGTTGTTCAGCAGCACGCTGACGTTGTCGCCCCCACCGAACAGGCCGCTATTCGCCACCACCAGGTCGGCGTCGCCGTCGCCGTCCAGATCTTCGATGGCCACGGCGGACGGCGCGTTGCCCGCGCCGTAGAGCACATCCGACGCGAACGTGCCGTTGCCGTTGTTGAGCAGCACGCTGACGTTGTTGCTGTTGAAGTTGGCCACGGCGAGGTCGGCGTCGCCATCGCCGTCGAGGTCACCGATGGCGATGGACCGCGGCGCGTCGCCCGCGCCGTAGAGCACGTCGGACGCGAAGGTGCCGTCGCCATTGTTCAGCAGCACGCTGACGTTGTCGGTGATCTGGTTCGCGACGGCCAGATCGGCATCGCCATCGCCGTTCAGGTCGCCGATCACCACGGACACGGGCGCGTCGCCCGCGCCGTAGAGCACGTCGGACGCGAAGGTGCCGTCGCCGTTGTTCAGCAGCACGCTGACGTTGTCGCTGTTGGCGTTCGCGACCGCCAGGTCCTCATCGCCGTCGCCGTCCAGGTCGCCGATCGCTAGGGAGAAGGGTCCGTTGCCCGTGTCATAGAGCACATCGGGACCGAAGAGGTCCTGCGGGTCGCACGACCCGGCGTGAGCCACGCCGCCCGCGATCAGCACGCCTGCCATCGCGACCATCCATCCGATCGCCGCGGGAGCACACCGCCCGCCCGTCCGCGCCGGGGTCGTCTTCGTCTCGGTCACCATCAGTCCGCGCTCCGTTCCGAAATGGGTGTAGGTCTTTGGTTCAGCGTCGCCGCGCAGCGATGGGCAACGGCCAAGCGCAGACTAGCCGCGTATCTGCTCAGCACCAATGCAGATTTCTCCGATGAACGCACAGTTCACGGACCGATCGCGATACCCCGCCACGCAAAGAACAACGCACGACTGCCGCGGCTCCAATAGCCGCGCCGCCACGTACACCAACCTCGCCGTTCCCCGCGTTGCGAACCCTTGCGTTATCGAGCAGCATCATTGAAAACGATTACGCTTGATTCCGATTGGGGAAGGCATATTTGCGGATCCAACCGATTGGTGGCACCGTATATTCGGTACCGGCCTCCTGTGCACAACGGCCGGCGAGACTCCTGTCAGACACGACAAACGGAAGGATTGTGAGATGTACAAGATTATCTCCGGTATCGGTGTGCTCGCCGTGTGCGGCGCCGCCACGGGTCAGACGTTCGACGATCGCATGGCGTTCGAGGCCGCCGCCGCGGGCGCGAACATCCCCCTCAGCTTCGAGTCCTTCGAAGGCCTCCCACTCGATCCCAGCTCGGCCCAGCGCGACACCGTCGCGGTCGACGACTTTCAGATCGACGCGGTCAACGAAGGGTTTACCTTCATCACGCCCCTCTCCGTGCTCGGCGCGACCGGGCCGGGCGGCACCTTCGCGACCGACGGCGATCAGCACATCAACGTCGGCTCGTTGTTCAACTCCGGCCAGAACAATGACGTCGTCGTCACCTTCACCTTCAACAGCCCCATCGCCGCCTTCTTCCTCGACCTGACCGACCTGCTGGGCCTCGACCAAGCGCTCAGCCCCCGCGCGATCCTCACCACCGATGCGGGCGACTCTCTCACCATCTTCGATGACGCCAACCCCGGCTCCGACCTCCAATCCGTCGGGCTCATCAACGCCGCGACCTTCACCGAAGTCACCATCCGCGCCACCGCCGGCGACAGCTTCGGCATCGACGCGGTGTCGTACGGCGTGCCGGCCCCCGGCGCCGCCGCGGTTCTCGCCGGTGCGGGCCTGCTTGGTCTCCGCCGCCGCCGCTGATGACATCTTCATCTGAGCGGATCACCCCGGGTCGGCCCGCCCGCAGGCGGGCCGACCTGTTTCGTCGCCCGCCGGGGCTCATCAACAAGCCCATTGGGCCTGAGCGCGAAGCGCGGTAGACTGGCCCGATGGCATCAGCGCGTCAGATCGCCCGCCTCGTGGCGACGACGGGGAGCATCAGCTCCGGGGCGGTCCGCACCGCTTTGGGCAGGACCGATGTTCCCGCCGGCGGACTGGCCATCCTGCCCGAGCTCGTCGGGCTGGTGGCTGAAACGGTCGCGGTCGCGAGCCACGCCGATCGCCAGACCGTCGAACGCGTGGGCAACTTCCTCGCCCGGCTCGTGCTGCGCTACGGCACCATGCGGCGCACCCTCGAGGCCCTCGCCGCCGGACGACGCCGACACGCGCTGATTTCCACCGAGAAGGCCCACGCCTGGAGCCAGGCAATGTCCGTCTCGGCCATGGCCATCGACGGCACCCTCAGCCGACACCAGTGGCTCCGCATCCATCTCGTCCGCTGGGCCACCGAACGAGGCGACGGCCTGCTCCAGCAACTCGCCGACTACGAAGCGTGGCTCGACGGCCCGCTCTCCGGCGCCGACGGCGAAGACGAAGTCCCGCTGCTCAAGGACGCCGCTTCCGACGCCTTCGCCGACGCGACGCGGGCCCGTGGACAATCGACCACGACCGACGCGCCGAAGCCGCCCGCCGGCTCCGAGACGCGCGCTCCCGCGAAGGATCCGCCCGCGGGCGACGAGCCCGCCCGCGCCGCGTCCGACGCGGCCGTGATGGCGCCCCCGGGCGCCGAGGCCCCGGCCTCCGGCGATCTCGGCCTCGTCCGCCGCGCGCTGGCCGACAAGCGCCCGGGCGACGCGATGCTCGCCGCCATCACCGAAGACGTCCTCACAGCCGCCAAGCGCCTGCGCACGAGCGAAACGCCCTTCGACCGGCTCGTCGCCGCCATTGCCTTACGCGACTTCGTCCGCGCCGAAGGCCTCATGCCCTGCCTGCGCGAGCTCGACAAGCTCGAACGCGAGACCATCACGGGCGACCGCTTCTACTTCGAGCACCGCTTCGAAGAGGCGCTGATCCACTACCGCACCGCCCGCGCCACCCGCGACGACCCACGCACGCGCCAGAACGTCGCCATGACCCTCCTCCGCCGCGAGCGCGGCGTCCGCGACGACAACCTCCGCGAGGCCTTCGACCTGCTCAACACCACCGTCTCCGAGCAACCCGCCGGCTCCGCCGATCGCGGCAAGGCGCTCGTCGTGCTGGGCATGTCGTGGATGCTCACCGGGGGCTCCGACCGCAGCCACGCCATGCACGAAGCCGTGCGCTGCTTCGAGCAGGCCGGCAACATCTTCGACCAGGCGCAGCAGGCCGACTGGTGGGCCGAGTCGCGCCTCCACCTCGCCCAGGCGTGGATCGAGATGCCCACGGGCGACCGCTTCACCAACGTCGAACGCGCTATCGCGTCCCTGCGCGAGACCGCCCGCGTCTGGACACGCGACAAGCACCCCGAACGCTGGGCCAACGTGCAGAACATGATGGGCCACGCGTGGGAACGCCTGCCAACAGCCGACCGCATGCGCACCCTCGAGCAGGCCATCCGCTGCTTCACCGCCGCCCTCGAAATCCGCACCCGCGACGCCCACGCCGTCCACTGGGCCCGGCTCCAGAACAACCTGGGCAACGCGTGGATCCAGTTCCCGGGAGGCGACCACAAGCAGAACGTCGAGCGCGGCATCGCGTGTCACCAGTCCGCCCTCGAAGTTTGGTCCGAGCTCGATCGCCGGGGCGAGTGGGGCGCCACGCAGAGCAACTTGGGCAACGCCTGGGCCCTGCTCCCCGCCGAGGACGACGGGCGGGAAAGGAACATGCGCCGGGCCATCGCCTGCTACCGATCGGCCCTCCAGGTGCGGACCCGAGGCTCTCACCCTGCCGAGTGGGCCGCGACGCAGAACAACCTCGGCTCGGCGCTCCTTCACCTGCCCATCACCGGTCGCGGCACGAACGTCCGCGAAGCCATCGAGGCCTTCGAAGCCGCCCTGACCGTGCGCACCCGCGAGCAGATGCCCGTCGACTGGGCCCGCACCCAGGCCAACCTCGGCCTGGCCTGGAGCAAGCTGCCCGGCGACCGTGAGGACCACCTGACCGAAGCCGTCGCCTACTACGAGAGCGCGCTGGAAGTCTTCAAGCCCGACAAGCACCCCGGCGCGCACAAGCACGTCTCCACGCGACTGCAGCGCGCCAAGGACGACCTCGCCAAGCTGGGAGCCATCCGTTGACCACCGCCGCCGCCCGACTCTTCCTCGCCTGCGCCCTCCTCATCACCCTCACCGCCTGCCAACGCCATCGCTCGCCCGAGTACACCCCGGAGACCGGCCTCGCCGGCCACTGGGAGCTCGTCTCCATCGACGGGCAGCCCATCACCAACGCTGACCCGCGCGAGCCCGTCTCGCTCACCATCGACCCCGACGGACGCGTCAGCGGCTTCGCCGGCGTCAACCGCTACGCGTCGTCGCTCGAGAACGCCGCCCTCACCGAAGGCCGCTTCCGCCTCGGCGGCGTCGGCACCACCCGCATGGCCGGCCCCCCCGAACTCAGGCAGTTCGAAGACCGCTACATCCAAACCCTCCAACGCGTCGATGGCTACCGCCTCACCGCCAACAAACTCACCCTCACCCGAGGCGACACCGACCGCCTCGTCTTCGAGTTGCACGAACCACCCGCGATCAACAATCCCTGAACCGAAAGCGACGTGCCACGGGTTGACCGCGCAGCGGCAACCCGCGCGCCCAAGCGTCCGCTTTACGACCAGCCGGGACCACTCGCTCCGCGCCACGCGGGGGAGCACGGGTTGCAAGCAACCCGTGGCACGATGATCGCGCCCTTACCCCGGCAACAGCTCCCCGAGCCCGTCCACCGTCTGCTCGCGATCGGCGCCCACCGACACCAGCCGGATCGGCACGCCGACGTACGCCTCGATGAACTCCAGATACCCCCGCGCGGGCGTCGGCAGGTCGTCCATCGTGCGCGCACCGCTGACTTCTTCGGCGAACCCTTCGAGCGTCTCGTAGACCGGCTTGGCCCGGGACAGATCCGCGGCGTCGGGCGGGAAGCGGTCGGTGCGTACGCCGCCCAGCTCGTAGGCCGTGCACACCTTGAGCTCGTCAAACCCCGCGAGCACGTCGAGCAGCATGATCGCCAGCGCGTGGACGCCGTTGACCATGGCGGCGTAGCGCACCGCGACGAGGTCGAGCCAGCCGCAGCGTCGCGGGCGGCCGGTGGTCGTGCCGAACTCGTTGCCCCGCTCGCGGATCCGCGCGCCGGTGTCGTCGTGCAGCTCCGTCGGGAAGGGACCGGCGCCCACGCGTGTCCCGTACGCCTTGACCACGCCGATCACCGCGTTGATCGCCGACCCCGGCACGCCCGTGCCCGCGGGGATGCCCAGCGCCGTCGTCGACGACGAGGTCACGAAGGGGAACGTGCCATGATCGACGTCCAGCAGCGTCGCGTTGGCCCCCTCGAAGAGCACGTGCTCGCCGCGCCGGAGCATGTCGTGCAGGAGGTACGTCGTGTCGTCGAGCTGAGGCCCGAGTCGACCCGCCACCTCACCGAGACGCTGCGCGAGCTCCGCGGCGTTCAGCGCTTCGGGCGGGGCGTTGACGATGGTGTTCCCGCCCGCCTTGAACGCGCACACGAGTTCCAGCCGCTCGCGCAGGAGCTCGGTCCTGAGCAGGTCGCCCGCGCGGATCGCCGTCGATCGCGCCGCCTTCTCGGCGTACGCCGGCCCGATGCCGCGCCGCGTCGTCCCGATCGCGCCCGACGTGGGCTTGCTCGGCCCCTGCTTGGCCGGGTCATCGAGCATCACCTCGCGCGAGGCGTCTTCCGCCTGGTGGTAGGGCATCACCAGATGCGCGCGATCGGAGATCGACAGGCGCGTCAGGTCCGCCCCCGCGCCCGCCAGCGCGTCGATCTCGCGCACGAGCGTGAACGGGTCGATCACCACGCCGTTGGCGATCACCGGGCGCGAGCCCTTGTTGAAGACGCCCGAGGGGATCAGGTGCACCGAGTGACGCTTGCCCCCGAAGACGATCGAGTGCCCGGCGTTGGCCCCGCCGTTGTATCGGACCACCGCCTGAAAGCGCGGGGCGATGGCGTCGATCACCTTGCCTTTACCCTCGTCGCCCCACTGAAGACCCACCACCGCGACGCCGCGCCCTGTGATCGCGGCCGTCAATCGGGGCGCCGGGCGTGCCAGATGGTCGCTCGGGCGGGGCTCGGATGATCCATGGTCGGCGGGAAGGTCTGACATAAGCGGTACGCAAACGCCCGTGGAGCGGTGGATTGTGCGGCCGGGCCACCAACGCGCCCGCGACTCGGCGTGAAGCACGCGGCCTCGCGCTCCGATGACCCACATGCAACGCGAGCATAGCGGCGGGAGCCCGGTCCGGTCAGGCTGTCCGCTCCGCACACCACCCCGCTCGGGAGCCGCCATGGATCAGGCGAACGCCGTCAGGATGATGTGTCCCAACCTCAAGTGCCGCGCCGTCCTTGCGGTCCCCGTCGAGGCGCGTGGGCGGCTTATCCGCTGTCGCAACTGCGGGAGCAAGATCATGGTCCCGCAAAAGGCGGCGCCCAAGGCCCAACCCGCCAAGCCCGACGCCGCCTGACCGGCGCGAGCGCCACGCATTCACAGTTTCGGGTTCTCGTCATCCTCGAAGTCGAAGTCGAAATCGAAGACGCTGCTGTCTTCCGCGTTGCCTTTGAGCAGGCTGCCCATGCCCGTCTCGCGCGCGATCGTCTCGTCCAGGTCGGTGTCCGCGTGCGAAGCCCCCGAGTCGTCGTCGCTCGAATCCGCGACCGTCGGCGAGCCCGCGGGAGGCGTCGCCTCCATGTCGACGTCGCCCCCACCGCCCGCCGGCGCATCCACCTGCGCCGGCTCGCCGTTGATCTGCACGACGATCTGCACCGGCCCCACCGCCAGCGTGTCGCCCGCTTGCAGCTCGGCCTCGTCTTCAATCCGCTGGCTGTTGCGGTACGTCCCGTTCGCCGAGCCCAGATCCTTCACCCGCAGCGTGCTCTGCTCGCAGATCAACTCGCAGTGCTGACGCGACACCGAGGGCAGCGGGATCCGCAGCGAAGCGTTGTGGTGCCGACCCACTACGTACCGACCGACCTTCAAGCCGAGCGTCTTCTTGCTGCCATCGGCCTTGAAGACGATGAGTCGAATCGCGGACTGGACCTGATCGGGCATGGGCGGGTCTATCCTCTGTTCATTCCTGCCTCGCGAGAGGCGGTCGCGACGGCCTCCGGAAGGTAGGGAGCCCGGCGAGCATGACCCCCCAAACTACCGACATCACGGTCAACGGGCAATCCGCGCCGGCAGAAGCCGCAGCCGGCCCGACGCCGACCGCCCTCACCCCCCTTCAGGCGCTCCAGACGCCCCCGCGTTCGCTCTACATCCACATTCCGTTCTGCTTTCACAAGTGCCACTACTGCGATTTCTACAGCTTCGTCGACTCCCGGGATCGCCAGGAAGCCTTCACCAACACCCTCATCCGCGAACTCGACACCCTCGCCGAGCACACCAGCCGAGCCGCTGACCGCTCTCGCCCGCCCCTCGACACACTCTTCGTCGGCGGCGGCACGCCCACCCTGCTCCGCACCCCTCTCTGGCAACGCCTCCTCGACGCGCTCCACCAGCGGTTCACCATCACCCCGGACGCCGAGTGGACCGTCGAGTGCAACCCCGAGACCGCGACACCCGAGTTGATGGAAACGCTCGCCGCCGGCGGCGTCAACCGCCTGAGCATCGGCGCCCAGACCTTTAACCCGCGCCATCTCAAGACCCTCGAGCGCTGGCACGACCCCGCCAGCGTCCCCAAGGCGTTGCAGATCGCCCGCGAGGCCAACATCAACCGCCTGAGCCTCGACCTCATCTTCGCGATCCCGGGCCAGACGATGGACGAATGGCTCGCCGACCTCCGGGCCGCCATCGACCTCGGCTCAGGCCACATCTCGGCCTACGCCCTGACGTACGAGCCCAACACCGCGATGACCAAGCGCCTCGAGCGCGGCGACTTCGACCCCGCCGACGAAGACCTCGAAGCCGACATGTACGAAGCCACCGTCGAGGCGCTCGCGGCGAGCGGCTTTGCGCGGTATGAGGTGAGCAACTTCGCCCGCAACGACGCCGACGGCTGCCCCTGCGCGCACAACCTCGCCTATTGGCGCAACCACCAGTGGCTCGCCGCCGGCCCCTCGGCCTCGGGTCACCTGGCCGGCTGGCGTTGGAAGAACATCCCCAACCTCACCCGCTGGATGCACGGCGTGCACTCCACGGGCGCTTCACCCGCCATCGACCTCGAGCCACCCGACCCGAGGCGCGCGCTGGCCGAGCGCATCATGACCGGCTTGCGCTTGACGGAGGGGCTCGAAGTGGCCGAACTCCAAGCCACCGCGACGCCGCTCGACGCCTGGCCCGCCCTCGAACGCCGCGCCCAACTCTGGACCGACCGCGGCCTGCTCACCCGCACCCCGACCCATTGGCGCCTCACCAACCAAGGCTGGCTCCAAGCCGACGGCATCGCCAGCGACCTGATGAGCACGCTCGACCTTGAGCAACCAACCGACGCGTGCCACTGACCCGGCTTTGCGGGTCAGTGCTTCGACGGGCACCAAGCACACTGACCCCGCAAAGCCGGGTCAGTGGTACCCAAACCCTCTTCCCCCACTGCCTCCACCCTGCCTCTTTTCCGTGTCCTCCGTACCCTCCGTTTCTCCGTGTACTGCCTTTCGGAAACCCCAAAAACAAACAAGCCGCCCATCGGCGGCTTGATCATCGATTACCAAATCCAGCAGGCTCACGCCGCGCCGGACTTCTCCGTTTTGCGGTTCGCCAGGTCCGTCACGTAGAACGGGCGGGGCGAGGCGTCGTCGGCGGGGAGCAGGTGGACCTTCCGCCCGTCCCACAGCACGGTGCCTTCACAGAGGGCGAAGAGCGTGTCGTCCTTGCCGCGGCCGACCTGGAAGCCGGGGACCCACTTCGTTCCGTTCTGGCGCACGAGGATGGAGCCGGCGGTGGCCCGCTCGCCGCAATACTTCTTGACGCCCAGGTACTGCGGGTTGGAGTCGCGCCCGTTCTTCGACGAGCCCTGTCCCTTTTTGTGCGCCATGACGAACCTCGGTGATGCAGCGGGGAGAGGCGGACCCGGACGGGTCAGCAGACAGCCGCCGGGTTCACGCCCGGCCGGGCGGAGAGTCTAGCCGCGGATCTCGCGGGTTCAAGCGGCCGACCGATCCTTACCCTTCCGCCCGCAGGAAGCACCCCCGCAGCCGGAGCACCGGCGGGCGGTTGCCGTCCTGGAAGGCATCGACCGCCCGCTCCGGCGTCAGCCCCACCGCGCGGAAGACGCCCTCGAACTCTCCTTGGGTGAAGGGGAAGGGCGGGCCCTTCACCTCGTCCAGCGGCTCGTCGGCCTCGCGGCCGCGGGCGATCGCCAAGACGCGGCCGTGCGGGGCGATGAGCTCCGCGACGCCCGCCGCCAACTCCTCGCGGTACCGCGGCGGCAGGGCCTGAAGCGTGTGGATCTCCACCGCCAGGTCGAATCGGTGCCGCCATCGGCTCGGCAAATTCCGCAGGTCGGCGACGTGGACGTTGCCCGCGAGGGTCGGATGCAGTCGCTGGGCGGCTTCCACGGCCGCGGCGCTGGCGTCGAAGGCCGTCACGTCGTATCCACGTTCGGCCAAGGCCGCGGCGTCATGCCCCAGGCCGCAGCCCACCACCGCCACCCGCGCCCCGCAGCGGATCAGCCCGCTCGCCCGGGCGTTCAACCACGCGACCAGCGCCGGGTTAGCCCGGGCGTGGCTCCACGGGATCCGCGCCGGGTCGCCCGCGGCGTCGGCGTAGACCTCCTCTACGACCCGCAGCGCCTCCTCGATGGTCGTCTCGGCGCCGATCGCGCGGGTCAGCCGCTCGCGAGCCGCGGCGTCGGGCAGATCGGCGGTGGCGGGAGAGGGGGGCGTGTGGGCCATGGCGTCGCCTCCGGATGAATGCGTGGTCCGCGGCCGCGGCCCGCGCCACACCCAACCTACCTTCCATCCGCCGAATCGCCCAACGGAAAACTGGGCAATCCGGCTGGCCGACCCGATCACATCCCGATCACCCGGCCTGTTCCGGGGAGGCGTGGGCCCCCGTCGACGCGTAGATGTCGTACGAGAGCAGGCGGCACGGCAGTTGGGCGTTGTTGAAGGGCAGCCAGCGGTCGGCCTTCAAGCCAACGCGTTTGGCCAGTTCGCGCGAGCCGGTGAAGACGTGGCCCGTCCAGCCCGGGCAGCGCTGTTTGAAGAAGTCGCCGATGCGGGCGTAGGTCTGTTCGAGCTCGTCGTGCTCGCCCATGCGCTCGCCGTACTCCGGGTTGAGGATCACGTCGCCGGGCGATTCGGGGATGGGCGTGTCGGCGAAGTCGCAGACGCGAAACTCGATCAGATGGTCCACGCCCGCGGCCTGGGCGTTCTTCTTCGCCGCTTCGACCGCCTTGGGATCGTGATCCGTCGCGATGATCGGCGCGGGGTCGGCGCTGCGCTTGTCCTTGTGCGCCGAGCGGCGCGCCTCGGCCCATCGTTCTTCGACATCCAGCGTCGTGTGCAGGAAGGAGTAGCCCGAGCGCAGCAGCCCCGGCGCACGCCCGGTGCCGATGAGCGCGGCTTCGATCGCCAGCGTCCCCGCGCCGCACATCGGGTTCACCAGCGGGCGCGAGCCGTCGTACCCGATGCCCAGCAGCACCGCGGCCGCCAGCGTCTCGCGCATCGGCGCGAGGTGCGGGATGCGCCGATACCCCCGGTCAGCGAGCCAGCGCCCCGTCGTGTTGAGGTACACCCACGCGCGGTCGCCCTTCCAGTACAGGTGGATCACCAGCTTCGACTTGTCGGCGCCCGAGTCGGGCCGACGCCCGGTCTGCTTGGTCATGCGGTCGACGATGGCGTCCTTGAGCACGAGGTTGGGGTACATCGAGTTGTTGATCTTGGGGTTGTCGACGTTGGAGGTGATGCTGAAGTAGCCGTCGGCGGGGGCGAGCGACTCCCAAGGGTAGGACGAAGCGTGCGTGTACAACGCCTTGGGCGAGGGGCAACGGAAGCGCGTGAGCATCCACATGACATGCAGCCCCGTGCGCAGGCGCAGGTTCAGCGCCATGCACTCGGCCAGCGTCGCGCCGACGCTGACCGAGACCGCGTCGTCTTCCTGGACCTCGAGACCGAGCGCCTCGACCTCTCGACGCAGGTGGGGCGTGACATGCTCGGAGCAGGTGATGCGAGTCAACGCCCGCTTGTCAGGGTTGGCAGCCTTCACGCCGGACGATACGACGTGTTCCTTGATGGACCAACGCACCGGCGGCAAGCCGCCGGTGGCATCCACGCGCGCACGCTTCAAACCCCTCCCCTTCTTCTCCGTGTCCTCTGTCCTCTCCGTTCCTCCGTGTACCGCCTTCCCTTCAGCCGATGATCGACCGCCGATGTTTGACGTAATCCCAGAGGACGAAGCGATCGAGGTCGTCGCCGCCCGTGAAGAACACGCGGCCGCCGGAGTGCTGGGCCACCCTGTGCGCGAACTGCACGTCCTCCGACGACTGGCTCCAGCTCGGGATCAGGAAGATGTTGATGGTGATGCCCTCGCGCTTGCACGCCAGCGCCTCGCGCATGGTGGCGCTTTCGGTGAGCGGGTCGGGCGGGTAGAGGAGGTAGAGATGCTCGCCCTCGAAGTGGGCGGTCGGCAGGCCGTCGGTGATGAGCATGATCTGGCGGTTGGGCGTGTCCTGGTGCGACAGCATCTGGCGGCTCAAGCGCAGCGCGTGCTGGATGTTCGTGAAGTGCGGTGGGAGCATTTCTTCGGTGACGTTCGGGTCCGACAGATCCGCCCGCAGACGCACGACGGGCTGGCGGATCGTCACCGGCTTGGGCATGAGCTCCACGACGCCGCCCGGCGGGACGAGCTTGGCGATCGAATACATCTCGAAGAAGAAGAGCCGATCGCCGGGGTATTCAGAGCGGATGAGCCCATCGAGAGCGAGGCCCATGCGCTTGGCGTCGACGTACTGCCCGCCGTGACGCATGGAGCCGGACATATCCATGATGACCGCGGTGGCGCACTTGGGCGTGTTGCGCGTGCGGTGGATCTCGATGTCCTCGGGCCGCAGCGTCAGGCGCCCGGGGTTGTCCATCTGTACCCCCGACTGTCGGATCAGCGCGTTGGTGAACGACTGCGGGATGTCCATGTTCGCCGCCGAGTCGCCGAACTCATACGCCTTGGTCGTCGGCAACTCCACGGCGCCTTCGCCCGCGATGGGCCCGGCATGACGGCCCGACCGCGCGGCTTGCAAATCGGAGAAGATCGTGCTCAGCAGCTTGCCCTGGAAGAGCTTGTACGCCTTGGGCGTGAGCCGGTAGCCGCCGCCGGCCTCCTCCTCGAGACCCTGGCGGCGCGCCTCTTCGCGCATCATCTCCTCGACCTGCTTCTGGAACCCCTGGAGTTGTTCGACGTCGGCGTCTTCGACGAACTCGCGCAGCTCGTCGAGGTCGATCACGGCGATCTTGGCGTTCTTCATCGCCTCTTCGAGTTGCTCGAGCAGCTTGTCGATCGTCTCGAGTTCCTGCTTCACCTCCAGCGCCTTGGGCACGTCCATGTCGGTGCGCCCCGTGAAGTGGTACTTGGCCGCGAGATCCTCCACCTGGTAGCGCTCGCCCAGCGTCTCCATGAGGTGCAAGAGCCCCACGGCGACGGGCGACTGCTCGCCCTCGGGCGTCTCGGCGACGCGGTACCAGAGCTTGCGCATCTGCCGCGGGCTTTCGTTGACGACGGCTTCGTCGATCGCTTCGCGTATCTCGCGATCGTCCGCTCGCTCGCGCACGCGCTCGGCGCCCTCGCGGTACGCGCGCTCGGCGGTCCGCTGCACCGCCTCCGTCTCGTACGTCGCGAGGATCTTCGCCTTGCGCTCTTCGAGCAGGCGGCGGATGGCGTCGAGAGACGGGCCGAGGCCGGCGATCTGCGACGGGTCGATCTTCACCGCGTCGGCGAGCTCTTCGGGCGTGAGCCGACGCGCCGAGCCGTACCGCATCATGTGCTCGAACGCCGCCGAGGCCATGTCGGGCGGCGGCGCGGTGGGCGAGGGGTACTCCGAGGGCGTGTAGCCGAGGTAGGTGTGGATGATGCCGCCGAGCGTGCGCCGTGGCTTGGACTTGTCGCCTTCATGCGCGCTCATAGCTGGTACTCGACGACGCCGAAGCGTTCGGCACGGCTCACCTTGTCGCTCGCCCAGAGACCCGCGAGCACGAACTCCACGCAGCTCGCCCGCACCGCGGCGTCGTCGCTCGCGTTCACCTCGAAGGCCTTGTCCCACACGGGCGGCACACGCTTGAGCATCTCGGCGTAGTGGGCGCTGGGGAGCGTGTCGCCGACTTCGATGCGCGTGCCCTCGGCGAAGAGTTCGGCGATCTCAGCGAAGCCGTGCTCGCTGACGTACTCCTCGAAGACGTTGCGGATGGCCTCGGCGAAGATCGCGTCGAGCGCTTGCCGCTCCGTGAGCTGGTGTGACGACATCAGGTCCAGCTCGAGCTTGCCCGCGGCCGAGGCGTGGAAGTGGGCGAGG
>CAYTSW010000002.1:0-90202 GCA_964440605.1 uncultured Phycisphaeraceae bacterium | reverse complement strand
CCGTGACTTCGAAGAGCTTGATGAAGCGCGTGATGCCCAGGATGTTGAGCATCGCGAGCGTGCCGAGGAAGACGCCGGCGAGGACGAGGAAGACGCCCTCGCGCCGTGCGTGGAGCGTGCGGGCGGGCAGGCGGTTCAGGCCGGGGTGCTCGTGCTGTTGGGTGGGCATCCAGGATTGCTTCATCGGGGCGGGACCATATCCCGGCGCGGCCGCCTCACCCAGTGGGGAAGAATCCGGACGGCCCGGCGGTTCGAACCCTGTACGTGTCACCCCTATCCTCCGCGCAGGAAGGACACCCACGCCCGATGACCAGCGCTCGGATCGCTTTCGTGACGTGCTGCGTCGCCCTCGCCGGCGGCGCCGCTTCGCTCGCCCTCTCGGCCAAGCCTTCCAACGCCCAGCAGGAGACGCCCGTGCCCGCCCCGACCAGCACCGACGCCACGACGCCGACCGTCCCCCTCAAGGTCTTCGACGACAAGGGCCAACTCGTCGGCCCGCTGCCACTCCAGAAGGTGCAACTCACCGACGACGAATGGCGCGAGCGGCTGTCGCCCGAGCAGTTCCGCATCCTGCGCAACCAGGGCACCGAGGCGGCGTTCTGCGGCAACCTGCTCGATAACAAGAAGCAGGGCGTATACGCGTGTGCGGGATGCAAGCTGCCGTTATTCTCCAGCGGGCACAAGTTCACGTCCGGCACGGGCTGGCCCAGCTTTTTCCAGCCCGTCGCGACCGAGAACGTCGGCGAGCGCAGGGACAGTTCCCACGGCATGGTGCGCACCGAAATCATCTGCAATCGCTGCGACGGCCACCTAGGCCACGTTTTCGAAGACGGTCCGAAGCCCACTGGTCTGCGCTACTGCGTGAACTCCGAGTCGCTCACGTTCGTCGAGGACGACGAGTTCGCTTCACTGGGGGAGGTCAGTCAGGCCGTGTTCGCCGGCGGCTGCTTCTGGTGCACCGAGGCGGTGTTCGAGCAACTCGAGGGCGTGATGTACGTCGAGAGCGGCTACGCCGGAGGCGAGGGCGAGGCGAAGTACGAAACGATCAAGCAGTCGGGCCACGCCGAATGCATCCGGATCGTGTACGACCCCGAGGTGATCTCGTACGACAAGCTGCTCGAAGTTCACTTCGCGACGCACGACCCGACGCAGCTCAACCGCCAAGGCAATGACATCGGCCTGCAGTACCGCACGGCGATCTTCTACGCCGACGACAAGCAAAGGCAGGCGGCTCAGGCCTACATCGACAAGTTGAACGCCACCAAGCGC
This sequence comes from uncultured Phycisphaeraceae bacterium, assembly GCA_964440605.1. Taxonomy (GTDB): domain Bacteria; phylum Planctomycetota; class Phycisphaerae; order Phycisphaerales; family UBA1924; genus CAYTSW01. Next base: position 88,933 of record CAYTSW010000002.1, on the reverse strand, counting down.
TACAGCGGCAGCATCGTGACGACGCTCGAACCGCTGGAGAGCTACCAGGCCGCCGAGGAGTACCACCAGAACTTTGCCGAGCGTAACCCGACGCACGGGTACATCCGGGCGATTTCGAAGCCGAAGGTGGACAAGGTGCGGAAAGAGTTCGGGGAGTTGTTGAAGGGTGGGCAGCGGGAGTGATAGAGTTCGGAACGGCTACAGGTGCTCGCGGAGCGAATCTCCAGTGACTTGTAGTCCGCTCAAAATGCTCTTCAACGTGCCGGCGGGCATTGGATCACGTTTCGGAACGGTAGCGCGGCGCGTAAGATCGTCTGGCCTATATGCAGTGACGTGAGAGCCTTTTCCTTGCGAATCGATAGCGAAACCCATCGAACGCAAAGCCTTAGGGAGTTTGCGGTACGGCACATTTGAGGGAATGGCTCCCCTTCGCTCAGTCATAGCTCCCCTCCGATCCACCGCTGGGCCGAGCGTTGCGCCGGCTTCGCTCTTCAACATATAGACGCTGACGCGTCTCCATCGCTTCGTCGAGCGGTGACAAGTCGAACCGGTTGCGATCGTTTTTCACGCCGACTCGCTTCCGTTCAGAAGCGCTCTGCTCGCGACATGGAATGATCTTCAACAGACCGAGGTCTTTGAGTTCGTACGCCCATCGGCGGACGGTGCTCACGCTGACCCCGGCCCAGCCCGCGAGCTCCGCCCAGTAATAACGCGGCTGACGTCGGCTTTCGTACCTCTCGCTTTGCAGCGCGAGCAAGAGCCAGAGATGCTGCGGTTTGAGGGCCCTGCCCGGAGAGCTAAAATCGCGCATGCGCTTCACAAGCACTTTCGGAAGCGTGAACCACCCCCCCTCTCACGACACACGGCTGGCCACCGGGTATCACCCTGCTCCGTGGACGGTTTCGCTGCTCTGCCTGAGGTTTTCCTTTTCTTGCTCATGAGCGAAGTATGGCCGCTGCGAGGGCATCTGGAACGTGGTCGGTCGTGCCGCCCCCGTCCTCCTACAGCGTGTACGTGATAGCGTGTGAGTGTGCGTCGTCTCTAGTGGTTGCTCGCAAATGCATGGACAAAGTCACTATCAATGGCTAGGCAGCGTGTCTAAAAGTGACTAGCCAGCATGCTCGGAAACTTTTTCCTTCACAGCAACCACTTCAGCGCTCATTGCGTCGACTGGGACAGATTGACCGTGACGTCGCAGGAAATCGACCATGGTCGCAATGGCGTCCCGGATATTGTTGAGGGCCTCTTCACGCGTAGTTCCGTCTGACACGCAGCCCGGCAGGGAGGGCACGTCCGCGATCCAGACACCGTCTTCGTCTTTGTAGAGCACGACTTGTCGCATCGCTCAAGCATACCTCCGGCCGGCGGCCACGCCAGCGTTGGCGCGGCCGCAACCGGCGTTCGGGTTCACTTCACGCTCAGCCCACGCAGGAAGCTCCGCAGTTCCGCGTCCTTGCGCTGCTTTTCGTCCTGCAGGCGGTCGCGCTGCGTCTCGATCTCCTCGACGCGCGTCTCCTGCTCGCCGAGCTTGGTCAGGTATCGGGCGTAGAGATCGGTGTTGCGGTCGATGGAGCCCATGTTGTCGCGCAGGCGGCGCTGGTCGCGGGTGATCTCTTCGAGTTCTTCCGAAAGTCGATCGAGCCGGCGTTCCTTGTCCTGGATCTCGGCCTGGATGGAGGCGGCCTTCCGAATGGCCTGGGCCACCTGCTCCGAGGCCCGCCCGGTCCCCGTGTACGCGGCGAGGGTGTCGAGGTCCATCGAGACGAGCGCGAAGCTCGTCCGCCGGACGTTCTCCTCGTTGACGACGAGGCTGGCGTCCTCGCCCGCGGGAAGCTCCAGCTCGAACCGGTACATCGCGGGCAGGGTCTCTGCGGGCTCCTCCGGAGACACGAGGTCGTAGCCGGTGCGCGGGTGCTCGACAAGCAGCGTGCGTTCGCGCGCGGGGTCGTTGCTGGAGAAGATGTACTCGGTGGTGCGCTCGTAGCGGGTGGTCTGCTCGACGAGCCCGTCGACGATGCGGATGCGCGTCACGCGGTTGTCGCCGGAGCTCTCGGTGCGGGCGCGGACGTCGAGGTCGACGGCGTAGCTGAGCAGACGCGTCTGACCGCGCGAGGTGTGCGGGATCTGCGCATCGCCGGCGTACTGCCCGTCGTCGTAGACGCTGATGGGCCCGGGCATGAGGTGGAGCCCGGCGTCGTTGGTGAGTTCGGCGCCGCGCATCGGGAACGTGGGGTTGGCCACCGCGTTGTAGATGGAGACGCGCCGGCCTTCGAGGCTCTGGTTGATGATCGGGAGCATGGCCGAGCGTTGCCGCTCGATCGTGACGGGCGCGTCGACGGTGTACATGAACTGCTCACCGGTCTGGCCGGCGGAGGCCTGGGCTTGCGGCGCGTAGTCGGCGAGTTGGCCGGCGTCGAAGGAGTAGAGTTCGCGCGGCAACTCTGATTCGGCTGCGTCGGAGTTCACATCGGTGTATCGACCAGCGCCCCTCCCTGCACTCGGCGCCGCCCGACTCTGCGCCGCCCGACTCTCGCGTCGAGCGAGGTTGCCCACCGCCTCGTATACCCGCGGCGCGATGCCGCCCAGGAAGGGCACGGGTACCTCCGGCCGCGGCGCGAACAGCGGCTCGTACAGGTCCATCGTGAAGCTCACCGGGCGGCCCGAAGCCAGCGACAGCGTCACGTCGTTCCAGTCGTGGTCCGTCGTGTTCTCCACGACCGCCCAGCCCTGGAGCGTCGGGTCGTTCTCCTCGGTGTCGGGCAGCACCAGGCGGTAGCTCGTCTTCCAGACGGGCATCTCCATGACGTAGCTCACCACGACGCGCCGGCCGCGGCCGGGGCGGCCGTCGAAACTGAGGTCGACGGTCTTGACGCGCTCGGTGCGGTTGTCCGCCAGCGCCCGCAGGGCGCGCGTCAGTTCCGCCTGCAGCTCTTCGTCTTCCAGGCGGAACGAGCGCACGTCGCTGAGCCGCACGGACACGATCGCGCCGTCGTCTTCGAGCAGGTTGATGTATTCGAGGGTGCGGGAGCCGGCGCCGTCCTCGTTCGGCACGCTGCGCGACTCGGTGGAGATTACGACGCCGCTGACCGTGCGATCGGTGACGTTGAGCGTCACCTCGGCGCCGCGGAGTTGCTTGAGCAGGTCGGTGACGGAGGTGTTGCCCGAGACGTCGATCGCGAAGCTGGCGAGTCGTCGGTTGAGCGGCTCCTGCGAGCCGTAGGAGACGGTGGAGACGCGTCCGCCGTCGAGGTCGAGCACGATCATGGACTTGAGGATGTCGTTGATCTGGTCGGTCTCGAAGCGGAGTGAGACGGTCTGCGAGCCGTCGATGAGCCCCTCGCGGGTGAAGGCACCGACGCCCGAGCGATAGAGCGTGACCGCCTGCACGGGCAGGGCGGCGTCGCCCTCGGCCTGGGCGCGGGCGGTGGGGGCGACGATCGCCGAGCCGGCGGCGAGGGTGAGCGCGACGATGGCGGCTGACGTGTTCATGGGTCGGGACCTCATAGTTCCTCGGGGCTTCATCGGTGGGGGATCGTGTTCAGTCTTTCATATCGACCCGAGCGACGTCGGTTCACCGGATTCGGCGAGCGGCCGTATTGTGACCGCACGGAGGCACCCATGTCACAGCGCACCGCGACCCTTCGCGCCGGCGTTCCGGCGCACAACCTCTCCCTCTACCGCTCCTTGCGGTTCGACGTCCACGACCCCGTCGCGTTCATCGAACTTCCCGACGGGGTGACGCAGGTCATCATGCGCGACATCGAGCTCGATCGCGCCCGCCGCGAGGCTCGCGGCGACCGTTTCCACGCCCCCGCCGACTTCGCGCCCGAGGGCGGCCTCTCGGGCGACCGCGAGACCGCGACCGCCCAGGCGACCGCCGAGTGTCTCCGCCGGGCGAACGTCGAACGCGTCGTGACCGACCGTGCACTGCCCATGATCTACGCCCACTTCATCAGCCGGACGGGGCTCGAGGTGGTGTGCGACGTCGAACTCGGCGTGCTCGAACGCCGCGCGAAGGACGAAGAAGAAGTCGCGCACCTCCGCCGCGCTCAGCGCATCACCGAGCAATGCGTCGAGATGGCGTGCGTCACCGTCGCGACCGCGACCGCTGCGGACGACGGCACGCTGATGATGGAGAGCGAGCCGCTAACGAGCGAGCGCGTGCGCGCGTTGATCGACGCCTGGTTGCTCGAGCGCAACTTCGACAACTCCGTGGGCTCGATCGTCGCATGCGGCCCGGACAACTGGGACTGCCACTACCGCGGTGTCGGCACGCTACGCACCGGGGCGCCCGTCATTATCGATGTCTTCCCGCGCGACAAGGCCTCGCTCTACTGCGGCGACTGCACGCGCACCGTTGTCCATGGCGACATCTCTGACGATCTGCGCGCCATGCACGAGGCGATCCTCGAAGCGAAACGCCTGGCGCTCGCCGCCTGCCGCGTCGGCGTTACCGGCGGAGAGGTGCACCGCGCGACCGTCGACGCCCTGGAAGCCCGGGGCTACGCGATGGGCCTGCACGAAGGGCCCGACGATGAACGCGTGCGCATGCCGCACGGCACGGGGCACGGCGTCGGGCTGGAGGTCCACGAGCCGCCCCTGCTCGATCGCGGCGGACCTCCGCTCGTTGCCGGCGATTGCCTCACCGTCGAGCCGGGTTTGTACGGGCGGACCATCGGGGGGATGCGCGTCGAGGACATGGTGATCGTGCAGTCCGACGGGGAGCCGGAAAACCTGAACACGATTTCGGAAGCGTTGGAGTGGGCGTGATCGCGTTCGGACATCGGCGGGCGGGTCGGTGGCTGGAGCGGCGGATGTTCGCCGTGGCGACGGCGTGCGCCGTGGCGGCGGCTGCGAACGGGTGCGTCTCCGGCGGACCTTCGGAGAGGGAGATGGCGGCGATGGGTGTCGAGCGTCTGGCGTATCGCGTCGAGTTGGCGGGGATCGGTGAGGGCGGCGGCGTGGGCGACGCCGAAGTGTCGTATCTCGTACGCGAGGGCGAGACGCCGGGGCCGACGCTGGTGTACATCCACGGCACGCCGGGGGACGCGACGAATTTCGTGCGCTACCTGCGCACGCCCGTGAAGGGGCTCGCCAGTATCGCGGTGGATCGGCCCGGCTTCGGAGAGTCGTGGGCCGGCTCCGCGGTGGTGTCGATGGAGACCCAAGCCAAGGCGCTGTTGCCGTTAATCGATGAGGCTCCGGGCCGCGTGGTGTTGATCGGGCACTCGCTCGGTGCGCCGATCGCGGCGTGGGCGTCGGCGTTGCGGCCCGAGCGCGTCGTCGGGCTTGTTCTGCTCGCGGGTTCGCTTGATCCGGAGTTGGAAGAGCTCAAGTGGTACAACCACGCCGCGGGTCTGCCCGGGTTGAGCGCGCTCCTGCCGCGGTCGATTCGTCACTCGAATGATGAGGTGCGCGCCGCTCGCGAAGAGACGCGTCACCTCGCGCAGGTACTGGGCGAGGTGGCGTGCCCGGTGGTCGTTGTGCACGGCGTGCGCGACTCGCTCGTGCCGGTCGCGAACGCGGAGTACGCCAAGCGAACGCTTACCGGTGTGCGCCGGCTGGACCTGGTGATCCTCGAACGTGCGGGCCACCTGCTGCCGTGGCGGAACGAGGCGACGGTGCGCCAGGCGATCGCGACGGTCCTCGAGCCGGATGAGGCCGACTGTGGGCCACACAGGTGGGCCGCGGGCGCCTCCAGTCAACGGGTGATGCAAGGGCGGGGGGAGGGTGACCGACGGGATTCGAACCCGCGACCCCCAGGACCACAACCTGGTGCTCTAACCAACTGAGCTACGGCCACCATGAGGCCCGGTCGGAATCCGCGGAGCGGCCGGGCGAACGTTAACGATACGCCCGAAGAATGGCCCGAGCAAACCGCCGGCACTTCCGCGATTGGGACCGCGCCGGTGGATGACTTGCGGTTTTTCCAGAATACCGCCGCGTGATACACTTGAACCTGCGGCCTCTCGCCTCTTCTGTCGTTCGGCAAGACGGCGCGTCTGCCTACTTTTCTTCGGGCATCGCCCTTCAGGAGGTACACGATGACCAGCCTCGCGCACCCCGCGATCGACCTCTCGTCCGAACGCGTCCACCGTAACCTCGCGCCGGCGCGGCTGATCGAACTCGCCGTTGAAGCCGGCGAAGGCCGACTCGCCGAGAACGGGACGCTCGTGGTCACCACCGGCGACCGGACCGGCCGCAGCCCGAACGACAAGTACCTCGAAGACACCCCCGACATCCACGACACGATCGCCTGGGGCAAGGTCAACCAGCCCATCTCCAGCGAGGCCTTCGACGAGATGGAGCGCATAGCCGCCGAGTACGTCGAAGCGCTCGACGACGTCCACGTCTTCGACGGTTACGTTGGCGCCGACCCGAAGCACCGCCTGCGCGTCCGCACCGTCACCAAGCACGCTTGGCACGCGCTCTTCGTTCAGACCCTCTTCATCACGCCCGAAGGCGACGAACTCAACGGCTTCGAGCCCGACTGGACGGTCATCAACTGCGGCACGCACAAGATCACGCCCGAAGAGGCCAAGAAGCTCGGCGTCCCCGACACCGGGATCTGCATCGTCCAGTCGCTCACGCGCAAGAAGGTCATCATCTTCGGATCGGAGTACGCCGGCGAGATGAAGAAGAGTCTCTTCTACGCCATGAACTATGACATGCCTGACCAGGGCGTCTTCCCAATGCACTGCTCGGCCAACGTCGCGACCGACAACGAAAGCAATGTCGCTCTCTTCTTCGGCCTCTCGGGCACCGGCAAGACGACGCTCTCGGCCGACCCCGACCGCGACCTGATCGGCGACGACGAGCACGGCTGGTCGGACCAGGGCGTCTTCAACTTCGAGGGCGGGTGCTACGCCAAGTGCATCAAGCTCCGCCGCGAGACCGAGCCGCAGATCTGGGACGCCATCCGCTTCGGTTCGGTGCTTGAAAACGTAGTGATGGACGACGACACGCGGGCGATCGATTACGACGACTCCTCGATCACCGAGAACACCCGCGTGACGTACCCCGTGGAGTTCATCCCCCACGCGCGCATCCCCTCGATCGGCAAGCACCCCAAGAACGTGATTTTCCTCACCGCCGACGCCTTCGGTGTGTTGCCTCCCGTCGCCAAGCTCACGCCCGAGCAGGCGATGTACTACTTTGTCAACGGGTACACATCGAAGCTCGCCGGCACCGAGGCCGGCGTCACCGAGCCCCAGCCCAACTTCAGCCCCTGCTTCGGCGGCCCCTTCATGCCCCGGCCCCCGATGGTCTACGCCCAGATGCTCGCCGAGCGCATCAAGAAGCACAAGGCCGATGTCTGGCTGCTCAACACCGGCTGGACCGGCGGGCCCTACGGCGTCGGCAAGCGCTTCAGCCTCCCCTACACCCGCGCCATGGTCAGCGCGATCCTTGACGGCTCGCTCGCGCACGTTCACGAGACCAAGCTGCCCATCTTCGGCCTCTTCGTTCCCGATCACATCCCAGGCGGGGCCGTTCCCGAACGCATGCTCAACCCACGCAACACTTGGTCCGACAACGCCGCCTATGACGCCAAGGCCCGGGACCTGGCCAAACGCTTCCGCGACAACGCGGCGAAGGTCGACATGCCCGAGGACGTTCGCGCGGCGGGGCCCGAGGCATAAACCGAAGCGACGCCCTGCGCCAGGCGAGGTGAGGGGGGGTAGGGTGCGGGCGTGATCGTCCTCGACGCCCTCACCAAACGCTTTGGTGCCGCTGCGGCTCCCGCGGTCGACCGTCTGTCGCTCGAGGTGCGCGCTGGCGAGTTCGTCGCGCTCATCGGCGGGTCGGGCTGCGGGAAGACGACCACGCTCAAGATGATCAACCGACTCGTCGAGCCGACGTCGGGGTCCGTGCTCGTGGACGGCGACGACGTTGCGGAGGGCGATCCCGTCGCCCTCCGACGCACGATGGGTTACGTGGTGCAGGGATCGGGGCTGTTCCCGCACATGACGGTGGCGCAGAACATCGGCGTCGTGCCGCGCCTGCTGGGGTGGGAGAAGCCGCGCATCCGTGCCCGCGTCGACGAGCTGCTCGAGCTCGTCTCGCTCGACCCGGCGACATTCCGCGACCGCACACCCCGCCGACTCTCGGGCGGGCAACAGCAACGCGTCGGCGTTGCGCGCGCGCTCGCGGCCGAACAGCGCATCCTGCTCATGGACGAGCCCTTCGGCGCGCTCGACCCGATCACCCGCGCGACGCTCCAGGACGAGCTTAAACGCCTGCACGAGAAGCTCGCGCTCACCGTCATCTTCGTGACGCACGACATGACCGAGGCGATGCTGCTCGCCGACCGCATCGCGGTGCTCGAGCACGGCAAGCTGATCGCCTGCGACACGCCCCGCGCGCTGTCGCGGGACGCCGAGCACCCGGTCGTGCGTGAGCTCATCGAGACGCCGCGACGCGAGGCGCACCGTATCGAAGAAGTGTTGGGTGACAGCGGGGGGCCTGACTGATGGACCGCCTGCTGCTCCATCTCGAACGCCTGCCCGACCTGCTCGCGGCTCACGTCCGCCTTTCGCTCGCGGCTCTGGCTATCGGCATCATCTTCAGCGTGCCGCTGGCGGTGCTCGTGCTGAAGGTCAGGCGTCTCGAGGCGTTCGTGCTCGGGGCGGCGTCGGTCGTGCAGACCGTGCCCTCGCTGGCATTTCTCGCGCTGATCGTCGTCGCGACGGGCGTCTTCGGCTTCCCCGCCGCGCTCGCCGCGCTCTCGGCGTATTCCATCCTCCCGATCCTGCGCAACACGATCACGGGTATCCGCGGCGTCGAGCCGCGGGTCGTCGAAGCCGCCCGCGGCCTGGGCATGACCGATCGCCAGGTCCTCACCCGCATCGAACTCCCCCTCGCGGCGCCGGTCATCATCGCCGGCGTGCGCACCGCCGCGGTCTGGACCATCGGCATCGCCACGCTCTCTACGCCCGTCGGCGCGCCGTCGCTGGGCGACTTCATCTTCTCGGGGCTTAACTCGCGCGACACGATGTCCGTGCTCGTTGGCGTCGTCTTCGCCGCGGCGCTCGCGCTCGTCGTCGACGCGCTCATCCGCACCGGCGAAGTCGCCGCCTCCAACCGCTCGCCCAAGCTCGGCCTGGCCGCGGCGCTCGGTCTCGGCGCGGTCATCGCCGGGGCTCTGCTGCCGGCAGCGTTGGGCAACATCGGCCGCTCCGGCGACCGCCTCGTCGTCGGCGCCAAGGACTTCACCGAGCAGTACATCCTCGCGCGCGTCATCGCGTCGCGCCTCCAAGGCGCCGGCTTCGACACCCAGCTCCGCGAGAACGTGGGCTCCGCGGTCATCTTCGACGCGATCGCCGGCGGCGACGTCGACGTCTACGTCGGCTACACCGGAACCATCTGGGCCAACCGCATGCAGCGCGACGACTTCCTGCCCAACGACGAGGTCCTCCGCCTCGTGGAGCAATACGTCGCCGCTGAGCACGGCCTCACCAGCCTCGGCCCGCTCGGCTTCGAGAACACGTATGCCGTCGTGGTCACCGAAGCGACCGCTCAGCGTGAATCGCTCGCGACGATCGACGACCTGGCTCGCGTCGCCCCGCGTTTCACCCTCGGCGCGCCCGCTGAGTTCTGGACCCGCCCCGAGTGGGTACGCTTGCGCGACACGTACGGCCTGGACTTCCGCGAAACCCGCAGCTTCGACACCTCGCTCATGTACGAAGCCGTCGATCAGGACGCGGTCGACGCCATCCCCGCCTTCTCCACCGACGGCCGCATCACGGCGTATGGCCTCGAAGTCCTCGCCGATCCGAGGCGCGCCTTCCCGCCGTACGACGCGATCGTGTTGTTATCCGAGGACGCCGCCGCCGACCCGCGTGTGGTCGAGACGCTCGGCGATCTCATCGGCGCGATCAGCGCCCGGCGCATGCGCGAGGCGAACATGCTCGTCGACGTGGAAGGCCAAACGCCGACGGAAGCCGCGGCGTGGCTCGATAGCCAACTTGACGAATCGGAGTGACCCCCGGGGTGCCCGCGTACGGCGGAGCCGAACGCGGAACAAGCGATCCACGCCTCACGCGTGCGACGCCTCCTGCCCCGTTTCGCGGCAGTGTTCGCGGATGTGTTCAACAAAGACCGGGCCGAACTCCGCGAGCTTCTTCTGGCCCACGCCCTTGATCTCGCGCATCGCCCGCGTCGACGCCGGACGCTTGCGCGCCAGTTCGCGCAGCGTCGCGTCGGAGAAGATGACGTACGCCGGCACGCCGCGCTCGACGGCCAGGTCACGACGCAGCCCGCGCAAGCCGTCGAAGAGCGTGGTGTCGACACCCTCCCAGTCGGCCGCCGCCGAGCGCGGCGTCGCCCGCTTGGGCTGCCGCGGCTGGAAGAGCCTCACCTCACGCTCGCTCGCGCCCTTGAGAACCGCCACGCCCTCATCGGTCAGTTGCAGCACGCGGTATTGGTCGGGCGTGCGCGTCAGCAGCCCGTCGTCGACGAGTTGGTCGATGAAGCTGCGGATGAGCTTCGTCGGCGTGTCGGCGAGCAGGCCGAAGGTCGTCAGTGTCTGGTGCCCGAGGTCGCGGATGCGCTGCGTGTCGCCGCCGCGGAGGACGTCGACGACGTGCTGCGCTCCGTACCGCTGCTGGAGTCGCGCGACGCAGGAGAGGATCTTGCGGGCGGTGGTGATGGCGTCTTCGACGGGGTCGTTCTCGCCCAGGCAAACGTCGCATGCGCCACAGCCGTCGGCCTTCTCTCCGTAGTCCTGCCCGAAGTGGCGCACGAGCAGTGCGTGCCGGCACTTCATCGACGAGCAGAACCGCGTGATCTGGTCCAGCAGTTCGAGCTGCTCGGGCGGCGGCCCGGCCAGGCCCGCCTCGCTCGCGCTCTTCTCCATCAGGTCGCGCCACCGCGCGGCGTCCGCGCCCGAGTACAGCAGCACGCACTCGGCCTCCAGCCCGTCGCGCCCCGCACGCCCCGCCTCCTGCTGATAGTGCTCGACCGACTTGGGCATCGCCGCGTGCACCACGCACCGCACGTTCGACCGGTCGATCCCCATTCCGAACGCGACCGTCGCGACGACGATGTCGGTGCGCTCGGCCATGAAGTCGTCCTGCACACGCCGCCGATCGACCGGCTCCATGCCTGCGTGGTACGCCGCCGCCTTGTGGCTCCGCTCGACGAGCCGCTCGGCGACGCGCTCGGTGTCCTTGCGGCTGAGGCAGTACACGATCGTTGCCTCGCCCGGGTGCCTCCCGATCGCCTCCTCGATCTGCTCGCTCTTCTTCGTGCGCGGGATGACGCGGTAGACGAGGTTGGGCCGGTCGAAGTCGCCTACGAGCACCGCCGGGTCGCGCAGGCGGAGCTGGCTCACGATGTCCTCGCGCACGCGCCGCGTCGCGGTCGCGGTATAGGCGTGCATCGGCACGCCCGGGAAGCGCTCGCGCAGCTCGGCCAAGCGTCGGTATTCCTGCCGGAAGTCGTGCCCCCACTGGCTGATGCAGTGCGCCTCGTCGACGACGAAGGCGCCGGGCCTGGCGTCGCGCAGCAGCCCGTCCATGCGGCCCGAGAAGAGCCGCTCGGGCGCAACGAAGAGCAGCCGCAACTCGCCCGACGCCGCCCGGCGCTCGATGTCGCGGACCTCGTTCGGGTCGAGCATCGAGTGCAGCGCGGCCGCCGGGTACCCGTTGGCGACTAGCCCGTCCACCTGGTCCTTCATCAGCGCGATAAGCGGCGAAATGACAACGGCCAGCTCCTCGCGCACCAGCGGCGGCGCCTGGTAGCACAGGCTCTTGCCGCCGCCCGTCGGCAGGACGACCAGCGAGTCCGTCCCCGCCAGCGCCGCCTCGATCGCCTCGGCCTGCATGGGGCGCAGCGTGTCGAAGCCCCAGATGCGCTTCACCGCTTCCGCGACCCGCGGCTCAGCGATCGGCGTCAGCTCGCGTTCGTGTTCCGGCGCTCGTGTCATGCCTGAGCGGCAACATACCGCCGATTGCGGATCTTCTCGTTGCCCAACTGCCCGCAGGCCGCCATCGTGTCGCGGCCCTTGGTCCGCCGACGCTTGCAGAACTGCCCACGCGACTCCAGCCGCTTGAGGAAGCGCTCCACGTCCGCTTCCTCGGGCGCGGGCCAGGGCGAGTCACGCCGCGGGTTGTACGGGATCACGTTTACGCAGCAGCGCACGTTCTTCAGCCGATCCGCCAACTCATCGGCGTGTTCATCCGCGTCGTTCACGCCGGGGATGAGCACGTATTCGGCGCAGATCGCCTTGCCCGTGCTCAAGGGCCACTCCTCCATCATGCGTACGAGCTCGCTCAGCGGCATGCCGCGGTTGATGGGCATGATCGTGTCGCGAATCGTGTCGTTCGGTGCGTTCACACTCACCGCCAAGTTGAGCTGCTTCCACCCCGGTGTGCGCACGCGCTCGGCGAGCATCGCCAGCCCGTCCAGCCGACCGACGGTCGACACCGTGATCCGCCGCATCGCCAGCGAGGGCCCGTGCTGATCAGTCAGCACCTCGATTGCGCCGAGGACGCCCTCGGGGTTGTCCAGCGGCTCACCCATGCCCATAAACACGATGTTGCGCACCGGCGCGTCCAGATGATGCCGGGCCACCCACCACTGCGCGACGATCTCCTCCACGGTGAGCGAACGGATGAGCCCCATCTGCGCGGTCTCGCAGAAGCCGCACCCCATCGCGCAGCCGATCTGCGACGACACGCAGAGCGTGTGCGACAACCCGCCGCGCGTCCGCATCGGGATGATCACCGATTCGGTTTCCAGCGCCGACGCCTCGTCCTCCAGCACGCGCAGTCGTGAGCCTTCTCCACCCTTCGGCGCCTTCGCTCGCCCCGGCACGGGCAGCAGGAACTTCCGCACGACCCCCTCCGGGCTCTCGCTCTCGTGCACATGCGTCGGCTCGGGCACGACGCCTCGCCAATGCTCGCTCTCACCGCGGAAGAACGCCCGGTACGCCGCGACCGCGTGGTCCAGCGGCACCCGCGCCTCAAGAGCCCGCTCGCGGAACACGGCGCTCGTCAGGCCGAGGGGCGACGGCAGGATGGATGGGCAACGGTGCATCGGAGCCGATCATAGAAGCCCGGCCGTGCCCGAAGGGACTCAGCGCGACGGCGCTTCATCCACGATCGTCATGAACCGCAGCCTCTGCTCCAGCCGCAGCTTGAGCGGCGTCTGCGGGCTCAGCGTGACGTACGCCGACCGCGGCGCCACGGGCGGATCACCCACCTCCCAGTCGTTCGCCTGCGCGACCGCCAGGTACCGCCCCGCCGGGATGCGCGGCATCTGGCTCGGAACGCGCCCGTCGGGCGAGATGATCAGGAAGAAGGGCGACTTGTGGCCGTACTGCGTGCGGAACCAGGACTCGAGCTCGGCGCGGTCCGCCGGCGGTTTCGTCTCCGGCGGGTACAACGCGAAGTAGAAGGGCTGCGATCCCTCGCTCACCTCCAGCACGAGCTCCGAGTCGCCCGCCGGCAGGGCGAAGTCCACGCGGTGCCGCGTGCCGTCGCCCGACTCCACCACGCTGACGGGGTAGAACCACGGTCCGGAGGGCCCGTATCCGAACTCCGCCGTGACGCGGTACCGCTCGTGCGGCGGCAGCGCCTCGCATAGGTACCGCCCGTTCACGGGCTGCGTGCGGAAGGCCATGGCGCCGTTCTCGTCGTAGCGGATCTCCACCGGGCCGATGAACACGCCTTCGCTCGGGGCAGCGACGCGCCCCCCGATCGTCACTTGGTCTCCGGGTCGCGCCGGAGGCGCTTCCGCCGGATGATCCTCGAACGCCGCGGGAGGCTCGGCGGGAGACGACGGCCCACTCGCGCACCCGGCGAGCGTCATGAGCCCCAGACCAACGCCCGACAGCACCACGAACCTGCGCATCGCTCATCTCCTTCGGGCCTGGCCCGTCCGGTCAGGCTTTCTCCGGCGCCGGCAGTTGATGACGTTCCGCCGACGGTAACTCGTGCAGGTGCACGTCCCGCTGCGGGAATGGGATCGAGATGCCCTCGGCGTCGAGGCGCTTCTTCATGGAGTGCATCAGGTCCCAGTACACGTCCCAGTAGTCGCCGGTCCTGGCCCAGGGGCGGACGATGAAGTTCACCGACGAGTCGGCCAGTTCGTTGAGGCGAATGGTCGGAGCCGGCTCGTCGAGCACCTTCGGGTGCTTCTTCACCTCGTCGAGGAAGACCTCGAGGGCCCGGTCGATGTCGTCGGCGTACGAGATGCCGAAGGCGAGGTCCACGCGGCGCGTCGGGCGGTACGTGATGTTGGTGATCACGCCCTGCCAGATGCTGTTGTTGGGCACAAACATCACCTTGTTGTCGAAGGTCGCGATGCGCGTGCTCACCAGGCTCATCTCTTCGACTTTGCCTGTCACGCCGCCCGCGTCGATCACGTCCCCCACGTCGTACGGTCGGTTGAGCAGGATGAGGATGCCCGACGCGAAGTTGGAGAGCGTTCCCTGCAGCGCGAGACCGATGACCAGGCCCGCGGCGCCGATCGCCGCCAGCAGCGGGGCCGAGTCGATCCCGATGGTGTCCGCCGCGACCACGATGCCGATGATCAGAACGATCCGCTTCGTGCTCGTCACCAGCACGCGACGCAGGAGATCCGACGAGCCGCGCTTGACCCGACCGATGGCTTTCGAGATCAGCCCGCCGAGGATTTTACTGAAGATCCAGAAGATGATCACGATCACGATGAACTTGGCGATGTTCAGCAGCAGCGCCACGCCCCCGTCCGGCGCTTTGGCCCATTGCCAGGCCTGCCCGGCGAGGATCGTCGGGTTTGTCCAGTTCAGCTTCTGTCCGAGGGCCGCGGCCTGCTCACGCTTGTAACTGGTGACGTCGACCCCGCGAGATTGAAGCATCTCGATCAGCAGCGTCACGCGTGTCCCGATGGCGCGGATCTGGGTCTGGATCTCGCCCTCGATCTCCGTCAGCCTCGCCTTGACGTCGGGCTCGACGTCAGACCGCGACAACGCGATCGACGTCCGGTTGCGCTCGCGCGCCTTGGCGCGCAGCAGGTCGAGCCAGATGTTCAGCCGCTCTTCGATCTTCTCCGCCGCCAGCGGTTGTGTCTCGAGGCGCAGCTCGTCCTCGGAGATGGTCCACGGCTCGGGACGCTCGTGCACCGGCAGGTCCGACCGGATCGCCTCGACAACCGCACCGACGCGCGCCTCACGCTCCGCCGCCGCCGCATCCTCCTCGGACAGCTCGGGCTCCGCGGGCTCCACGCCGTCCGGAGCCGACTCGTCCGTCGGGGCGTTGCGCACGCCCCGCACGTATTCGCGTTGCTCGGAGACGTCCCCGCCGCGCGTCTCGAGCGTGTCGAGCGCGGCGCTCAGGCGCTCGATCGTCGCGATCACCACGCCTTGCTCTTCTGTCGCCAGGGTGCGTAGACGGTCGCGATCCGATTGTTCGGTCGCCTGCTGCGCCTGGAGCAGCAGGGCGTTCCGACGCGCCACCCGCTCCTTCAGCAGTTCCACCCATTGCGAGACACGCTCGATGATCTCATCCCGCGTCAGCGGCTGCAACGCCAGTTGCAACTCGTAGGTCGACGCCGACCAGGGCTCCTCGCGCTCGAGGATCGGCGCAGGGTCCGAAGCCAGCGAGGCCTCGTCCCCGAACGTGCCCGCAGACTGCGCCTTCGCGAGCGCAACGCACGCGAAGACACTCAACAACGACGCCAAGAGCACTGAGAATCGCAGGTAGAAAGGGGGCACGGCGGCAACCTCATGCGGACCAGACGACGGCAGCGACCGACCACTCCGATCGCGCAACCCGCGCACGCTACCGGCTCACACTCTTCTGTCGCAACACGCGAACGCCCCCCGAACCACCGAGGCCATACGCGTCAGTGGGGGACTTCCTTGACGGCGTTGCGGTTCCAGCCCGGCACGCGGACCACGATCGGCCCATCGCCCTCCACCTCGCACTGGCACGACAGGCGGCTATTCATCTGCAGCCCCGGCGCCTCCTCCACCCGGTCCTCTTCGGCTTCGGTCGCTTCGGAGACCTGGTCCATGCCCTCTTCGACGTAAACATGGCACGTCGAGCAGGCGCAGACCGCCCCGCAGGCGTGCTCGATATTGATTCCGTTCTCGACGGCGACCTCGAGCAGGTGCTCGCCCTTGGCCGCCATGACCTCCCACTCGGGATGGTCCGTCCCCGTCAGGCCGTGGGGGTCTTCAAGGAGGTACTTGACCGGCACTTCCTTGGGGCCGTGGTCGTGATCGGAGTGGCGCAGATGCATGCTCGCGTCTCCCGTCGGTCGCGATTCGCTCGGGCGTTTCACGAGAAGAGGGTCATTTCACGTGGGCCGACATGTTAGGCGGCGCGTCGTTGTTCGTGCCGACGCCGACACGACCTTCGGGGAACGCCGTATCCTCCCCGGATGAGCCTCGATGAGCGTGAGCAAGCCGCGGCGTCGCCCGCGGGCGACATCGAACTGAGCGTGGTCGCCCCGGCCCACAACGAGCAGGACAACGTTCGTGCGCTCGTCGAGCAGATCGGCGCCGCCCTCAAACCAACCGGAATCGCCTTCGAGTGCGTCCTCGTCGACGACGGCTCGGTCGACAACACCCGCAAGGCCATCACCGAAGCCATGCGCACACACCCGTGGCTGCGCTGCATCGCCATGACCCGCACCCCGCCCGGCCGCGGCGGGGGCCAGTCCGCCGCCTTTCACGCCGGCTTCCGCGCGGCCCGGGGCCGCCTCATCGCCGTCCTCGATGCCGACCTTCAGAACGACCCCGCCGACATCCCCGCCATGCTCGAGAAGCTTCGTGAGACCGGCGCCGACATGGTCCAGGGCGACCGCTCGGGCTCGCGCCGCGACAACTGGATGCGCCGCCGCACTTCCGGCGTGGGCCGCTTTTTCCGCCGAACCCTCCTGGGCGACACGATCCGCGACACGGGCTGCTCCCTGCGCATCATGGCGCGCGAGCTCGCCCTCGAACTCCCGCTCGAGTTCAAGGGCATGCACCGCTTCATCCCCGTCACCGCCCGGAATCTGGGCTACACCGTCGTCGAGATGCCGGTGCACCACCGCCCGCGCGTCGCCGGCGAGACGAAGTACGGCTCGGCCGGCATCACCAAGCGCGCCATCCCGGGCCTGATCGACTGCTTCGCGGTCCGCTGGATGCGCGCACGCCGCCGGCCCACGGCCCACATGGAAGTCCGCGACCACGCGACGGCCGACGATCCGCCTGCGGCCGAGGTGGTCGTCCCGCAGGCCCGGACGACGGAGCGCGCGCTGTGAAGTGGGAGCCCATCGCCGCGATGCTCCTCGTGCTCGGGCTGGGCGTGTGGCTCGTCTCAGGCCCGGGCCGGCACACGGGCCTGCCCGACACGCGCGCTAACGCGGTGCTCCACGACCTGCGCATCGGCCCCAGCCGCGGCGTCGTCGAACACGTCGCCGAGGCCGACGGCACGCACACCTACCGGCTCCTGCTCCGCAACGGCGCGGCGACCGACGTGCTCTCCGAACAAGAGTTCACCGAACTGCTGGGTGGGCAGACCGCTCAGCGCCTGCGCGACAAGGGCGCCAACCCCCTCTTCAGGCTGTTCAACATCACCACATGGGCCAGCCTCGCCTGGGTCGCCATCGGCTTGGGCGGCCAGGTCGCGTTCTTCGGTCGCATGGCCATCCAGTGGCTCGCCAGCGAGCGCAAACGCGAGTCGTACGTGCCCCCCGCCTTCTGGTACCTGTCTCTGGCTGGCGGCGTGATGCTCTTTACCTACTTTGTCTGGCGGCAGGATTTCGTGGGGGTCCTGGGCCAGTGCACCGGCATCGTGATCTACGCGCGCAATATCCGGCTGATCTATAAACAGCGGCGGCGGGAGCGGCACGACGCCGACCGGGCGGCGGAACGGGCGGCGAAGGAGGAGTCCCGAGATCGACTCGCGGAATCCGGCTCGCGTGAAGCCGTCTGACCGGTCGCGCTGGACGGGCCGGCGGCAACGGTCCGATGGTCTGTGCATGACCGATATGCAGACCGACGCCGGAACCATGACCGTCACCCTCGACGGCTCCCCGATCGAGGTGAACAGCGCGACGCTCGGCGCAGCGCTCGAGGCCGCTCGCACCTCCGCCGGCGCGCGCCTCATCGTCGAGGCGTACGCCGACGGGCACGCCGTCCCGTCACAGCACCTCAGCGAGCCGCCGGTGACCGAGCCCTACGCTTCGGAGCTTCGCCTGCTGTCGGCGGATCGATCGCAGCTCGTGCAGTCGACGCTGGTTCAGGTGGCTGAGCAGGTCGGTGCGCTCTCCGACCAGCACGAAGCGCTCGCGCACCGCATCCAGACGGGTGAGGTCGCCCCCGCCCTGGGCGAGCTGGGCCAACTGCTCTCTGTGTGGACCACCGCCAAGGACGCCCTCGAGATGAGCGTGGGTCTGGTTGGCGCTGGTATCGTGGACGAAGACGCGGCCTCCGGGGCGATCAACCGGCTCGCCGAGGCGCTCGAGGAGATCAAGCGTGCGATCAGCGCCAACGACTGGCCCGGACTGGCCGACGTGCTCGCCTGCGAAATGGAGGAGCTGGGCGACGAGTGGACGGCCCTGCTTACTGCGGCAGCCGCTCGCTCGGGCGACGCCCGCGTCGCCGATTGATGCGCCGTCTCCCCAAGCCCTCCACGCCCAGACCCGCCGTGAGAGGGGCTCATGACTTTGACCCGTCGTCCGCACAATCTTTCGATCGACGAGTTGATGGAGCGCGCGAGCGCCGCGCTCAACGCGCGCGACTACTTCGGCTGCGAAGAGCTGTGTCTCGATGCGCTCGAACGTGCGCACGCCGAGCACAACTACGAGCGGATGGCGCGCATCGTCATGCCCCTGCAGGAAGCGCGGCGAAACCTCCGCCTGGAAGCGATCGACGCGTCGCAGGATCGCGTGAGCGTGATCGAGAAGTTGCCCGAGGAGAGCGCGTCGATCGAGCCCGGCTGCTACCTGGCGCGCCCGCCGCTGGTTGGAGCGGATGGGCGGATGCTCCGGGAGCGTGCCGATGCGGCCCGAGTGCCCGTGTTCGTGCTGGTGCGCGAGCCGACGACACGTTCGGGTCAGGTGCCGATCGTCATGATCGGGCCGATAACGGTGCGGGCGTATGTTCAGCCGCCAGAGGACGAGGACGCACCGGGCATGCCCTGGTTCGTCGCGGCGGCCGAGGCGATGGGCGACGCCGCGATCACGTCCGTGCCCGAGTCGGCGTCATTGGAGCAGCGCGTGGGCCATCTGTACGCGCGGCTCGGGACCGTGCCGGAACACGAAAAGCTCCATCAGGCGCTCGCCGCCGCGTGTGAAGAAGCGGCGAGCCAGTCTCAGGACGCCGAGTAACCGCGGGCCAGAGGCCCAACCGCCCGAGCACACATCGGCGGAGGGGAGTGTGCGTGGTTGCCGTGCGTCATGCCGGGCTTACCAGTCGTCGTGGTACCGCTCGCGGCGGTGACGCTCCAACTCGGCGCGGCGCTCGTGCTGGTAGCGAGCGCGGGCACGCTGGTCGGCCTTCTCGTTCTGGTCGCCGATGACGGCACCCCCCACGCCGCCCGCGGCGGCGCCGATCGCGGCCCCGGCCCCAGCGTCGCCCGTGACGCTGCCGATGATCAGCCCGGCCAGAGCACCGGCACCGGCTCCGGTGACCGCGCCTTCCCCGGCGTTGCTGCAGCCGGCGGCGGTCAGGGCGCCCGCGGAAACAAGGGCGACGAGAAGGCGTGAAGCTGACTTGCGAGAGCAGATGGCGGTCATGGCGGTCATGGCGGACTCCGAAGTTGGCGTTTCAGAGGCGAGAGCGCCAAAAGCGGCGGTCACCCGAGAATGCTATCGACGTCGGCTACGAGCGGTTTCACCCCAAAACGGCGGTGCCAATGCTCGGCCCGACTTGCAAGCGCTCGGGGCGGTCCGAATGTTCGCGCTCTGCACGGGAAAAGCACGAAGTCTAGTGTCTTGTAGGTGTCTGATTGGGTGTCGGGCGGTATAGTCAACCCGTGTGGAGTTTCCAACCCCAGCGCAGACGCGTCCTGCTCGCGGGTGAACGCGCCCGGCGTGAGCACGGCGTGTGGCTGACCGACGCCCTGCGAGGCGGGCATCCGACCGCACCGCGCATTCCCGCCCGAAAGGTCAGCGAGGGCGGCTATCGGCACCTCTCGCTCACGCCCGAGGGCCGCGTCTGGAGCGAGGGATGGTGGCACGCCGCCTTCACCCGCACCGAGCTGAGCCGCCGCCCACGCAACCGCTTGCTGCGCTGGTTCAACTAGGCCCCGAGGGGGCTGCCCCACCTCGAGGCGTGGCAACTCGTCACAGGACGAGGCGACGCGCGTCGATGATGTGTACGTTGGTGCGGCACGTTGCCCAGCCATTCCCTCCTCCGCCCTCTCCCCCGGACCAGCGAGCAACACCCAACCATGACTGATGCGACGCCCGAGCAGGTGACGGACCCGAACCAGCCGACCGGCGCCAAGGGCGTGGACCCGCTGAGCCGGACGCGCACCTCCCTTCGCCCCGCCTGGCTCATCAAACTGAGTCTCGTGATCGTCGTGTTCCTCGGGCTTGGCGCCTGGGGTCTGCTTGACGCGCTGGTGCTGTACCCCAACCGCGGCAACCTGCACACGAAGTTTGTGCTGCGCCAGTATCTCAAAGCGGTGGATGAGAGCCCGCGTGTGTCGTGGTCGGACGCTTCGGTTGCGTCGCCTGCGGAGGAACTGGCGCGCCTCGACGATGCTCCGGCTTCGGAGCGATCGGTCGTGGAGGAAACGCGGCGGGTGTGGCTGGAGTCGATCTCGAGGCTGCACAGCTTGCGAGCGATCGGCGAGGCGAACGCCGCCGGCGAGCCGCCGACCGAGTTAGAGCGCGCGACCGTGTTCGAAAACCCGCGTGCGACGCTCCAGACGCTTGATCAGGAGTGGCGCGGGGTGCAGTCGGTCCCCAAGCCGCTCGCCGCCTTCGACATGCCGGTGCAGTGGACCTTCGTGGTTGTCGGGTTTGGCGGCGGGCTGATCATCCTTGTGATCTTCCTTCGCAACGCCTCGCGGGTGTACCGCTTCGAGCCGGAGACATGCACCATCACCGGCCCGGGAGAGCTGCGCATCACGCCCGAGACACTCGTTGGCTTCGACATGCGCAAGTGGGACAAGTTCATCGTGTTCGTCCGGCTCGAGGGCGAGCAGGACGAGCGCAAGCTCGACCTGTACCGCTATGTGCCGCTCGAAGAGTGGGCGCTGGAGGCGAAGCGACGGAGCCCGCACATCGAAGACGAGCCCGACCACGACGACTCGTCAAATGATCAAGACATGGAGTCGGACGAGCCCGAAGCGGACGAGGACGTCAACCCCTCGGCGCCAGCCTGACGGTGCTCGGTCGCCTCCGGGCGTCAGAACAAGCCCATCTGGCCGCGATGGTCCTTGCGCCGCCCCTTGGCGCGCTGGCGTGGCGGCAGCGTCGGCCGCTCAGGCAATCGGCTCGGACCGGGGGCCGGGCATGCGTCCGCTGAACCCGCGTCCACGCGCGAGCGGACGATGCCGTCGGCGAGGCGCGTCTCCAGGGTGGTCCCCGCTGACGCATCGGTGGTTGAGCGGACGACGGCGCCGTCGTCGGCGCGCGTCGTGATCGAGTAACCGCGCGACAGCACGCTCGCGGGGCTGACGAGCACGAGTTCGCGCTCCAGCGCGTCCAGCCGCGAGACGCCGGCGCGTAATCGCCGCTCGATACGCCGTTCGAGCGTCTGCTGAGCGGCGTCGATGGCGTGGGACCGGAGACGATGGCGCACGAGGCGGGAGAGCTGTTCCGAAGCGCGTTCGAGGCGGGAGCGCCGGCGGGCGTAGACCGCTTCGGGCCGATGGGCCGTGAGGCGCCCCGCGAGGCGTTCGACACGCAGCCGCCGATCGTCGATCGAGCGCGCGACGCCCCACCGGATGTCGCGTGCGCGGCGATCGACCTCACGCCGGCGAACGTCCAGCAGGACCGCGGCCGCGCGGGCGAAGACCCCGCGGCGTGCCGCCCCGTCCACGCCCTCGCGCCCCCTGCGCACGAGCCCGCGCACGCACGTCAGCAGTCGCGCCTTCTGGCGGTCGGTCTGCTCCGCCAACGCTGCGCGGTCGGGCGTCACCGCCATGCCGGCCTGGGTCGGCGTCGCGCAGCGGACGTCGGCGACCAGCTCCGCGATCGTCGTGTCGGTCTCGTGCCCGATCGCCGCGACGACGGGGAGTTCGCTCGCGAGCACGGCGTCGGCGACCGGTCGCTCGTTGAAGGCCCAGAGGTCTTCGAGCGAACCGCCGCCGCGCGTGATGACGAGAACGTCGATGCCCAGCGTCATGCGATGATCGTTCAGTGCCCGGACGGTGCGCGCAACTTCCGTCGCCGCCCCGTCCCCCTGCACGCGCACGTCCGCGACGAGCACCCCGACGCCCGGGCAGCGTCGGCGCATCGTGTCGAGCACGTCCTGCAATGCCGCGCCGGTGCGCGAGGTCACCACGACGACCCGCCTCGGCATCATGGGCAGCGTGCGCTTGCGTTCGGCGTCGAAGTAGCCCAGCCCGCGCAGTTCCTCGACCAGGCGCTGGTATCGCGCTTCGAGCGCGCCCACGCCTACCGGCTCGAGTCGTTCGACGTACAGCTGCGTGCGTCCCTGCTTGGCGAAGTGCTCGACGCGTCCGGTCGCCACGACCTGCTGCCCGTGCTCGGGGCGCACGTCGCTCCGTCGCGCCGCCGAGGCGAACATCACGCAGGACACCACCGCGTCGTCGTCCTTGAGCGCGAAGTACCAATGGGTGCGGTCGTTGAAGTTGCTGATCTCACCGAGGACGCGTACGCGTCGCGGCAGGCCCGTCTCCAACGCGGCACCGATCTTGGCGCACAGTTGTGCGACCGACCACGCGTCGTCGCCCGGGGTGGAGCGATCACTCCCCGGCTTCGCCGGCCCGGCCATCTTGCTCGGATCGAATGGGAGTCGCGCCACGCGGTTGCGCCGTTAAAAATCGATGGGGATGCCGTCCTTGCGGTATCGCTCGAGCAGGAGCTGCGCTTCGAGCAGCGCGCGGTCGAGGCGCAGGGCGGCGTCGTTGAGGCTGCGATACAGATCGGGGTTGGCGACGAGCTGTCCGAAGGTGCCTTCCCCCGAGTTCGCTCGGGCGGCGAGGAGGCGCACTTCCTCCAACGTCTCGCCGAGGCTGCGTGTCGCCCGCTGGAACTGGATGACTCCCTCGTCGAGGTCCTCGCCGATGCCCTCGGCGGTCGACGTCAGGGTGGTCGCGGCGTTGCTCCAGCGTTCGGCGGCCTCGCCGAGTCGAGCGAAGGTCGCGCGGGCTTCGGCGACGGTGGCGCGTGTCTCGCCGCGCAGGCCCTCGTCGTCGAGCCAGACATTGGCTGAGGCCAGCGCCGTATCGAGGCGCTCGAGCGCGCTGGCGAGCGAGGGGGTCGCGCCGGCGTCCACGTCCGCGGCCGTCCGCTCGGCGAGCAAGGCCTCGACGCGCTCGCCGACGCGGGTGTACGTCTGCGCCAGTTCGTTGACGCTCTCGGCGGTCTCGGCCAGCGGCTCCAGGCGCGAGTCCAGCAGCCCGGCGATCTGCTCGATCAGCCCCGCCGCCGACGCCCGGATGCGATCGCCCTGCTGGATGTACGCGTCGTCGCTCAGCGGAGCGGCGCCGTCTTCGCGCACGGGCACGCGGAACTCCAGCGAAGCGCCGTCGAGGAATCCCTGCTCCACCGCGACGCCGGCCTCCCGCGGGATGCGCACGCCGCGATTGACCAGCACGGCGATCTCCACGCCCAGCCCGGGGTCGAGGCCCGCGGTTGTCGCATCCACGCGTCCCACCGGTACGCCGTTGACCAGGACGTCGGCGCCTGGCGCGACGCCCGCGGCGTCGGGCACGACGAGCGTGAACTCGTACACGTCCTCATCGAGGAAACGCAACTCGCCGAACATCAGCAGCATCGCCGCGACGCCCAGGACGCCGAAGAGCGCGGTCAGGCCGACGATGACGTCTCTCGTGCGCGCGTGCATCAGGCCTACGCTCCCGTCGCGCCCGCCGGCGCATCCTTGAGGGTCTCTTCCGAGGCGCTGAGGAAGGCCTGGACAGTGTCGTCGTCGCTGTCGCGCAGCTCGTCGAGCGTGCCGTCGGCGGCGACGCGGCCTTTGTGAAGCAGGATGATCCGATCGCCCACGCGCTCGGCGCTGGTCAGGTCGTGCGTGACCACGAGGCCGCTGACGCCCAGGTCGGTCTTGAGGCGGACGATGAGCCGATCGATCTCGGCGGCCCGGATGGGGTCGAGGCCGGTGGTGGGTTCGTCGTAGAGGATCAACTCGGGCTCCAGGATGATCGCCCGCGCCAGCGCCACTCGTTTGCGCTGCCCGCCGGACAACTGCGCAGGGTACTGCGCCTCGATGCCGGCGAGGTCGACGCGCTCCAGCGCCGCCTCGACCTTCTCCATCCGCGCCTCGCGGTCGAGCGTCGTGTGCTCGCGCAGCGGGAACTCCAGATTCTCGGCGACGGTCATCGAGTCGAAGAGCGCCGACTGCTGAAAGAGGAAGCCCACCCGCCGACGCACCCAGGCGAAGCGGCGTTCGCTGAGCTTGTCGATCCGCGAGCCGTCGAACCACACCGAGCCCGCGTCGGGGCGGACGAGTCCCACGATGTGTTTGAGCAGCACGCTTTTTCCCGTTCCCGAGGGTCCCAGGATGACGGTGGTCTCACCCCGGCGCACGTCGAGGCTTAATCCGTCGAGCACCACCAGCTTGCCGAACGCCTTGTGGACCCGGTCGAAACGGACGATCGGGTCGTCCTTATGCGCACGCTCGGTTGCATGCTGGTCGGCGGTGGGCTCGGCGGCGGGGGGCATCGCCCTATGATCGCACCCATGCCACACGTCAGCGACCGCGACACCCTCGTCACCGGCAAGAAGTTCGACTTCGTGCGCGCGACTCTGGTCGCCGACGACGGGCGGGAACACCCGCGCGAGTATGTCCGCCACCCCGGGGCGGCGTGCATCTGCCCCATCCGCCTGGACCCCGAGACGGGGCGCAAGCACGTCGTCTTCATCCGCAACTTCCGCTTCACGCTCGAGAAGCCGCTGCTCGAACTCCCGGCCGGGATGCTCGAACCGAACGAGCCGCCCCTGGAGTCAGCGGGCCGCGAGCTGATCGAAGAGACCGGCTACAAGGCCGAGAGGGTTCACCCGCTGGGCCCGGCCTTTTTCACCAGCCCCGGGCTGAGCGACGAGGCGATGCACGCCTTCGCCGCGACTGGGCTGACGCACGTCGGGCAGCAACTCGAGGGCGACGAGCACATTCAAATCGAAGAGGTGCCCGCTGAGGAGGCGTTGAGACGGATGGACAACGGCGAGCTGGCCGACGCCAAGTCCATCGTCACGCTCCTGCGTGCGCACCAGGCCGGATTTCTGCAGCCCGACACCGTCACCCCCTGATCTGAGCGACCGAACAGCCGAGGCGCCGCCGTGGGATTCGAGGACCGAGACTGGAACCGCAGCGAGCCGTCGGGGCCGGGCCGCGTGCTGGCGCGCGTCTTCGAGAACGTCGACAACCCGCTAGGGTGGTCGATCAAGCTCTTCAGCCTGCGCGGCATCGTCGTCCGCGCCCATGTCATCCTCATCCTCTGGCTCGTCCTCCAGCCGCTCTTCTCCATCAATCAAGGCGCCGTCGGCTTCGCGTGGATGGCGATCGGGATGGGAGCCTTGTTCCTGATCGTGACGATCCACGAGTTCGGGCACTGCTTCGCCTGCCGATACGTCGGGGGCATCGCGGATCGGATCGTCCTGCTGCCCTGGGGCGGTCTGGCCCTGTGTATGCCGCCGCACGCCTGGAAACCGGCGTTCATCACGACCGTCGGCGGCCCGGCGGTGCATGTGGTGCTCGCGCCGATCTTCGCCGGGCTGGTGCTGGCGGCCGGCGTCAGTCCGGACGTGCTGCTCTTCAACCCGATCAATCCGTTCGCGGAGTTCTCGCACCCAAGCTTCGGCGGCTCACTCATCTGGCTCCAGGTCGCCGCCTTCTGGCTCTACGCCATGAACCTCTTCCTCTTCGCCTTCAACGTGTTTCTGCCGTTCTTCCCGCTCGACGGCGGGCGCATGGTTCAGGAGTTGCTCTGGGCGAAGTACGGCTACCGCAAGTCGATGGAAATGGCGACGGGCATCGGCCTCTTCGGTGCGCTCTTCCTCGGCGTCGTCGGGCTCGCAATGGGCAACGTCTTCCTGGTCATCATCGGGGTCTTCGGGGGGCTGACATGCTGGGGTGAGCGCCAGCGGCTGCGGGCCGACGTCGATCTTGCGCACTCGGGCATGGCCGGCATGGGCGCGATGCCGACCACGCACAACGCGCCGCGCGGCCCCTCGAAGCGCGAGGTCAAACGGCGGGAGAAGGCCCAGCGCGACGAGCAGACGCTCGACGAACTGCTCGAGAAGATCGCCCGCGAGGGCATGAACAGCCTCTCGCGTTCGGAGCGCAGGACCCTCGACCGTCTCTCCAAGGCCCGCCGCGAGGGCTCGCTGGGCTGACGGCGCTGCGCGACCAGCGATAGACTCGCCTGTTTCAGGACTCGAAATTGTTCGATCCGGGTTCCGCATCACCCGATGAACGCGCCAGAGGGAAGGATCGCCTGCGCATGGGTCTTGCCGACCGCGACTACATGAGGAGCGACAATCGCAACCGCTATCGCCCCCCCGGCACGCCGATGGGGTTCGGGCGGCTGACGCCGCGCTCGGCGCTGACCGCGACGACGTGGCTGATCATCATCAACGTCGCGGTATTTGTTTTGGATCTCGTGATCGGAGGGGCGGTTTCGGCCCATACGCAGCTCGCCGACCAGCTCATCAAGCCCACCGACGGAGCCGACACGCGTGTCGTGGAGGCCGCCCCGCGCCGCGTGCTCAACGCCTACGGCGGCTCCATCAGCTCCAAGCCGATCATCCGCATGGACACGGGCGAAGAGGTCGGGCGGCGTCTCTACACCGAGATGTTCCCGCTCGAATCGATCGGGTTCTTCTCGACGGTCAAGATCGCGCACCTGGAGGTCTGGCGGTTCGTCACCTTCCAGTTTGTGCACGGCGGGTTCTGGCACCTCGCGCTGAACATGATCGGGCTGTTCTTTTTCGGCCCGCTCGTGGAGCGCTACCTCGGATCAAGGCGTCTGTTACTGGCGTTCTACCTGATGTGCGGTATGTGCGGAGCCGCGCTGTATCTGCTGTTGAACTTGTTGGGCACTTTGTCGCCGAGTCTGCCATTGGGGCTGAGCAACCCGCCCTGGGTGCCGCTGGTGGGGGCGTCTGCTGGCGTGTTCGGGATCATCATGGCGTGCGCGTTTGTCGCGGGCGACCTGCGCATGTACGTCTTCGGCGTGATACCCATGAAGATCCGCACGGGCGCGTACCTCTTCGTCGCGATCGCCGCCTTCAACCTGATCATCGAGGGTGCGAACGCCGGGGGCGACGCGGCGCACATCGGGGGGGCGATCGGCGGTTTCTTCTTCATCCGCAAGCCGCACCTGCTGCTGAACTTTTTCGATGACTTCCTGCGGACGAAGGACCGCCACCCACCGCTCCGGCGCAGCGGGCCATCGGGCGCTAGTCGTCGTCCGTCGGGTGGCAGCGGTCCGATCCCGTTCCCGGACCAGAGCCGCGTCGACGCGATCCTCGACAAGATCCGCACCCGCGGCGAGGAATCGCTGACGGACGAGGAGCGGCAGATCCTCCAGCGCGCGTCCGAGCGTCGGCAGGGGCGGTCGTAGCCGCCATGCCGGTGCAGCTCGAGATCCGTCACCGCTCGCCGTCGTGCCATGCCCGCGTGGGTGTGGTGCAGACGCCGCACGGCTCGTTCGACACGCCGGCCTTCATGCCCGTGGGCACCCAGGGGACGCTCAAGGGGCTGCTGCCGACCTCGGTGCGGGCGACGGGCAGCCAGATCGTGCTGGGCAACACCTTTCACCTGATGCTCCGGCCCGGGCCGGAGACGGTCGCCGCCCTCGGGGGTCTGCACGGCTTCATGGGGTGGACAGGCCCGATTCTGACCGACTCGGGCGGCTACCAGGCCTACTCCATGTCGGACATCAACAAGGTGGACGACGAAGCGGTGACCTTTAAGTCGATCATCGACGGCTCGATGATCGCCCTCACCCCCGAGCGGGCGATCGCGGTCCAGAACGACCTCGGGGCCGACATCATCATGGCGTTGGACGACTGCCCGCCCAGCGTCGACCCGCGCACGATGAATCAGGCCCGGCTGCGGATTCAGGCGCAGCGGAAGAAGGCGGCGTGGGAACGCGCGGGGTACGACCACGATCGGCGGCTGCGGGAGGCCAATGAGCGGACGGTGCGGTGGCTCGAGCGCTGCAAGCGTGCGCACGGGCGACCGGGCGAGCAGGCGCTGTTCGGGATCGTTCAGGGCGGGACCGACCTCGACCGGCGCACGCACTCGGCGGAACAGGTGACGCAGATCGACCTGCCGGGGTACGCGATCGGGGGGGTGGCGGTGGGTGAGGGGTTCGAGGAGATCGTCTCGGTGGTCGAGCACACCGCGCCGCTGCTGCCGGAAGGCAGACCGCGGTACCTCATGGGCGTGGGGTACGAGAAGGACATCGTCGCGGCGGTGCGGGCGGGGGTGGACATGTTCGACTGCGTGCTGCCCACCCGGAACGGGCGGAATGCGAACGCGTTCACGCCCGCGGGGCAGGTCCGGCTGAAGAACGCCAAGTTCGCGCGTGATCCGGAGCCCTTGGTGGAAGGGTGCGACTGCCCGGCGTGCTGCCCCTCGGCGCACGGGTGGGAGACGCCGGGGGGGCGGCCGTTGTCGCGGGCGTATCTGCGGCATCTGTTTCTCGCGCAGGAGATGCTGGGTCCGATTCTGGTGAGCCTGCACAACATCCGGCACTTCCAGCGTCTGATGGTGGACATCCGGGCGGCGATCCGCGATGATGGGTGGCTCGACTTCGGGCGTCGGTGGCCTGTGGCGGCTGTTGTGTTGCCGTCTGACCTCCGAAGTGATCCCGAACAAACGGCTTCTGCTTCTTCTTACCCGGGCGAGCCATCGGCCTAGGCTCCGGGCCGCCCTTCGCACCTTGTTTCCCGCCCTCCGGCTCGACCCGGGGCGGCTCCCTCGCTTGACCTCCCGCACGGCCTCAGGCCGCGGATACACGATGCCCGACGACATGACCGCTTTTCCGATGTTTGTTCTTCTTCAGGGTGATGGCGCCGGGACCGGTGCGTTGCCCTCCGCCCCGCCGCGCTCGACGGGTAACGGCGGTGGCGAAGCCGCGCCGTTGGGACCGGCGACCGGTGCCGACGGGACCACGACGCAGCCCGGCGGCGGCGGCGGGAACGCCGCCGCGCCGTCGTCCAGCCCGTTCGGCGGTCAGTTCATCTTCATCCTGTTCGGCGTGCTGATCTTCATGATGATCATGTCGATCTTCGCGGGTCGGAAGGAGAAGAAGCGTCGGGCCGAGATGCTCTCTTCGCTGCGTCGCCACGATCGGGTAGTGACCAATGGGGGGATCATTGGGACGATCGTGG
Organism: uncultured Phycisphaeraceae bacterium; assembly: GCA_964440605.1. GTDB lineage: Bacteria > Planctomycetota > Phycisphaerae > Phycisphaerales > UBA1924 > CAYTSW01. Next base: position 59,458 of record CAYTSW010000002.1, on the reverse strand, counting down.
AGATCAAGGACAAGGAGCTGGTGCTGAAGATCGACGAGAACACGAATACACGGATGCGCGTGCTGCGCGATGCGGTGGGCTCGGTGCTCAAGCAGGGCCCCGAGTCTCACGAGGACGATGGCGTCGAGGATGACGTCATGACCCCCGCCTGACACCGTTCGGGCGATGGTCCCGAGTTGGGGCCGGCGGAGACCGGCCATACGCTGACGAATCTTTCTGCCGACACTCGGCTTCCGAGCTTTCCTCTTCGAGCGAACCGCCCCATGCGTCACCTGACACGAAACATCATCCTGATCCTGGTCGTCCTGATCATTGCCGGGCTGTCGATCTTCCCGCCCGACAAGAACCTGCGTCTGGGCAAGGACCTGGCGGGCGGCGTCAGCCTGACGTACACGGTGGACGTGCCCGAGGACGAGCAGGCGGACGTCGTCGTGCCGCGGGTCATCAGCGTGCTCAGCGAGCGCGTGAACCCGCAGGGCCTGTTCGAGATCAGCTTCGTGCGTCAGGGCCGGGACCGCCTGGTGGTCAGCATGCCGCTGCCCAGCGAGGCGGTGCAGCAGTACCGCGATGCGTACGACGAGGCGGTCGAGGCGCTGGACGCGTACGCGATCGACCCGGCGGCGTTCGAGCGAGCGATGCGGCAGGAGGGCCAGGCGCGGATCGACCGCCTGCGGGCGATGGCGGACACCGCGGGGCGTCAGTCGATTCTCGATCCGGTGATCGACGCCGCGATCGAAGCGCGCGAGGCTCGCCAAGAGTTCGAGGCGCAGCGCGCGATCCGGGAGGCCGGCGGCGAACCGACGGCCGACCTCGACCAGTTGGAGTCGGCGGCTGCGGCGGCGGACATCGCGTTCGACGACGCTCGAGCGCGCGTGTTCGAGCTCTCGGTCTCGGCCGAGGACCTGCGCCAGGCGCTGGCCCGCCCCGACGAGACGGTGTCGCTGCCCGCCGGCGACGGTAGCGGCGACAACCTCGAGGTGGACAGCGAGCGCAAGCGGGCGCTGGACGCGATCCGCGCGAAGCTCGAACAACTGCCCGACGGCGTCGAGACGCTCGAACGGGCGCTCGAGGCCTTCGATGCATACGCCGAGAACCGTTCGGGTCTGGACGACCCCGCGGACCTGGAACGGCTTCTTCAGGGCTCGGGTGTGCTCGAGTACCGGATCGTGCCCGAGCAGGCCGAGGTGCCGGGCGACATCGAGGAGCTGCGCCGACAGTTGCGCGAGCGGGGCCCGGACGCCCTGGAGGTGCCGGGCTTCGTGTGGCTCCCCATCAACAAGCCGACCGACTGGACGCAGACGTATCCGCAGTATGAGTCGCTGCTCGAGGACCCCGAGGCGTTCTTTGCGAGTCAGGGCATCATCGCGGGATACCGGCCTGCGGATAACCAGATCTACCTGCTGCTGTTCGACCGCCCGGGCAAGCGCCTGACCGACGCCGAGGGCGACTGGGCGTTGGCGTCGAGCCTCCCGACGACCGACCAGTTGGGCCGGCGGGCGATCGGCTTCCGCATGGACCCGCGCGGCGGCGAGCGGATGGGTGAGCTGACGGGCAACAACCTCCAGAAGCAGATGGCGGTGATCCTCGACGGACGCGTCTACTCGGCGCCGAACATTCAGGGGCGGATCACCCGGAACGGCATCATCCAGGGTCAGTTCTCGCAGCGCGAGCTCAACTACATCATCCGCACGCTGAACGCCGGCTCGCTTCAGGCGTCTTTGAGTGATGAGCCGATCTCCCGGAGTGTCCTCGCTCCGGAGCTGGGTGCGGACAACCTCGACAAGGGCCTGACGGCGGCGGTGATCGCGCTGATCCTCGTGGGCTCGTTCATGGTGCTGTACTACTTCACGGGCGGGGTGGTGGCGCTGATCGCCCTGGCGTGCAACGCGGTGATCATCCTCGGGGTCATGAGCCTGAACCGCGCGGCGTTCACGTTGCCGGGCATCGCGGGCATCGTGCTCACGTTCGGCATGGCGGTCGACGCCAACGTGCTGATCTACGAGCGCTTGCGCGAAGAACTGCTGGCGGGCAACGACACGAAGACGGCGCTGCGGCTGGCGTACCAGAAGGTGCTCTCGACGATCGTCGACGCCAATGTGACGAACCTCATCATCTGCCTCGTCCTGGGCTACACCGCGACGCAGGAGATCAAGGGTTTTGCGATCACGCTCGGCGTGGGCGTGGTGGCGACGATGTTCTCGGCGCTGCTCATCACGCGCGTCGTCTTCGCCGTGCTCGTCGACAAGATCGGCTGGAAGAACCTCAGCCAGCTCCCGATCGCGATCCCGTTCATCGACCGGCTCCTGACGCCGAACATCGACTGGATCAAGTTCCGCCCGGTGTTCGTGGTGATCTCGGCGCTGCTGATCGCGATGGGCATCGGGTTCATCGTCGTGCAGCAGGACGAACTGCTCGACACGGAGTTCCGCGGCGGCACGCAGCTCGATCTGAACCTGCGCGATCCGGGCCCGGGCTTCTCGGGGACGATGACGCGCGAAGAAGTGGCGGCACGGATTCAGGACGAGGTCTACCAGCCGGCGTTCGAGCTGGTGAACGCCCAGTCCGCCGACGTTGACGAGGAGCAACTCGCCGAGGCGCAAGAGCTGCTGGCTCTTCAGAACGCCGAGGTGCAGGCGGTGAACCCGCAGGCGGACGGCGTGACGTCGGACCGCTTCCAGATCAAAACGACGAGCACGAACACCGGAGTGCTGCGCGACGCGATCGTCAACGCGTTCGCCGACGTGGTCGACTCGCAGCCCGCGCTGACGTTCCGGGCCTCGGACGAGGAAGAGTTCAACGCGCCCGGGGTTCCGGTCTTCCCGATCCTGAGCAACAACCTCGGCGATAACTTCCAGCCCGAAGCGCCGGAGATCCGCAACGACGTGACGGCGTACGTGGGCGGGGTGGCGGTCCTGCTGGACGACATCAGGGCGCCGGGCGGCGAGCGTGTGTCGAAGCAGAGCATCGAGGAGCGGATCGCGTACATCCGGCGACAGGCGGCGTACGCTGGCCCGGCGCTCAACCGCGACGTCAACGTCGTCGTGCTCGAGGGCACGGACGAGGCGGTGGAACGCGTGGCGGTGGTGGTGTCGGACGTCAGCGCCAACGCGCGCGTCGACGTCACGCGATGGGAGAACGTGCTCGCCTCGAGCGAGTGGAACATCACGCGCGACGCGTTGGCGTCGGCCCAGGAACTGGCGGGCGTTGAGTCCTTCAGCCCGGAGGTGGCGGCGACGTTCCGGAACCAGGCGATCGTCGCGGTGGTGCTCAGCTTCATGCTCATCACGATGTACATCTGGGCGCGGTTCGGCTCCGTGCGGTACTCGCTGGCGGCGCTGGCGTGCCTGGTGCATGACGTGATCATCGCGATCGGGCTCATCGCGATGGCGGAGTTCGTCTACAAACGGTTTCCGGGCGTGGCGGCGATCGGCATCCAGCCGTTCAAGATCGACCTGGGCCTGATCGCGGCCATCCTGACCATCATCGGCTACTCGCTCAATGACACGATCATCATCCTCGACCGCATCCGCGAGAACCGCGGGCGGCTGGCGTACGCCTCGCGCGAGGTCGTGAACAAGTCCATCAACCAGACGGTCAGCCGAACGCTGATCACCTCGGGCACGACGATCGTGGCGCTGGCGGTGATGTTCGTGGTCGGCGGCGAAGGGATCGCCTCGTTCACGTACGCGTTGCTGTGCGGCGTGGTCGTGGGTACGTACTCCTCGATCGCGGTCGGGGCCCCGCTGGTGTGGACCAAGAAGATCCCCAAGGCAGCGCAAGCGTACTACAACCGCTACAGCGATGAGGCGGCGGCGCAGCGTGCGGCCGAACGCGATCACGAACGCGGCGCGCTGTCGCAGCCCTGAGGCGGTTCGGGCCGATAGGATGTCGGGACGCGCAGCAGGAACGAGGCGGTCGCGATGCACGATCAGGGGTCACCGAAGGTCGCGGGGTGGCTGGCGATACTCGCCGGCGTCTGGATCGCGGCGTATTGGCTGACGCCCGGGCCAGAGGACGAGCGGCGCCCGGCCGTGTCCATGGATCGCACGCCAACAGTCGAGCCGGCCAGGCAGGCCCCCGAGCTGACAGGCCGCCGGGACTCGTCGCCCCGCAATGATCTGGGGAAGTCCGAGCCCGACCCCGATCCGCGGGAGGCGGTCGACATCGAGGCCACGCCCGACGTGGTGCCTCCGACGTTCTACGAGTACACGGTGCAGCGCGGCGACACATACGAGCGGATCGCACGGCGCGAGTTGGGCGACGCCGGGTGGTGGCGCGCGATTGCGAACTCGAACGACGTGGAGCCGCGACGCCTGCGCGAGGGCATGGTCATCCTGATCCCGGTGGACCCGCGGAACGTGCAGGGCGTGCCGGCGGAGGAGCCGGAGCCGGAGCCGGTGGAGGCGGACCCGGTCTTCACGGAGTACGTGGTCGAGCGTGGCGACACGCTGGGCGGGATCGCGCGGGCGTTGTACGGGCGGTCGTCGCTGTGGACGTTGATCCGTGACGCGAACCGCGACCAAGTGAATCGGGACGGGACGAACATCCGACCCGGGATGACGCTGCGCATCCCGCCGCCGCCCCTGGAGGATTGATCGCGTGACGAAGCAGGAAGCGTCGTTCTACATCGTGACGGGCGGGTGCGGGTTCATCGGGGCGAACCTGGTTGCTCGCCTGCTGGAGCGCGAGCCCGCGGCACACGTGCTTGTTATCGACGACATGCGATCGGGTTCGTTCGAGACGCTCGTGCAGCGGTGCGACGAGGTGGCGGGGCGGGCGTTCACGGGGGATGTGATCGCCGAGCGATGCGGTGATGTGCCTTTGGAGGAAATCGTCGAGCAGGGGCCGGTGAGCGCGGTCTTTCATCTGGCCGCGATCACGGACACGACGGTTGGCGACGAGGCGGTGATGATCCACGACAACACGGCCGGTTTCGATGCGCTGATCGCCGGGTGCGTGGGTGCCGGGACGCCGCTGGTGTACGCGTCGTCGGCGGCGGTGTACGGCTCTCCGGAGGAGGCCGAACGAGGCGAGGCGTTCGCGGAGCCCTCGGCGGGGCATCCGAACAACGTCTACGGCTTCAGCAAGTGGCTGATGGAAAACACGCACCGCCGGCTGACCGGCGGGAGCGACGCGCACGTCGTCGGGCTGCGCTTCTTCAACGTCTTCGGCCCGGGCGAGGCGCGTAAGGGCACGATGGCCTCGATGGCCCACCGGCTCGCGCAGCAGATGCTCGAGGGCAAGAATCCGCGGCTGTTCGAGCCGGGCGATCAGAAGCGCGACCAGGTGCATGTGGACGACGTGGTCGACTGCTGCCTGGCGGCGGCGAAAGGCGGGGTGCACCCGGGCGTCTACAACTGCGGCTCGGGGCAAGCCACAGCGTTCAATCAGGTCGCCCAAGCCGTGCGCGAAGGGCTGGGTTTCAGCGCCGAGGAGCGGCCCATCGCGTACTTCGAGATGCCCGAGCACATCCGCGGCTTCTACCAGCACTTCACCCAGGCGGACATGACGGCGGCGAAGAAAGGCCTCAAGTGGGAGCCGAAGCGCGACCCGGTCGAGGCGCTGCGCGAGTACGGGCGCTGGATGGCCCGGCAGGCCGGACGCGTGCCGGCGGAGGCGGGGGCGTGAGCGGATGAGCCACTCGGTCAGCGAGACGTGGACGCTCGAGGGGGACGCTGCGGCGGGGGCGTTGCCGATCCACGGCAACACACACACGCCCGAGGGTGAGCCGCGGAGCGTGTGTCTGGTGATCCACGGATGGACGGGTCACAAGGACCGGAACATCACTCCGGTCATGACGGAGGCGCTGGCGGAGTCGGGGCACCTCGTGCACCGCTTCACCCTCAGCCGCGCGGGGGTCGAAAAGGACGCCGACGACCTCACGAAGCTCGATGAGTTCTATGAGGATTCGCTGGAGCAGTGCGTGGCGGACATCCGGCGCGTGGCGAACGCGGTTGCGGAGGGCAAGCTGACGGGGCGTGGTTTGCCGCTGGTGCTGGTGGGGCACAGCCGCGCGGGGGCGACGATCGTCCGCTGCGCGGCGCGGGCGCGGGAGCCTGAGCAGGGTTGGGCGATGGAACCGGCGGCGCTGGTGTCGCTGGCGGGGACGTCGGTCTACACGCGGTTCCTCGGGGAGACGCGTGAGGAGTTCGAGCGGCAGGGGTACGTCGAGCGCGAGTGTGCGCGGGCGCCGGGGGGTGTGGTGCGGATGGGGCCGTCGTGGTATCGGCATCATCTGGAGCACCCGGATCGCAACCTGTACGAGGAGGACGCGGCGCGGGTGCGCTGCCCGGTGCTGATCGTGCACGGCGATGCCGACACGTCTGTGCGCATGGTGCACGCCGATCAGGCTCAGGCGATGCTCGAGGCGGGCGACTGCCCGCGCGTGGAGCGGGCGGACATAACCGGCGGCGACCACAACTTCAACGCCAAGGGGTACATCACCGAGCTTGAGGGCGAGGACGACCCCGCGGCGGTCGCGGCGAAGCGCGCAGTGACGGCGTTTCTGGATCGCGTGCTCAAGGACAACAACGGCGGATGATCAAGTACCTCGGCTCGAAGCGCGTGCTGCTGCCGACGATTCTGGAGACGATTCGTGCGCTGCCGGGCGTGAGCACGGTGGTCGATCCGTTCTCGGGAACCGCGCGTGTCGGGCACGCGCTCAAGCGGGCGGGGTATCGCGTCTTCGCGAGCGACTGCAACGCGTACGCGCACGTGCTGGCGACGTGCTACGTGCGGGCCGATGCGCTGGAACATGCGCGTGACGCGCAGCGGCTGATTGGCGAGTTCAACGCGCTGTCCGGCTCGCCAGGATACGTAACCGAAACCTTCTGCGAGCGCTCGCGGTATTTCCACCCGAAGAACGGCGAGCGGATCGACGCGATCCGCGAGGCGATCGCGCGAAAGGACTTGTCGCCCGAGTTGGAGGCGGTGGTGCTCGTGTCGCTGATGGAGGCGGCGGACCGGGTGGACTCGACGACGGGCGTGCAGATGGCCTACCTCAAGAAGTGGGCGGCCCGTGCGCACAACGATCTGCGTCTGCGGCTGCCGGACCTGGTCGAGCGGCCGACAGCGGGCAAGTGCTCGGCGGCGCGGCTGGATGCGCTGGAGGCGGTGCACGCGTGGTCGGACGAGGCCGACGTGGTCTATCTCGACCCGCCCTACAACCAGCACTCGTACCTGGGCAACTACCACGTCTGGGAATCGCTCGTGACGTGGGACAAGCCGGAGGTGTACGGCGTCGCGTGCAAGCGCGTGGATTGCCGCGAGCGGCGGAGCCGGTTCAACTCCAAGCGGCAGTTCCGCGAGGCGATGGAGGAGCTGCTCGACGCCGTGAAGTCGCGGTACCTCGTCGTGTCGTTCAACAACGAGGGATACCTCTCGCGCGGCGAGATGGAGTCGATGCTCGCGGCGCGGTTCGGCGGCGAGGACCGGGTCGTCGTGATCGAGCGCGATTACAAGCGTTACGTGGGTGCGCAGATCGGCATCCACAACCTGCGCGGCGAGCAGGTGGGGGCGGTGAGCCACCTGCGGAACAAGGAGTTCCTGTACGTGGCGTCGCGGGAAGGCTCGCTCGAGGCACTCAGGGGTCTTCTCTTGGAGGAGCCGCCCGCGCAGGCGGAGTTGTTCGCCCGGTAAGCGGTCAGCTTGCGCCGACGTGTTCGGGCGCCGGCTTGTGCTCGACCTGACTCGCGGTTGCGGTGCGTTCGACGGCTGAGCGTTCGATGCGTCCGTCGCGGCCGACTTCGTTGAGGTGGACGTGGACGCGGGTGGAGACGCCTCGTTCCTGCATGGTGACGCCGTAGAGCTGATCGGCGACCTGCATGGTGCGCTTGTTGTGGGTGATGACGATGAAGTGGCACTGGTCGAGGAACTGTCGGATGATCGAGCCGAAGCGTTCGACGTTGGCGTCGTCGAGCGCGGCGTCGACCTCGTCGAGCACGCAGAAGGGCGAGGGCTTGCTCTGGAAGATGGACATGAGCAGTGCGACGGCGGTCATGGTCTTCTCGCCGCCGGAGAGCTGACTGATCGAGCGCGGCTCCTTGCCGGGCGGCTTGGCCATGACCTCGACGCCGGATTCGAGCCAGTCGATCTCGCCCGTCTCGGGGTCGGGGATGAGCCGGAGTTCGGCGCGGCCGCCGCCGAAGAGGCGGCGGAACATGCCGTCGCGCCCGCCGAAGTGCGCCTGGATCGTCTGGAAGGTCTCGCGGAAGCGGTCGCGGCTGGCCTCGGCGAGCTGGGCGATGAGGCGTTCGAGGCGCTCGCGGGCGTCGTCGATGTCGCGCACCTGCGCGATGAGCTCCTCATTGCGTTCCGCGAGCGTGTCTTCTTCCTCGATGGCGTCGAGGTTGACGTTGCCGAGCTTCTTAATCGCCTTGCGCAGCTCCTCGATCTCGGCGGCGACGGGCTCCGGGTCGATGGGTTGCACGACGCCGTCGGCCATCATCAGGGTGTACTCGTCGAAGTCGGCGGCGAGGTCGAGCGTGAGCTCCTCGTTGGTGCGCTCTTCGAGCGACTCGCGCCGGACTTCGAGCTCCCGCTTGGTGAGCTCGAGAGACTGGAAGTCGCGGTCGACGCGTTGCGCTTCTCCGCGGGCGTCGGTGAGGCGTGAGCGGACTTCGGAGATGGTCGCGCTGAGCGAGGCGATGCGCTGGCCGGCATCCACGGCGCGGGCGCGGGCGTGCCGCACGTCTTCGTGGGCCTGGGCGATCTCGCGCTCGGCCTCTTCGATGGCGGCGCGGTGCTCGTGCAGGCGACCGGCGCGTTCTTCGAGGTGCGTGCGGATGCGGTCGCGTTCGCGCTTGGCTTCCTGCGACGAGCCCTCGATGCGGCGCAGCTCGCGGCGGGCGGCCGCGAGCTGCTCGGAGGTCTGGCCAGCGCGGATGCGCACGCCGGTGAGCGCTTCGCTCGATTCGTCGGCGGCGGACGAGGCGGACTCGATCGCGCCCTCGAGCTCCTCGAGGAGCGCGGCCTGTTGATCGTGCTGGCGGTGCGTCTGCTCGAGGCACTCGGCGAGGTCGGCGAGTTCGGCTTCGAGTTCGCTGATACGGGCGGTGATGCGCTCCCGCTCGTCGTGCATGGCGGGGCGGGCGCGTTCGAGGCGTTGGCGTTCGTCGCCGAGGCGTTGAGCCGAGGCTTCGGCGACGACGCGCTGGCGCTCGGCCGCGGCGTGGGCGGCGCGCTGTTTGGAGAGGTCGTCATTGAGCGAGCGGGCGCGGTCGTCGAGAGACGAGAGGCGCGAGCGTTGGGCTTCGAGGGCGGTGGAGTGTTCGTTGACGCGGTGGTTGAGCTCGGCGAGTTCGCTGGCGCGCTGGAGCAGGCCGGCGCCGTCGTGCCCGACGCCCGCGGGCCCGGCGGCGAGGCGACCGTCGGGCTCGAGCACGCTGCCGTCGTCGGTGACGAGGCGGGCGGCGGTGTCGGCGAGCGGGCCGAAGGCGAGCATGGTCGCGGCTTCGAGGTCGGGCGCGAGCAGCGTTGTGCTGAGCAGGCGCTCGAGCAGCGGGCGCACGCTCTCGTCGCAGCGGATCAGGCTGGCGATGCGGCGCACGCGCGTGGACATCAACTCGGGCAGGTCGATAGGCGCGGGCGAGGACGCGGTCGCGGGCGAAGCGAGCGGGAGGAAGGTGACGCGGCCGGGCAGGTCGTCGAGGACGGGCTGGTCGGCGACGGGGTCGAGGCGCTCGACGACGAGGCCCTGGAGCAGCGGGCCGAGCGCGGCTTCGACGGCCGGGGCGTGCTGCGCGTTGACCTCGATGAGCTCCGCCAGCGTGCCGCGGATGCGCGCGAAGAGGTTGTCTTCATGGGCGGCAAGCGCCTCGTCGCGGCGTTCGAGCACGCCCTTGACGGCTTCGTCGAGCCCGACGCGAGCCGAGGCCATTTCCTCGAGCGTGGATCGGCGGCTTTCGAGGCGCGCCAGCTCCTGCTCGCGGGCGTTGAGCTCGCTCGTCACCGTGCGCTGCTCGTCGCCGAGCTCGTTGGAGCGATCGACCAGGGCGTCGATACGCTGCTGGATGGTCGCGGCTTCCGAGGCGGCGTCGGTGGTTTCCCGCTGCGCTTCGCCCTCACGCTCGGCGACGGCCTCGCGCTCGGCATCGGCTTCCTTGAGCTTGTGTTCGAGAGCCGTCGCTTGCTCGGCGAGTTGGTTCAGCCGCGTGCGGTCGGACTGGCGGCGGGTTTCGAGTTGCGTGCGCTCGCGGTCGAGGGAGGAGACGCGGGCGCGGCAGGTGGCGGCGTCGTGCCGCGCCTGGGCCAGACGCGTCTGCGCGTCTTGGCGGCGCGTCGATAGTTCGGTGGTCTCACGCTCGATCTGGCCCATGCGTGCGGCCAGATCCTCGGCGTTGCCGGCCTGCTCCTCGGCCTCGTCGGCGAGGCGAGCGAGGGTATTCTCGAGTTCGGCGAGGCGGGCGTTGTCGCTCTCGGTCCGCTGCTGCGCTTCGGTGATGGCGCGGCGGGACATTGTGATCCGCTGCTCGGCGGCCTGCTTGCGGTGCTCGGCGGCGCCCGCGTCGCGGTCGGCGGACTGGCGGTCGCCCTCGGCCTCCTGACGCGAGACCTCGGCTTCCTGGAGCGAGCCTTCGAGTTCCTCGACGGCGGCGATGGCGTGCGCACGCTCGCGCTCGAGCGAGCCGAGACGACCGGTGAGGGCGGAGAGGCGGTCGCGCAGGTCGTGGTACTGGTGGAACGCCAGCGCAGCGCGCAGGCCCTTGTACTCGGCGTCGAGCACCTGGAACGTGCGGGCCTTGGCGGCCTGTCCGCGAACGATGCGCAGGCGGCGCTCGGTGTTCTCGAGCTGCTCGCGCGTGCGGACGAGGTTGACCTCGGCGCGCTCGAGCTTGCGCGTTGCTTCGAGCCGGCGCGCCTTGAACTTTGCGACGCCCGCGGCTTCTTCGAAGAACGTGCGCCGCTCGACCGGGTTGGCCAGCAGCATGGCGTCGACGCGGCCCTGCTCGATGATCGAGTAGGCGTGGGCGCCGACGCCCGTGTCCATGAAGAGTTCCTTGATGTCCTTGAGGCGCGCCTTGCGGCCGTTGATCAGGTACTGCGAAGTCCCGTCGCGGTACAGCCGGCGTTCGACGTCGACCTGTTCGGTGTCGATGGGCAGCGAGCGCGTGCGCTTGCCGCGGCGGCGGGGGGCGGCTTCGCTCTCGTTCGGCTGCTCCGGGTTGTTCGCGGGCGTGCTGTCGGCTTCGGCGTCTTCGACGTTGGGGATGTTGACATCCTCGCCGGCGGCGATTGCGGAGCGCTCGCGCTCGGCTTCGATGCGGGCGGCCTGCTCGCTGGTCAACTCGGGGTTGTCGAAGGTGAGGATGACCGAGGCGAGGCCGCTGGGCTTGCGGCCCGCGGAGCCGGCGAAGATGACGTCAGCCATCTCCTTGCCGCGGAGCGACTTGGCCGATCGTTCGCCGAGGACCCATTTGACGGCGTCGACGACGTTGGACTTGCCGCAGCCGTTGGGTCCGACGATGCCGGTGATGGGGTCGTCGAAGGTGAACTCGGTGCGGTCGGCGAAGGATTTGAAGCCGGCGACGGTGAGTTTGGCGAGTCGCATGGGGCGGACGACCTCCGTGTCGAGCCTTGACGGGAGCCTCGTGCTGATGCGGCCCGTCCCTGGACCGCGTGCGGCGACCGCCTGCGCGAGGATGCGCATGAACTGCCGCTCACCAGATGACGTGGCCTTTGTGCGGGGTTGTGCCGCATGTGGGGCCGATGGGGGAGTATCGCGCGCATTGGGGGGTGTGACAAGCGCATTGGCCACGTCGACGGTCATGTGGACGGGGAACGGGCAGTTCTGGGCTGTCTTGAGCACCGTGTGCGGGTCCTGTACGTTACTTCCACGCATCGTGAACGAAAGGGGATGAATGGAGCGGCAGATGTGGGGGTTGAGCGTGATCGTGGCCGGAGGCATCGCCGGCCTGAGCGCGGGGGCCTGGGCACAGGAGGGGGTTGGCGGGGTGGCTGCGGCTGAGGGGCAGGGGGTGGCGGCTGCGGAGGTGCGGGCGATCGTCGATGCGATGAAGCGGGACGCCGCCGCGCGGCCCGTGACATGGGAGGATGCGATCGAGATCGCCGGCGACTTCCAGTTTCGCTACCACGCGAACTTCGACGCCGACGATGCGGGTGGTGGGGGGGCGCGGGATGGGGACTTCCAGAGCGGGTTCGGCTTTGCGCGCATGCGGCTCGAGGTGTTGGCGAAGGTGCCGGGGACGGACCTGTCGTTTCGCTGCATGGGCCGCTTCCGGAGCAACGAGGGTGACTTCCGGCTCGACGACGCTTACGTCAACTGGCAGTCGAGCGACCGATGGGCGGTGCGTGTGGGGCAGTTCCGCATGCCGTTCACGCGGGAGTATGGCGGGGGGTCGAGCACGAAGTCCATGTTTGCCGAGCGTTCGCTGGCGGATGCGATCTTTCGGACGGACCGGAGCGTGGGCGTGCGCGTGACGCACACGCGCGAGCGGGTGCGGCTGTTCGGGGCGATGCACAACGGTCGCGACACGCGGAGCCTCGACTACACGGACCCTGACGTGGCGGACGTTGCTCTGGCCGCGCGGGCTGAGCTGCGGCTCGGCGATGCGCCATGGGGCGCCTACAAAGACCTCAACGCGTTCCCCGGATCGGACTTCGGGGCGATGCTCGGCGCGGCGGTGTTCTGGCAGCAGGATGGCCTGACGCTGGCGCCCGCGGGCTTCGGCGACAATGCGAACTACCTGGGCGTAACGGCCGACGTCAGCGTGGAAGGCGATGGGTGGAACCTGCTGCTCGTGGGCTTCTCGCACTTCATCAGCGGCGGGGGCGAGGCGATAGATGAGTTTGGTGTCACCGCCCACGCGGGGTATTTCGTCAGCGAACGCGTCGAGTTGATGGCGCGGTACAGCCACATCTTTCCCGACCCCGAGCGCGGCGGGAACGACGCCGACTTCCCGGCGTACTCCGTCGGCTTCAACTACTACTTCACACCGGGCAGCCACAATGCCAAGATCACGACCGAGCTGGCGTACTACCCGCGAGCGCAGAGCGACAGCGCGGCTTTGGTCGGCGCCAGTTCCGGCGACGGGCTGCTGCGCGACGCGGACGATGAGCAGTGGTCGCTCATCGTGCAGTTCCAGTACCTGTTCTGAGCGCGACTTGGTCGAAGCTCGTTCTCGCAACTGAAAACGCTCCGCCGACGAAGGCGGAGCGTTCTGTAGATATGGTGTTGGGCGGACGAGAAGGAACTCAGTCGTCGTGAACCTGGAGGGAGAGGGAATCTTCGCCGAGGAAGTGGTCGAGGTGGTGGGCGCGGTCTTCGGCTCGGGTGAGGACGTGTTTAAGAAGCGTCTCGGTGCCGAAGTCGCCTTCCTTTGCGCACAGCGAGACCGTGATGCGCAGTTGTTCGGAGATGAGGCCCTCGCAGTGGCGATCGCGCGTCAGCATGTCGTGCGCGCGGAAGATGCCCTCGGGCTCGTGATCGATGTACGCGATCCGAGCCTGCTCCGAAGGGCTGCACGTCGGGACCGCGCCAAGTGCGGTAATGCGTTCGGCGATGGCGTCGAGGTCTTTGTGGACTTCTGTGTACGACTCCTCAAGGAAGTGGTGCAAATCGCGGAACTGCGGGCCCTCGACGAGCCAGTGATGTTTTTGATACTGATGGAAGAGCACGAAGAACGAGGCGAGGTGCTCGTCGAGGTGCGGGGCGATGCGTTCGACCGCGCTGCGTGGGATGCGGATGGGGTTGGTTTCGATTTCGGTGCGAGGCCGCCAGGGCGTCGTTGCCAGCTTGGGCTCGGACTGCGCGGGGGGTGTGGTGTCGGTGGTTGTGGTGGTCATTCGTACTCCTCTCGGGTGGTGGATCGGTCTTGATGCTAAGGGATTGGACTGCGTCGCTGTTCGCGGGTCGGGCGGTCATGTATGCACGATTATTGCAATCGACAAACGCCCGGGCGTTGGTCCGCACCGGGTGTTTGTCGTCATAGTTTGGAACAGATGTAGGGTCAGGCGTGTGCGGGCTTGCCGCGAACGAGTCCGACGATGAGGGAGACGATGAAGAGGACGAGGAAGATCCAGAACAGGATCATCGCGATGTTGGCGAGTCCGCTGGCGATGCCGCCGAAGCCGAACAACGCCGCAATCAGCGCCAGTAAGAAGAATCCGAGTGCCCAGCCGAGCATGTCAGTGGTCCTTTCGATTGTGCCGTGTCGAGGCGCAGTGATGTGAGTGGATGGAGTTCAAACTGTGCCCGGAAGTGGTTTGGCGGGTCGGGTCAATATTGGGCTTCTTCCGCCTCTTCATCGATGAACTCGCCGGTGTCCTCCATGTCTTCGCCGACGCCTTCGGTGGTGTTGCAAGCCGCGAGGCCGCAGGTGGCGATGCCCAAGCAGGCGAAGAGGCTTACGGTGAGAAGACGCGGGTTGATCGCGTTTTTGATGTCGGTGGTTGTCGTCATGGCGTGTGTCCTTTCGGAAGGGTGGTTAGCGCTGCGTGGTTTCGACGCCTTCGCGGGTCCACACGGGGCGGCCGTTGCGATCCCAAAACTGGATGGTGCTGCCCTGCGTGGTCACCGAGCGGGCGACCCACGATTGCTCCGCGCCGGCGATGTTGACCGGGGCGGCTTCGAGTCGCACGCGATTACCGATAAGGAACTCGGTCGGCAGGTCCTGAACGTAGTAGTTGGGGCCCAAGATGACCGTATACGTTGAGCCGGAGTCGCGCACTTCGATGGCGTAGCCGGGGTAGGCGCCGAGCACCGGCGTGACCGTTGTGGTGTCCTCGATCGTGCCGGAGATCGACTCGAAGTCCTTGCCGCGGACCATGCGTGCGAGCATTTCGCCATCGCCCCACACGCCGTCGATCGCGCGGTCGGGCGTGATGGATTGCAGGAAGCGGGGCGTGAAGTCGGGGATCGCTGCGTTGAAGTGCTGATAGACGTGCTCGCCGAACCCCAATGCTCGGTACTCGTCACGATTGTCAGGTGCCTCCGGAGCGGCGGCGGCCTGCTCCTCGGTCATCTCGTCCAAGGCGATCTCACCAGCCGGGGTGACATACGCGAGTTGCCAAGGAACCAGGGTTTCCGTGTCGCCGTAGCCGAACACGCCTTGGTCAGGATCGACGGAGATGAAGGCGATGCGACCAGAGCGGCGGTCGACGAGCAGTTCGTCGACTTCGCCGGTGTCGTCACCTTGGAAGTCGATGTTGTTGCCGAGCAGGTCTTTGGCGAGCACGTACTGACCGACCGCGTGTAGCGGTGCGGCGTGCGGCGAGTTCTCGTATCTCGTGTCGTTGAGCCAGAGGGGGCGGCCTTCGACGGTGCGCAGCCGCACGGCAGACCCTTCATCGATATTGTCGCCACGCGTGATCAGTTCCACGAACATCCGGTCGAACTCGTGCCCGGGACGTATGCCGTGCACCGTGACGGTGTCGCCCGTAGCCAGGTTGGGCATCACGCTGTTGACGTACCACGAGGGGCCGAGATCGATTACCTTGCGTGCGGCTTCGGGGTCGGTGAGCTGCAGGGTGAAGCGGGTCGTGCCGTTGCCCATACGTTCACGCGTGATCCGCTTGATCTCGCCCGTGAACGTGAAGGGCAGCGCGTCCTCGAAGTCGCCTTCGTAGCCGTCATCTTGCCACTGCTCGATGCCGACTTCTGTCAGCCAGTCCCAGTCGACATCATCAAGGGCGTCCTCGAGTTCGTCGTCATCGTCGGTGTCGTACACATCGCCCGCGTCGTCCCAACGGTCTTCATCAAACTCGACGAAGCGCGCGAGATTGTTCGAGGCAACCCTGAGAGCATCGCCGCGCTTGGGCCATTGCAACGCCGGGGTGCGGACGATCACGGGGTCACCACCCAAGAGAAAGCCATCCTCTGGCTCGATGACCAAAGCGACGATAACGCCGCTGTCGCGGTGGATGATCGCGTTCTCGACTTCGCCGATATCTTCTTCGGCGAGGCCGTCGACATCCATGTCGATCAGTTCGGACAGTTGTCGAAGGTCCACAAGATCGAGTACGGCTTTGTGTTGTTCGTAGGCGTTGTGGGACGTCTCTTGCCCCACCGCCGTCGCTGCGAGTCCGGCGCAAGCGGCGACGGCCATGGCGATGCGGCGAGTGTTCGTGCCGAGGTTGGGTGCGTTGATGGGTTGGAGTGTCATGGAGTTCCTCCGGTTGTTGATGCTGAAAGGGGGAGAGCCGCGCGACGTGCACGGAGGCTGAAGATCTGCCTGACTGTTGAAGAGCATGCAGCGGATTGGTGACCGGAGGCGCAACATGTCATGAAAGCGGGTTCATTTTCGGCTCACGGCTTGGGGATGCAGGCATGGGTTGTGTGTGTATCCCTATGCTGAGAAGCATTAACCTGTCCCGGTGCGGTTGCCGGGTCGAGGGAGGACATTGCCGGATGCGTGTGTTGATCATCGAAGACAATCCGAAGATGGCGGGTGCGATTCAGATGGGTCTACGCGAGCACGGGTTCGCCGCCGACACCAGTCACACGGGTTATGAGGGCGAGGAGATGGCGTCGAGCGGCGAGTACGACGTCATCCTGCTCGACCTGATGCTGCCGGACCGCGACGGCGTGGAGGTCTGCCGCAATCTGAGGCGGCGGAGCATCTCAGCGCCCGTGCTGATGTTGACGGCGTTGTCGTCCACCGAGGACAAGGTCGAGGGTCTGGACGCCGGAGCTGACGACTACCTGGCCAAGCCGTTCGAGTTCGATGAGCTCGTGGCTCGCGTGCGGGCGCTGCTGCGTCGGGGAGAGGCGAGCGAGGGGCGCACGCTGCGCGTGGATGATCTCGAGCTCGACCTGTACGAGCGGCGGGCGCGCCGAGGGGAAGACGAGTGGGACCTCTCCAACAAGGAGTTCGCGCTGCTCGAGTACTTCATGCGGAACCCGAACCGCGTGCTCAGCCGCGCACAGATCGCGCAGAAGGTGTGGGATATGAACTTCGAGCCCGGGAGCAACGTCATCGACGTGTACGTCTCCTCGCTGCGCAAGAAGTTCGACCGGATGAGCGAGCGTCCCCTGCTTCACACGGTGAAGAACGCCGGGTATCGCTTCGGGATCATGGGTTGATGTGACTGCTCCGCCGCCGCATCCGGGAGATGCCGCGGGAGGGGGGGGAGGGTTCTGGCCGCTGCGCCGCGCTTCGCTGCGTGTGCGCCTGACCGTGTGGATCGCGCTGGTGACGCTGCTGATCGAGTGCGTGCTCGCGTTGGTGATCGTTCTGTATGTCCGCAGCGATGTGCGGCAGATGGTCGATCAGCGGCTGGTCTCGATCTCTCAGGCGGTCGAGCAGTCGATCCAACGGGTGGGCGGCGATCCGGCGTCGGCCGACTTCGCGGGCCTGGCTTCGAGCGAACGCGACGCGCGGGGTGCTGAACGCATCGTCATCGCGCTCTTCGATCCGGAGGGTGGGTTGCTGGGGGCGAGCGAAGTCGGTGAGATTTCGGCGGAGGATGCGGGGGTGCGTGATGCGCTGGCGTCCGACATCGGTGTGTTTCGCGACGTCAGCCCGAGGTGGTTCGCCGAGCCCGACGATCGATCGAGACGGGCGCGGGTGCTGAGCCGAAAAATCGGCGGCGAAGGGTCGCTGGTGCTTGCGGTCGCGGCGGACGACGCGTATCTGCGGCGCGTGCAGGGAGTGCTTGGCCGCACGGTGCTGGTCGTGCTCCCCCTGAGTCTTCTGTCGACGGTCGTGGCGTCGTACCTCATCGCCGGCGCGGCTACGCGGCCCTTCAAAGTGCTGTCCGAGCGGGCACGCACGTGGACCGCCGAGACGCTGAGCGAAGAGGACGAGTATGCGCAGGACGCGCCGGAAGAGGTCGAGGCGATCCAGGAAGAGTTGAGCAAGGCGAAGCGGCGTTTGTCGGCGGCCTTTCAGTCGCAGTACCGCTTCATGGCCAACGTCTCGCACGAACTCAAGACGCCCATCGCGGTGCTCCTGACGCAAAGCGAACTGATCGGCGGCCGGGCGTCCCCGGACGAGGTGCGGCAGTTCGCTCGCAGCCTCCGGGAGGAGATGACCCGCCTCGGGAGGATGGTCGACAGCTTCCTGCTGCTGGCGCGCGTCGAACAGCCCGACCACCTCGACAGCGGCACGCCCTGTCTTGTGAACGAGATGGTGATGGAGGCGGTGGAGGAGTGTGCGAGCTTCGCCAGCCAATATGAGGTACGCATTGACGTGTCGCTGATCGACGATGAGCGATACATCGACGCAGCGACCCTCGGCGATCCGGAACTGCTGCGCGTGCTCATCGGCAACCTGCTGCGGAACGCGATCCGATTCTCGCCCGCGGGCGAGTCGGTCGTCGTTCGCGCGCGCGTCGCCGAGGTCGATGCGGCTCTGCTCGGGCGTGATGAGCGCACGGCCGAGGCAAGCCAGATCACCGCGGCGGAGGTATCCGTGATTGATGCCGGGCCGGGGATTCCCGAAGAGATTATCGGTCGCGTCTTCGATCGCTTCGCGCAGGCGACCGGCGAGGAACGGCGCGGGCGCGGGCACGGCTTGGGCCTGGCGATCGCTCAGGGCATCGCGGAGTTGCACGGCGGGCAGATCCACGCGGCCAACAACGAAGGCGCCGGCGCGTTGTTTCGCGTGTATCTCCCGATTCTCCCCGCACGCGCGGGCTGACCCTCCGACGACGCGTGGCCTCGCGGAAGTGAAACCTGTTTCACCCGACGATCACGCCCGCGTCGACTGCGGCTCCCACGCTCTCCATCATCGGCACCGCGGGTGTCTCCGTTTGCGTGCGGGGTGCCCGGCAAGTCTTCAGGGGGCTCACGATTCGCTCCGTTCTGCTCATCGTCTCGGTCGGCACGTCGACTCTGTCGGGCTACTTGCTCTTTGTGCGACGCGTGAACGGTCCGGCGTTGATTCTGGACGTTGTGTTTATCGCCAGCGTGCTCGCGGTGATCGGATTGACGCTCTCGCTCATCATCCCGCGTGCCCATCGGTCGTTTACCGAGGCGTTTCTCGGCGGGCACAGCCATGAGTCGGGAACCCATGGCGAGCGTCGTGGGCGATACCGCTCGGAGAACGAGCGGTCGAAGCCGAGTTACGAGAGCGGCTAACGCGAGGCATCGCTTGTCGCGCGCTCCCGGTCGGAACGCTTGGTTTGGGAATCCCGATGAGCATCGCGCGGCGTTGCCGGTTTCTGCACCATCGCGTGGGACTCGCGTTTGTAGAGGTCGCGTGTGAGCGCTATCACGGCGAGCAGCAGGATGACGGTGAACGGGAGCGCCGCGGTGATAGATGCCGCCTGCAACGCTTCGAGACCGCCGGCGAGCAGGAGCGTTGCTGCGACCAGCCCCTCTGTCACGGCCCAGAACAGGCGGGTGCCGACGGGGGGATCGGGATTGCCCCCGGAGGCCATGATGTCGATGACCATCGACGCTGAGTCGGATGACGTGACGAAGAAGAGCACCACGCAGAGCGTTGCGATGCCGGCGGCCACGAACACGAGCCATTGGTAGGGCATGACGCCCTGGAGCAGGGCGAACAGAACAGTGGGCAGCTTCTCGATCTCGTCGGAGCCGCTCTGGTTTGTGATCGTCACGTCGCCTCCGAGGTACTCGACGGCGGTGAGCGGGACCTCGGCGGTGACGTACGAGCCGTCGGAAGCGTCGATGATCGGCTCGCCCTCGTCATCGGTCATGGCGACGGTGTAGATGGGAAGCTCCTCGGCGGCGACGTACTCCGGATCGGCCTGCGCCCCGACGTGCTGGACGTGCTGCCGCAGGGTGGTTGCGCCGAACGCGGTGAGCCAGATGATCCCAACGACCGTGGGAACGACGAGCACGCCGAGGATGAACTCTCGGATGGTCCGGCCCCGGGAGACGCGGGCGATGAACATCCCGACGAAGGGCGACCACGAGATCCACCACGCCCAGTAGAAAACGGTCCAGGAGTTGAGCCAGCCGACACCCTCGCCCGCGACGGCCCCGGTGCGCAGCGCGTTGAAGGGCAGGAGCTGGAGGTAGCCGCCGATGTTCTCGACGGTCGAGCCGAGGAAAGCGACGACGCCGGAGCCGAGGATCACGAGGACCATCAGTAGCCCGGCGAGGATCATGTTGGCTTCGGACAGTCGGCGGATGCCGGTGCCGAGGCCGAGCACGACGGAGACGGTCGCGACCGCGGTGATGCAGGCGATGATGACGACCTGCATCGGCGTGCTGATGGGCATGCCGAACAGGAAGGCGAAGCCCGCGTTGACCTGCTGCGCGCCGATCCCGAGTGAAGTCGCGACGCCCGTGAGCGTGGCGATGATCGCGAGCGTGTCGATCGCGTCGCCCGTAAAGCCCCAGACGCGATCGCCGAGGATCGGGTGCAGGAGCGATCGAAAACCCAGCGGCATGCCGCGGCGGAAGCCGAAATAGCCTAGCGCGAGGGCGACGACGGCGTACAGCGCCCACGGGTGCAGGCCCCAGTGGAAGATCGTCACCGCCATCGCGACCCGCGACTCGTCGATGCCTTCGGCGATGCCCGGCGGCGGCGTGTTGTAGTGATAGATCGGCTCGGCGACGGACCAGAAGAGCAGCCCGATCCCCATGCCGGCGCTGAAGAGCATCGCGAACCAGGTCAGGCGATTGAACTCGGGTCGCTCGTCGTCGGCGCCGAGCTTGACGCGTCCGAAGCGGCCGAAGGCGAGCCACAACGCGAAGACGAGCATCCCCGTAAGCGAAGCGACGTACAGCCAGCCGAAGTTGCTGCCGATCCAGTTCCGCAACGCTTCGAAGACATCCTGGACGCGATCGCCCGGGAAGATGAAGGTCAGCCCGACCAACGCCAGCACGATGACCGCGCCGGCGGGAAAGACGATCGGGTGCATCTCGAAGTGGGGCCCGAAGCTGACGCTCGGGAGGTCCGGCGCGGTGTCGTCCGGCTCGGATGGCCGGGACGACTGCTGCCCGCCGGCTGAGTGGTTGGACCCGGGCGGATCGCTCCGACGGTTCGCGCCGTTGTCGCCCCCCGCCGTCATGGTTTCTGGAACAGGAAGACGCCCCACGCGAGGTGACCGGCCTTGCCGCCCTCGACCCAGTGACGCAAGCCGTTCTTCATCCGTTCGATGTATTCGTCGGAGACCCGGCCCTTGAGTTGCTCGCCCTCACGCTCGGTGGTTTCGAGCACACGCGCGTAGTGGTTGACAAGCTGCTCGTGCATGGGTTCGAACCCGAGGTCGCGCCAGCCGAGCTCCTCTGCTTTGGCTTGGTAGAACCCCGGCGAGCCGAGGTCGGGAAGGTGGATGCGGGCGAGGATGGGGTCGAGGACGCCTTCGGGACAGTCGTCGGTCCGCATGGGGTCGGTGAAGACGAAGCGCCCGCCGGGCTTGAGCACGCGGTCGACTTCTTCGAGCACCCGCGCGCGGTCGCCCGAGTGCAGGATCGCGTCCTGACACCAGACGACGTCGGCGGCATGATCGTCAAGGGGGATGTCCTCGAAGCTGCCGTCGATCACCTCGATGCGGTCGTCGACGCCGGCTTGCTTGTTGAGTTGGCGGTTGCGCTCGTTCTCGGCTTCGGAGAGGTTGAGGCAGATGACGCGGCAGTTGAAGCGTTCGGCGAGTCGGCGCGCCGCGCCGCCGTAACCCGCGCCGATGTCGAGCACCGTCTTCTCGGCGTCGAGCGGGGCGACACGGTCGGCCAGATGGTCGACCGTGCGCCTGCTGGCGTCGCGTATGGGCTCGTCGGAGGACTTGTACAGGCCGACGTGGATGTCCTCCCCGCCCCACACTTCGGCGTAGAAAGTGTCGGCGTCGGCGCTGTTGTAGTAGTCACGCGCGGTTTGCGTCGCCTGGTCGTATTCGCTCACGAGTGGGTCTCTCCCTCTTCGACGGCTTCGCGAATCTCGGTCTCGTACTGCTTCTCGGCGACGTGGACGAAGAAGTCGGGATCGCTGACGCGGTGGTCTTCCTTGAAGTCCGCGAACGTGTTGATGCGCTGGAAGCCCACCTCGCGCATCAACGTCCGCGTATAGTTCTTGCGCAGCGGGAACATGTTCAGGTGGTACTCGGAGCCATCGGGGAAGTTATAGCGGAAGCGGCAGAGCCCGTCGTCGACATGCTCGGGCTGTGCGGAGACCTGGTCGCCGCAGTAGTAGTACTTGTGCTTGGAGCTGAAACCGTGGTCGAGGATGCCGTCGTAGTTGCGCTGGTCCAGCACGAGGACCCCGTCGTGCACGAGCGCTGAGTAGAACTCGGCGAGCGCCTTGCGCCGGTCGTGCTCGGAGAACATGTGGGTGAAGGAGTTGCCGAGGCAGATGACAGCGTCGAAGCGGCCGAAGACATCCCGGTTAAGCCATCGCCAGTCGGCCTGCACGGTGCGGAGCACGTGACCGCGCTTGCGGCCGTTTTCGAAGGCTTTGGCGAGCATGTGCGGGCTGCCATCGGCGCTGACCACGTCGAAACCCGCCTCGATGAGTCGGCAGGAGTGAAAACCGGTTCCTGTTGCCACATCGAGGACGCGCTGAACGCCCCGCTCGCGCAGCGCCTCGATGAAGAACGAGCCCTCGGTCTGGGCCCGTTGCTCCCAGTCGATGAGGTCGTCCCATTTCTCGACGAAGCCGCGAACGTACTCCTCGGTGTACTTGTCGGTGTCACGGACCGCTGTCGGGTCTTCGCCGTACTCTTGCGACTTGTAATGCAACAGCGATGAATCCTGCAATGCCACGAAAACCTCCTTGCGCCCGCGCAAGCACATAGCACGCGTTGGCGCCGATTGACGGTGAAGAGCGATGTGGTCCGTGCAGTGTAGAGGATGAACGACGTGTGGCCAGCGCTAATACGCAAGTACCTCGGATCACACCGGGACAGCTGGAATTTCACGCAGATAGCCGTGAAAAGGCCTTCATCGCTTCCGTCTGTCAGCGCTGTAAAACGTCGGCTATCTCTGCCGCGCGCAGGCGTTTGCGTAGCGTGCGGGCGTCGGCGCTGCTCGTGCTGCCGTCGCCGTTCACATCGGCGGGCGATGCCTGCTGCGCGTAGAGATCTTCGGGGCTCGCGACGCCGTCGCCGTTCGCGTCGATGTTTGTTGCACGCACGATCGTCGCGACCTGCGTTCCCGAGACCTGGGTGAAGTCCGGTGTGACGTTGGGCCAACTGTTGGTGGTGTCCGGCAGTGATTGGTTGGTTATCGCACCCCAGGGCTTGACAACGGTCGCGAAGAGCTTGATTTCGTTGGTATCGCCCAGGCCATCGTCGGGCAACGCGGACCAGGGGATTTCGATCTCGAAGCCCGAGCCCGTGCGGTGGCCCGCGGCACCGAGCGCGACGCGGATGTTGAACGGGTTGTTCCCGCCGGAGAGCGTCGCGTCGTCGGAGCCGACGAACTGTCGGCCCAGGTAGATCTTCGAAGCCGGTGCGCTCGTGTTGAGCGAGACCCAGTCGCAGAAGATCGACCCGTCGAAAGCGTTGGCGAAGAGCATGCGGTCGGGCGCGAAGGCGTCCTCGAGCGTGGTTCCCGTCAGTTGCTGTAGGCCGGCGGGTGGCGAGCCGAGGGGCGAGGTGTCGAGGACGTTCTGGCCGCCCGGCGCCGCATCGACGAAGACAGCGATGGCCGTGCCGTCGATCGCGAGCTCGCCTTCGATGCCGATGCGCAGCGCGTCGGCGTCCGCAACGGCGTAGAGCGCGCGGAGTTGGGAGATCTCCTCGTACCGCAGGTTGTTGTTCACGTTCAGCAGGTTCTGCGGGCCGAAGTGCTCTCCGATGAGACGCCCGTCCAGGATCGCCGGGTCGGGCTGGTTCTCCGGCGTCGGAGTGATGGCGGAGATCGACAGGTCAGGAGTGGCGCCGAACGCGGTCGCGTCGACAGAGGCGCCGTTTCCGGTGAGCACACGGATATTCCATGTGCGCGCCTGCGGCGTGTCGTCGCCGCCGACGTGCTCGACATCGATCAACGTCTGGTTGGCCGTGGTCGAGGCGGAGAAGCGGTAGAGCGTGAAACCGCCGGTCTGGAAGTCGAAGCCATCTCCGGCGTCCTCGTACAGATGACCCTCGGCGGCCCCGCTCTCGTCGAGTGCGACGATCAGTTCGATGGGCTCATCGCGCGCGTCCGAGAGCGGGCGCGAGGACTGAACAAGTTCGTTCGCGGGGATGATGTGGCCGCCGAGCACGTAGAGGTCGGGCAGGTCGGGGTCAGTCGAGTCGCGGCCGGCGCCGGGCGAATCGTTGACGGGGAAATCGAAGCGGTAGACGGGGGTGCGCATGGGCGGGAGCTGGGGCACCGCGCCGGGCTTCGTCGCGCCGACCACGAGCAGGCCCTCGCCGATCAGGAAGCCCTCGTCCCATTCGCGCAGCGCCGGATTGCTCGGCTCGGCGAAGAAGAGCGGGCGGGTCACGGGCAGCCCGGTGGTGTGCGCAAAGTAGAACTGCGTGTACAGGTGGTTGAGCAGGCGGTAGCGGCGGTTGAGGGCGAGGCGGCTGGTGTCTTCGGTGTCAGAGCCGTACGACCATGGCTCACGGTCGATGGCCGCGAAGCCGTAGTGCCCGCGTGCGAAGGGCATGAGCGCGCCCAAGCCCATCCATCGCGCGTACTGGTCGCCGCCCCCGTCCCCGTTGAACCCGCCGATATCCGGCCCGGCGTTGGGTTGGCCGGACAGTCCAATGTTGAGGATATTCTGGATAGACACGTCGACGTGGTACCAGTTGGCGACGTTGTCGCCGGTCCACGTCGCCGCGTAGCGTTGCCCGCCCATGTAGCTCGCGCGGGTCAGCACGAAGGGTCGCTTGGAGGGGTTGGCGGCGAGCAGGCCCTGTCGCGTGGCGCGGGCCATCTGCATGCCGTAGATGTTGTGATAGCGGAGGTGGATGTCGGGTCCGCCGAGTTCGACGTCGGCGCGGTGCCAGTTGTCGTCGGGCATGGTCTTCGACGGCACGTTGAAGACCGCCGGTTCATTCATGTCGTTCCAGATGCCGTCCATCCCGATGGAAGCGAAATCGGCGATGCGCGCGGACCACCAGTCTCGCGTGGCCTGCATGGTGAAATCGGGCCAGACCGAGTTGCCGGGCCAGACGTCGCCTTCGAAGTCGGTGACCTGGTTGCTGCGCTTCACCGCGAGATCCAGCGTCTGCATTTGGTCGTACGCGAAGTAGCCGGGGTCGACCTTGATGCCGCAGTTGGCCATCCAGATGTTCTGGAAGTCGATGGCGTCGAGGTCCGTGTTGAGCTGGGCGGGGTCGGGGAAGAGGCCGTTGTTGAAGGTGAAGTTCCGGAAGCCGTTCTGGAAGTCGATGTCGAGCCAGAGCACGTCCGCAGGGATCGAGCGGTTGCGGAACTCCTGAGCGATCGCCAGCGCGTTGGACTGCGGGATGTACGAGTACTTGCTCTGGTGGTACCCGACCGACCACATCGGCGGCATGAAGGGCTCGCCGGTCAGCTCGGCCAGTTTCGCGACCACGGCCTGCGGCGAGTCGGCATTGATGGTGATCACGCGCGGAGACGGCCCCGAGGTCTGAAAGATGATGCCCTGGCCCGTCGGATCGATCGTGTCGAGCGAGGAGTACCACGTGGAGTCGAAGAGGATACCGAAGGCCGAGCCGTCGGCGCGCACGCCGAGCACCCACGGGTGCGTCTGGTAGTTGCGGTTGGAGAAGTCGCCCCAGCCAAAGTTGTCGAGGTTGTAGTACTCGACGCGTCGGCCCGTGCGCTCCAGCGGGCCGGCTTGGAACCCGGTGCCGTAGAGGTTGGTCCCCCGATCGATGCGCACGCGCACGGACGCCAGGTTGTTGAGGGCGAGGAACTCCGGAAGCGGCCCGAAGTCGGCCGGCGCGGGGCCGATCGCGACGGCATCGTCGACCAGCGCGACCGAGGCCTCGGCGTTCGCCTGCGCGTTGCCATCAGCGAACGACCGTACCACGCCGGGCTCGATCAGCTCGTGCACCGCCTGCGCCAATACCCCGGGCGCTGTCGTCGATACTGCAACGGCTGCGGCGATGCCGATTCCCCACGCGCGCATTCGGATCATGTTTGGGTCTCCCAGAAGATCGTCGTGTAGGCGCACAATACGTGCGGTCAGCGTTCGGAGGTCCCTTTGTCCGGGGAGGTCTTGGTTTCGCGATCGGCCTGCTGTTCCTCGGCTTTCGAGGACCGCTCGTTCCGCCTGCCGGAGCCGCCGATCATCGCGGCTCGGGCGATCGCCCGCGCATCCGGCACGCCCGCCCGCCGGGCGTCGACGCGAAGCGCCCGGATGAGCCCCCAGAGCCCGACCAGCAGCAGCAAGGCCAGCGGCAGGCCGGTCGTCAGCGAGGCATTGCGCAGCGCGCTGAGGGGGTTGGCGTCGCCAGCGGCGGCGGCACCGGCGAGGAGCAGCGTGGTCGCGACCGCGCCTTCCGCGATCGCCCAGAAGACGCGTTGGATGCGAGGCGGATTCGGATTGCCGCCGCTGGTGACCATGTCATCCACCAGTGAGCCCGAGTCCGACGAGGTCACGAAGAAGACGACGATCAGAACCGTTGCGAGCACGGACATGATCGAGGCCCAGGGCAGCAGGTCGAGCAGCATGTACAGGCTCAGCGCTTCGTCTTCGCGCGCCCGTGCGGGAAGCTCCTGCGCGTCGCCCGCGAGCACCGCCTCGATGCCCGTGCCGCCGACGACGGCGAACCAGAGGAAGCCGACGATCGTCGGCACCAGCATCGCGGTGAGGATGAACTCCCGTACGGTGCGTCCCTTGCTGATGCGCGCTGTAAAGACGCCCACGAAGGGCGACCACGAGATCCACCAGCTCCAGTAGAACAGCGTCCACGTGCTCTGCCAGCCCTCTTTGGCGCCGGGCGTCGCCGTCAGGCTCACCATCGGCAGGTGCTGCAGGTAGTTGCCAAGGCCGGAGACGAAGAGATCGAGTTGGAAGATCGTCGGCCCCGTGATGAGCATGAAGACGAGCACAACGCCCAGCAGCGCGAGGTTGAACTCGCTCAGCCTGCGGATGCCCTTGTGCACGCCGCTGACGACGGAGATCGTCGCGACACCGGTGATCACAGCGATGATGACGATCTGGGCCGTCGTCGAAACCTCGAGCCCGGCGATACGCGAGAGGCCGGCGTTGATCTGCGCCGAGCCCAGGCCGAGCGACGTTGCGACGCCGAAGAGCGTGCCGACGGTGCAGATGGTGTCCACCACATGCCCGATCCACCCGTGAATGCGCTCGCCGATCATCGGGTACAGCATCGATCGCGGCGCCATGGGCAGGCCCAGGCGGAAGTGGAAGTAGGCCAGCGGCAGCGCGATCGCGGTGTAGATCGCCCACGGGTGCAGGCCCCAGTGGAAGAACGTGTAGCGCATCGACTGCACCGCGGCCTCGGCGGTGCGGGCTTCGGCGTCGCCCGGGGGCCGATCGAAGTGCTGGATGGGCTCGGCGATGCCGAAGAAGACGATGCCGATGCCCATGCCCGCACTGAGCATCATCGTGAACCACGTCAGCCGCGGAAACTCGGGCTCGGCGTCCTCGCCACCCAGGCGGATGCGGCCGACGGGGCCGAAGAGCAGCGTGATGCACCCGACCAGCAGCAGCGTCGCGGTGAGCAGATAGAACCACCCGAAGTTCGCGGTGATCCACGTCTGCGCCGTCTCGAACGCTCTCGCCGCCGTCGAGGGGAAGATCGTGCCGAAAAGCACGAAGCCGATGATCAGCGCCGCCGCCGGCAGGAAGACCGCCGGCTCCATGTGCTTCGTGAGCGTCTGCCACCAACGCCGGTAACGGGGAGGACGCTCGGAAACGGTGTCAGTTGCGCCGCCGTCCGGAGCCATCCTGCGAGGGTAGATGCGGGTGATGAAGGCAGGCTCATGCCGTACCGGCGCGGCACACCCGCTTCATGCGGAAGTACGCGACCCGCCCGTTTACGCGCGGGAATCTGCTGACTGCTGCTCGCCCCGACTCCGGGAATGTCCGATGCACGAGCCGGTCAACAGGAGACCCGCTAAGCCGGAAAGGGACAGGCCGTGTTGAAGAAGTGGAACAACCTCTCGTTGGGCGTGCGCCTGATCGCGATGGTGCTCGCGGTCATGGGGGTGCTGGTGGGCGTGAACTACGCCGTCTTCGTCGCCGCGTACCAGGACGACGCGTTGGACGCGATGGTCGATAAGGCCGGCGCGTTTACCGCCGTCGCGGACGAGGCGAAGAACCACACGGGCAAGCTGGCGATGAGCGGCTCGCTCAACACCGCCGAGATGCTCGCCGAACTGGCCGAACAGAAGGCCGCCGACGCGAACTTTGACTACAGGCAGTCGCGGATGTTTGATGCGACTCCGGTGGTCGCGGGCTGGAAAGCCGCCGAACGGGCCGCCGAACGCGAGAACGTGGAGTTCCGCATCTCGTCCTTCGAGGCCCGCAACCCCGATAACGAGCCCGAGCCCGGCAGCTTCAGCCACGGCCTGCTGACGGAGCTCACCCAGCAGGTCAACGCCGGCGGCCCGGACATCATCCATCGTGTCAACGAGGCCGGTAACGCGCTCCACTACATGCGCGCCATCACGCTCACCGCCGATTGCATGATGTGTCACGGCCAACCCGGGAACGAGTGGGACACCGACGGCGACGGCAAGGACCCCCTCGGCTTCGCTATGGAGGGGTGGCCCGAGGGCTACATGCACGGCGCCTACGAGGTCGTCATGCCGCTCGGCGGCATGCAGGCCAGCGTCACGAGCTTCATCGGCAACGGGCTCATGTGGAGTGTGCCCATCGCGATCGTCGCGTTCGGACTCTTCATCCTCGCCATACGCGGCATGTTCTCCAAGCCGGTGAACGCCGTCATCGACCGCATCCGCGACATCGCCGAGGGCGAGGGTGACCTCACCAAACGCATCGAAGTCTCGAGCACCGACGAGTTGGGACAGCTCGGCAAGTGGTTCAACGTCTTCGTCGAGAAGGTGCACGACATCGTCGCGTCGGTCCGCGGCGCGTCGGGCGAAGTGGCGGCGGCTTCGACCGAGATCGCGGCCTCGAGCGAGCAGGCGGCCCGCTCGATGGAGCAGCAGCGAGCACAGGTCGGGCAGATCGCCTCTGCGGTCGAAGAAATGTCGCACAGCGTCGTCGAAGTGGCCAATCGCACACGCGACGCCACCGGGCAGGCGCGCGACGCCGGAAGCGTCGCGACCGAGGGCGGCGAGGTGGTCTCAGCGACGATCCGCGACATGGAAGAGATCGCGGGCACCGTGCGGGAGTCGGCCGAGAGCGTGGAGGCGCTCGGCAAGCGCAGCGAGGCGATCGGGGAGATCGTCGAGGTCATCGAGGACATCGCCGAGCAGACCAACCTGCTCGCGCTCAACGCCGCGATCGAAGCCGCCCGCGCCGGTGAGCACGGGCGGGGCTTCGCCGTCGTCGCCGACGAGGTCCGCAAGCTCGCCGACCGCACAACGAAAGCCACCAGCGAGATCGCCGAGTCCATCCGCGAGATCCAGGAGCAGACGCGCTCGGCCGTCGACCGCATGTCCTCCGGGCGCGAGCGCGTCGTCGCCGGGCTCGACCAGGCCCGGCGCGCCGGCGACAGCCTCTCGCGCATCGTCGAGGGTACCACCGCGGTCGCCGAGCTCATCGAGACCATCTCCACCGCCTGCGAGCAGCAATCTTCGGCCAGCGAGGAGATCAGCGCGAGCGCCGCAGAGATCAATACGGTCATCGCCGAGAGCGCTGAGGCGTCGCAGCAGGCCGCCTCGGCTGTCCAGATGCTCTCCGTCAAGTCGGAACAGCTCCGTGAGTTGATCGACCGCTTCAAGCTCAACGCGCCGGATCGCAGACACATCGACGAAGGCCCCGACGCGGGCCATCCCGAGCGGCGCGTCGACGTTGGGCGCGGGACCGGCTGCTAAGACCTCCTGGAACGGGAGGCCACATCAAGCTCTCTGACCGGCCCCGGACTCGCGCCGGGGTCGTTCTTTGCGCACGCGAGCACGAAGCGTGTCACGTCCGGTCAAGGCGCAAAGAAAAGGGCCGGCGATGCCGGCCCTCAGCGAACACTGTGTTGTGCGTCGCGCCGACCTGAGCCGGGCGCCGCGTTCGTTATCTCATGCCGCCAGCCGCAGGCGTGGCGACGTCTCCGCTTCGTCGGCCGTCGCCAACGCGTAGACGTTCCGGCCGACCCTGCTCACGAGTCCTTGCTCGATGAGGCGGGGCATCGCGGTGGTCATCGCCTCGTCGGCGCAGCCCCCGGCTTGGAAGATGTGCTCGGCGATGTCCTTCTCGCTGAGCGTGTTGTCTTCGGTGGCGTCGAGCAGGCCCAGCAGCTCGTTGGTGTACCAGGCAATCGGCGTGCCCGTACCCAGGTCCCAGGAGCCCTCTTCGACCTCGCGGAGCAGCCCGGCGTTGGCGAGCGACGGGAGCGCCCGTGTGACCGCGTGGGCGCCGTTGCCGCCCGCCTTGATGCAGTGGTCGTGGATCACCTTCGTCGTTGGGAACTCGTCCCCGAAGTTGGTCACGAAGGTCACGATGACGTTGTGGTACCACGCGTCCGGCTTGCGGTCGGTGATGTCGAAGACGCCCTCGCTCACCTCTCGCAGAACGCCGGCCTTCTCGAGCCGCGGAAGCGCCTGCGTCACCGCCACGGCGCCGTTCCCGCCCTGGGCGATCACACGATCGTGAACCGCTTTCACCGAGGCGCCGGCGTCCGTCGCATCGCGCAGGAAGCCGATGATCGCGTGGTCGTACCACGTCTCGCTCCGACGGTCCGCACGGTCGAACACACCCTCTTCCGGCTGCACCAGACGGCCCGCCTTCAGCAGCCGCGGCAGGTGCTCCGCCACCGCCTTCGCGCCGTTGCCGCCCGAAGCGATCACACGATCGTGGATCGTCTTGGCCGATGCCGGGCCGTCATGTTCGTCGAGCGTGCCCATCACCGCGTGGTCGTACCACGCCTCCGAGCGTCGATTCGTGACGTCCCACACGCCCGGCTCGGCCTCGCGGATCACGCCCGCAGTGAGCAGACGCGGCAGCGCGTCCTTCACGGCGCTCGCGCCGTGACCACCTTGCGCGATGCAGTGGTCGTGGATCGCCTTGGTCGAAGGCAGCCCATCCGCGGGGCTGTCGGCGATGAACGAGAGAATGATGTGGTCGTACCACGTGTCCGAACGCACGTTGCCCGGCTGGAAGCGGCCCTCGCTGGGCTCGCAGACGGCGCCCGCGCTGATGAGCCGCGGCAGGTGACGAGTCACCGCGGCGTGACCGTTCGCGCCCCGCTCGATGCAGTGGTCGTGCACCTCCTTGACGGTGCGCGGCTCGTGGTTCGGGCTCTCGTGCAGGAACGACAGAATCGTGTGGTCGTACCATGACTCGGGGCGCTGCGTCACGTTCCGCCACACGCCCTCGGCCTGAACCAGCGGACCGCTGTCGCTCAGCCGCTGCAACGCCTGCTGCGCACCCTGAGCCTCGCCGCCCATCGCGACGACGACCGCCTCGAGGAAGTCAGTCGTCGCGTGCCCTTGGAGTTGGTTGACGAGGGTGATGAGCGTGTGCTCGTACCACGCGTCGGGCTTGTTGTCCTTTGTGACCGACACCGTTTCGGGCGTGGCGGCCGCGGGCGTGGGGGAGTCTTCTCCGAACACGGCTTCGGGCGGGGTGTCGAACCGGAAGGGTGCACCCGTGAGGTCGCGGTACGCGTCTGCGATGCGGACGAGCTCGCCCCATAGGTCAGATGCGACGCGACGCATCTCGCCCGCCTCGGTGTCCCGGAGGGTGTTGAGCAGCGATGCGAACTCGCGGAACGAGAGCTCGCGGGTTTCACTTCGGAACCGTTCGATGGTGGGGTGCAGGCGGTCGTCCCCTGACCGCCGCGGCCTGATGTCGGACATGGCTGCGCTCCTTGGTTGATCGCGCACTCCCCAGCGCGCGTCCTCACCATCGACCAATCAGCGCACGGACATCGACACGAGCCGCTTCCCCCCTCTGTGCAGGCGGCGCGACCCGCACATCACGCCGCGGCGTGAGAGCCATCTATCGGACCGCGCCCCGAGCGCTCTTGCCAACTGCGCGAATGAGGGCATACTCCGACTGGGGACCCATGAGCGAGCGCGCCGCCGACATCGATGATCTCCGCCGCCGGCTCGACGATCTTCGCCGAGAGTTCGCCGGCGTCATGGCGACACGAGCCGGACCGGACCTGCCTACGGCGGTGTTCACGGACCGGGCTTTGGACCGTTTCGAGACACTCTCGCGCGAGCTGCGCAACGTGACGTTCTGCGTGCGGGAGGCCGGGACCGACGGTGATCGCTGAATTCAGGGAAATGGGCGAGCGTGAGGGAGGAGCCGCTGATCCCGCGACGGTGACCTGACGATGATCCCACCGCCGTCGCGCCGCTGCGAGCGCGACCACAGTTCACTCGTTTTCAGCCGTGATCAGGAGACGCGCATGTCTGCGACGATGGTGAAGTTTGGTGCCGAAGACATCGAAAACGTCATGAGCAAGCTCAGCGAAGGCGATATCGATAACCTCGCCTTTGGCGCCGTGGAACTCGACGCTACTGGAAAGATCATCTCGTACAACGCCGCCGAGGGAGACCTCACCGGCCGCGATCCCTCCGAGTGCGTCGGCAAGAACTTCTTCTCCGAAGTAGCCCCCTGCACGAAGAGCCCCGAGTTCTACGGGCGCTTCAAGGAGGGCGTCGAGAAAGACGATCTCAACTGCATGTTCGAGTACACCTTCGACTACAACATGCAGCCGACCAAGGTCAAGGTTCACATGAAGAAGGCCCTCGTCAGCGACTCCTACTGGGTCTTCGTCAAGCGCGTCTGAGGCCCCGTGCCGGGAGGCGGGACAGCACGGCGCAGCGGCACGGACGCTCGCCCGGCGGGAGCGTCCGTGTGTCGCATGACACCGGAGGCCCACGACCCAATGGGCGACCGCAGCGATGCCAACCCGGGAGAACTCCGCCTGCCGATCGAGGCGATCGAGCGGGTGGTCCGTTCGCTCGTCGCCGATGAACTCGCGCGACTCCGCCGCGACCGCTCCTTTCACGCGAGCGATCTCGATGAGTGGCGAGGCGAGGAGCGACTCGACGGCACCGCGATCGGCGTTGACAGCCTCGAACTCGTCGCGCTCGCGACACGCGTCGACGAGTTCTTCGCACTTCGAGACACCGGCCTTGAGGACTGGATGGTCCGTGACCGCACCATCGGCCGGTGGGCGTGGGTCGTCGACCAGTCACTCCGCGCCGAATCGCGCACCATCACCTTCCGCACCAGCGGCTCCACGGGCGAGCCCAAGCGCTGCACGCACACCCTGCCGTGCCTTTCGCAAGAAGCCGACGGCTTCGTACGCCTGCTCGACGACGCCGTCCGCGTCGTCAGCCTCGTCCCCTCGCACCACATGTTCGGCTTCATCCACGGTGTGCTCACGCCCGCGGCGTCTGACATCGAGGTCGTCGACGCTCGGCACAAGCTGCCGGCCTCGGTCGGCGCGATGCTCAGGCCCGGTGACCGCGTCATCGCAACGCCGACGCAGTGGGGGGCCCTGCTCGACGCCGGCGTGGAACTCCCGAGCGAGGTCACGGGCGTGAGTTCCGGCGCCGCTATGCACCAGCGGACGTGGAGCGCCGTGTCCGACCGCGGCGTGCGCATGACCGAGGTGTATGGCACAAGCGAGACCGGCGGCGTCGCCTCGCGTCGCTCGGGAAAGGACCCCTTCGAACTCCTGCCCTGGCTCGACGCCGTCCCCGCGACACCCGACAACCTCGAGTGGGTCCGCGACCGACGGTTCATCGTCCGCTCGCGACGCGACGGTTCGGTGCAGGTCGCGGGCGTGAACGTCTTCCCCAACCGCGTCGCCAAGGTGCTCAAGGACGTCGAGGGCGTGCGCGAGATCCTCGTCCGCAAGATGACGCCCGACGAGGGCGAACGCCTCAAGGCGTTCGTCGTGCTCCAGCCGGACGCGCCGCGACCCGACGTCCTCCGCAGTCTCGAAGAACGCGCCCGGGCCGAACTCAGCGACGTGGAACGCCCCGCGGCGTGGGCGTTCGGCAACGCCGCCCCTGCGGACGAAATGGGCAAGCGACGCGACTGGAGCGTCGCCGCCTGAGCCGCCAACTTTGCCGCCGCGGGTGACATCGCCGGGCGAGCGGCAATCATGTCTGGATGGCGGCCACCGCGAGCGACCTCCGCACCCTGATCGACGCCTGCATGATCCGCGACCGCAGACGGTTCCGCCGCAAGCTGCGCGGGCCCAAGCGCCGCCGCGGCGACCGCCGCCAGCCGCACGAACTCTCCGAAGCTGCGCTGAGGCAACTCGCCGAGCAGATCGAAGCCTCGCGCACCCGCGTCGAGCAGCGGCGCGACAACCTCCCGCGCGTCCGCTACCCGCAGGACCTGCCCGTCGTCGAACGGCGCGACGAGATCCGCGAGGCGATCGCCAAACACCAGGTCGTCATCGTCGCTGGCGAAACCGGCTCCGGGAAGACGACGCAGCTCCCGAAGATCTGCCTCGAGCTCGGCCGCGGTGTCGAAGGCATGATCGGGCACACCCAGCCCCGACGCATCGCCGCCCGCAGCCTCTCGCAACGTATCGCCGACGAAATGGACACCCAGCTCGGCCACGCCGTCGGCTACAAGGTTCGTTTCGGCGACCGCACCAGCCCCGACACCTACGTCAAGATCATGACGGACGGCATCCTGCTCGCTGAGACGCAGGGCGACCGCTGGCTCGAGTCCTACGACACCCTCATCATCGACGAAGCGCACGAACGCTCGCTCAATATCGACTTCCTCCTCGGCTACATCAAGCAGCTCCTCCCACGCCGCCCCGAGCTCAAAGTCATCGTCACCTCGGCGACCATCGACACGCAGCGCTTCAGCGAGCACTTCGACGATGCGCCCGTCGTCCAGGTCAGCGGCCGGACGTATCCCGTCGAGATCCGCTGGCGCCCGCTTGAGCGCGAGGCCGATGATGCGGACGATCTCAGCCGCACGCAGGGCATTGTGCGAGCGATGGACGAACTCGCACGCCACGACAAGGAACAGGGCGAACGACCGGGCGACGTTCTCGTCTTCCTCGAGGGCGAACGCGAGATCCGCCAGACCGCCGAGGCCCTGCGCAAGCACCATCCGCCCGGCACCGAGGTGCTCCCGCTCTACGCGCGCCTCTCGGCCGACGAGCAGATGCGCGTCTTCAAGCCCCACCGAGGCCGACGCATCGTCCTGGCGACCAACGTCGCCGAGACCAGTCTCACCGTCCCGGGGATTCGCGGCGTCGTCGACCCCGGCGTCGCGCGCATCAGCCGTTACAACCCCCGCGCCCGCGTCCGGCGACTCGACGTCGAACCCGTCGCCCGCGCCAGCGCCGACCAGCGTGCCGGCCGCTGCGGCCGCGTCGGGCCCGGCGTCTGCATCCGCCTCTACTCGCAAGACGACTACGAAGCCCGCGAAGAGTTCACCGACCCCGAAATCCGCCGCACCGATCTCGCCAGCGTCATCCTCCGCATGAAGGCCCTGCGCCTGGGTGAGGTCGACCGCTTCCCCTTCGTCGAACCGCCCGACCGCCGCGCGATCAAGGACGGCTACGACACCCTGCGCGAGCTCGACGCCGTCGACGAGAAGGGCGACTTGACCCCCACCGGACAGGAGCTTGCGCGCCTGCCCATCGACCCGCGCATCGGCCGCATGATCATCGTCAGCGACACCGGCGGGCAGGGGGGCGGCATCCTCGATGAGGTGCTCGTCCTCGCCGCGGCGCTCTCGGTCCAAGACGTCCGCGAGCGCCCGCTCGAGAAGCGCGACGCCGCCGACCAGGCCCACGCCGAGTTCCACCACGAACGCTCCGACTTCCTCTCGCTGATGAACATCTGGCGCTGGTATTACGAGCACCGCAAGCACCACTCCAACCGCCAGACCCGCAACGCCTGTGCCGAGAAGTTCGTCTCATACGTGCGCATGCGCGAATGGATCGACGTCTACAAGCAGCTCAAACGCCTCGTCACCGAGATGGGCCGCAAGCTCGCCAAAGAACCCGCGATGGAGGAGGAGATACACAAGGCGCTCCTCGCCGGCCTCGTCAGCAACGTCGGACAACTCAAGGACCCGCACGAGTACACCGGCCCGCGCGGCATCAAGTTCGCCATCTTCCCGGGCTCGGGTCTCTTCCGCTCCAAGCCCAAGTGGGTGATGAGCGCCGAGCTCGTGCGCACGACCAAGCTCTACGCGCGTACCGTCGCGCGCATCGAGCCGCGGTGGATCGAGGACGTCGCGCCCCACCTCGTCAAACGCACCCACACCGACCCGCGCTGGGTCCGCGCCAAAGCCCGCATCATGGCGACCGAGAAGGTTTCCTACCAGGGCCTCGAAATCGTCAGCGGGCGACCCGTCCACTTCGGCCCCATTGACCCCGCCAAGGCGCGCGAGCTCTTCATCCATTACGCGCTCGTCGAGGGCGATTATCCGCGCAACCACCGCTTCCTCAAGCACAACCGTGAGCTTGTCGAGCGCATCCAGAGCCTCGAGGCCAAGGGCAGGCGCCGCGACCTCCTCGCCGACGCCGAGGTCCTCTGGCGCTTCTTCGACGAGCGACTCCCGCCCGACGTCTTCAACGGCAGCCGCTTCGAGGGCTGGCGCAAGCTCGCCGAGCGCAAGGACTCAAAGGCCCTCTTCCTCGACGAACAGGTGCTCCTCGAAGGCGACGCGAGCGAGCTCACCGAAGACCGCTTCCCGGACGCCTTGAAAGCTGGCGGCGAGCGCCTGAGCCTCGAGTACCGCTTCGAGCCGGGCGACCGTGCCGACGGTGTCACCACGCAGGTGCCGCTCGAAGCGTTGGGGCGCGTCGACCGCCGGCGCGCCGAGTGGCTCGTGCCGGGGCTCCTGCACGAGAAGGCGATCGCGCTCATCAAGACGCAGCCCAAGTCGGTGCGCCGCAGCCTGGTTCCCGCGCCCGATGTCGCGCAGCGCGCGCTCGAGCGCATGCCCTTCGGCCAGGGCGACTTCCTCGTCGAACTCGCCAAGCGGCTCAGCCGCGTCGCCGGCGTCGAGGTACGCCCGCAGGACTTCGATGGCGCGCAGCTCCCCGACTACTTGCGCATGAACTTTCGCGTGCTCGACGCTCAGGGCGAAACCCTCGGCGAAGGCCGCGACCTCGCCAAGCTCCGCGCCAAGCTCGGCGTCGCGGTCGAAGAACGCCTCGCCGAAGCGCCCGACTCGCAGTTCCACCGCGACCGCCTCACCGAGTGGGACTTCGACGAGCTGCCCGAGCGCGTGGAAGTCACCGACAGCGGGCGCACCTACGTCGGCTTCCCCGCGCTCATCGACCGCGCGAGCCACGTCGACCTCCGCGTGCTCGCCGACCCGCAGGCCGCCCTGCAGGCCAACCGCGCCGGCCAGCGCCGCCTGGCGGTGCTCGAGATGGGCCACCCCATCGCCGACCTCGTCAAGCGACACGCGCGCGTCGACCGCATGGCCGTCTGGTTCGCGCCCGTCGCCGACGGCGAGACGCTCCGCCGAGAACTCGTCGACCTCATCGTCGACCGGGCCTGTTTCGCCGACGACCAACTCGCCCGCAGTTGGGACGCCTTCGATCGCCGCCTGAACGACGGCTGGAACAAGCTCTCGACGATGGTGGAGCCCGTCTGCGATCTCGTCGCCGCCATCCTCGAGACATTCAACCGCGTCGAAATCGCGCTCAACGAAAGGATGCCCGGCTCGTGGCAGGTCGCGATCGACGACATCGACGAACAAGTGGCCCGCCTCATCCACCCGCGCGTTTTCACGCAGACGCCGTGGGTCTGGCTCCAGCAGACGCCGCGCTACCTCCAGGCCGTCCTCGTCAGGCTCGAGAAGCTGCGGACGCAGGGCGTCGAGCGCGACGCCGAACGCATGG
This sequence comes from uncultured Phycisphaeraceae bacterium, assembly GCA_964440605.1. GTDB lineage: Bacteria > Planctomycetota > Phycisphaerae > Phycisphaerales > UBA1924 > CAYTSW01. The sequence continues at coordinate 21,721 of CAYTSW010000002.1, read as the reverse complement.
CCCACGCCCGCCTCGCGTGGGACGTCTACGCCGCCCGCAAGCGTAAGCACGACCAGGACGGTATTGCCGACCCCGAGGTCGAACGCCTGCGCTGGATGATCGAGGAGTTCCGAGTCTCGCTCTTTGCGCAGGAACTCGGCACCGTCGCCAAGGTCTCCGGTCCGCGGCTGCAGAAACAGCTCGAGAAGTGCCGCGTCTGAAGCTCACCGCAACGCGACGACACCCGCCGCAACGAAGAACGCCAGCGTCAACACCAGCCCGATGATGCTGGCCATTCGGTTGTAGTGCGCACTCATGACCCGCTTGCGGTTCACGATCAGCAATGCGAGTGCTACAAGCGGGATGAACAGCGCCCCGGTAAACGCATACGCGAACTGGGCGCGCTTGAAGAATGCCGCGTCGGTCGCGAGAAAGGCCGAGCCCATCGCGCTGAGCGTCATCAGCGCGACGACGGCGCGGTACGTCCAGGACCGCCGCAGCGCGTGCGCTTCGGCGCTCCCGCCCGATCCGCGCACCAGCCGGAGCGTGTCGGCCCACAGGTACGGCACCGCCTGCCACACCCCCAGCAGGCTGGTCACCATCGCCGCCCACGCGCCGACGAGAAACGCCCACCCGGCCCAGGTGCCGACCGCCTCGTCGATGCTCCGCGCCAGCTCGATCAGCAGCCCGGCGCCGCGCGTTGTTGCCGTCGGCGCCGCCGAGGCGATCACCAGCATCGCGACGCCGAACAGCGCCGTCGCGGCGTACCCGACGCCCAGGTCGATCCGCGTCACCGCCAGGTCGCGCGCGGAAGTTCGTCCTTGCTCGGCGATCCAGTAGCCGTAGCACAGGATCGTCACCGTTCCGCCCACGCCGCCGATCAGCGCGATCGTCCACGCCAGCGGGCTCGACGCTCCCTTGCCCGCCGCTTCTGGCACGCTCGGCACGAATCCGATCAGCAGCGTGCCGACGTCCGGTCGCGTGAACGCCGCCGCGATCAGCGTCGCGAGGAACATCGCCGCGACCAGCCCCGCCATCGCCCGCTCGAAGACTTTGAACGAGCCGAACAACGCGAGCGCCGCGACGAGCAGGGTCTGCACGGCTGCCAGTAGGAACGGGTTCGGCACACCCTCGGGCACTGCATACGCCAAGCCGCCGCGCTCGACGAGCGCCAGCGTCACCGCGCCCGTCGCGGCGAACAACGCGCGGGCGACAAAGAAGGTCCACAGCGCGAGGTACGGCAGGAACAGCACCAGCGGCAGCGGCCCCAGCAGGCGGCGCAGGCCGGCGAGGAGCGTGTCTCCCGTGACCAGTTGATGGCGCGCGAGCCCCTCGGTGAGCAGGTACTTGAACGCCGCCCCGAGCACGACGGCCCAGGCGACGCTCACGCCGAGCATGGAGCCGGTGAAGCCGGCAGTGGCGAGGTCGCCCGCGCCGACGCCGGTCGCGGCGATGAGCAGGCCAGGGCCGATGATCGCGAGCAGTCCGACCCCGCGCCGCTTCACGCCGTCGCGAGTCCCTCGCGGATCGCGTACTTGGTCAACTCGACCCGGTCGTGGATGTCGAGCTTGCTCATCAGATTGGTCGAATGGTTGTCAACCGTCTTCACGCTCAGGTGCATCAGGGTCGCGATCTCCTTCTTGGAGCGACCCGAGGCGATGTACTGGAGCACCTCGATCTCGCGGGGCGAGAGCGTCGCCATGCGGGTCCGCGTCGGTCGGGCCAGTCGAGCCCCGGCGTCGTCGAGGACGATCCGTGAGCGCACCTCCGGGGAGAAGTACGTGCGTCCGGAGGCGACCCGCCGCAGCGCTTCGAGCACCCGCTCGGGCGGCTCCGTCTTCGTCACATACCCCGACGCCTCGATCGCCAGCGCACGCTCGATGTACCGGTCGTGCAAATGGGCAGACAGGAAAATCAGCCGGATCGTCGGATCCTGGCTCTTGACCGTCCGCGCCGCGTCGAATGGCGTCACGCCCGGCATGTCGATGTCGAGCAGCAGCATGTCGGGCCGCTGGCGGATGACGTGCCCGACCGCCTCGTCGGCGCTGTCGCACTCGGCGACCACTTCGAGATCGCCCGACGACGCGATCAGCTTGCACAGGGCCGAGCGGACGATCGCGTGATCATCCGCCAGAACAATCTTCCAGTTGCGGTTCATCAAGCCCATTCCTCCGAGACGCCGTGTGACGCGGGCGGCGTTTCGAGCGCTTCGGCGACCGCGTCGGCGAGGTCGTCGAGTGCGAAAGGCATCGGCAGAACCACGCGCGACACGCCAGTATCGGGGCGGTGACGCGCCTCGACCTCCGGACCGCCGATGATCACCGCCGGCGTCGACGCGTCCAGCGTCGCGACCGTCGTGGCGTGCACGACGGCGAGATCGTGCGGCGGGGACCGCTCGGCCCCACGCGCCATGAGCACGGTCAGCCCGACTTCTTCCAGCAGCGAGGCCACCAACTCGCGACCGTGACCGTCGGGGTAGTGCAACACCGCACACGCGCCCTCGGGAACCTGGGTCGCGGGCCGGTTCGGACGCTGCGCAGGCTGCACCCCGTCGCCCGATGCCACGGGCAGCGCGATGCGAAACGCCGAGCCACGCTCGGGTGAGGACTCGACCGTCAACTCCCCGTGGTGTCCCTGAACGATCGCCTGCGCGAGTGCGAGTCCCAGACCCGTCCCCTTGCGCCGGGCCTTGGTTGTGAAGAACGGCTCGAAGATGCGTTCGGCCAGTTCCTCCGACATCCCGACTCCGCTGTCTTCCACGCTGATCGTGGCGCGGGTCGCGGGCTGATCCGGCTGGTTGTTCACGCGGATGCGCACCTCCCCGCCCTCGGGCATCGCGTCCCGCGCATTCACGACGAGGTTGATGAGCACCTGGCGGAACTGGCCCGCGTCGATGTCCACGGGGCGCGCCCGCTCGGCGTGCAGGTCGAGCTCGAGCCGCACGCCATCGCGCAGCAGCCCGCGCAGCAGCGGCTCCATGCCGAGCAGCAGGTCTTCGAAGGTCGTGCGTCGCGTGCAGGGATCGTTGCATCGCCCCAGCGTCAGCAGTGACTCCGTGAGCGATTGCGCCTGCTCGATCACTTCGTCCAAGGCGCCGAGCGTTTCGGCCGTCGGGTGATCGTGGGGGATGTCGTGCTCGGCGGCGTGCACGTGGCCCGCGATCGCCGTCAGCAGATTGCCGAAGTCGTGTGCGAGCCCCGACGCCAGCAGGCCGATGGTCTGGAGCCGATCGGCCTGACGCAGTTTGGCCTCCAGCGCGCGACGCTCGGAGCGATCCGATCCGCTGAGAAACGCCCGACGATCGTGATCGTCGGCGTGGATCATCCAACGCATCGCGTGGTTGCGCCCGTGAGCGTCGGCGATGTCCAGGTCGAGCCAGGACGGCCCGTCCGACGTGAACGCCTCCCGCAGCGCCTCGGCGAAACTCTCCGCGGCTCCCACGGGAAGCAGGTCCGTGATCGGCAGCCCCTCGATCGAATCCGCGTCGCGTCCCATCAGGGTGCAGAAGCGCTCGTTCACGCGCTCGATCGCCAGATCCTCGCCCACCACCGCCAGCATGTTGAACGACAGGTCGAAGAACCGATCGAGCATCTGCTCGGCGCGCCGGCGCTCGGTGACGTCCCGCATGATCACCTGAAGCGCCGGACGCCCCTCGTATTGCACCGCGGTCGCCGTCGACTCCACGCGCCGGATCGCTCCGTCCGTGCGTCGCACGTCGTGTTCGATGAGCCACGTCGACTTCGGGTCGCGGCGGACGCCTTCGTTCCTCTCGTTGACCACGTCGGCCGAACTGCCCGGGATGAACTCCGCCTCGCGCCGGCCGACCAGATCGGCGGCGCTGCGCACGTTGTGCAGCTTGCGCGCCGCGTCGTTCGCGAACAAAATGCGGCCCTCCCGATACACCACCACCGCGTCCGGAGCCGACTCCACCAACCGCCGATGCAGGCCCTCGCTCTCGCGCAGCGCCTCGAGCATGGTCCGCCGCTCGAGTTCCGCCCCCGCCCGCTCCGCGGCCAGGCGAAACGCAAGTTGCGTGCGCTCGGGGTCTCGCATGGGTCGTGGCGACAGGCCGAACAGATGCCCGATGGGACGCCCGCGCCCGTCGTACAGGCACGCGCCCACATAGCTTCGCGCGTCCAGCTCACGCAGCATCTCGTCGGACGGAAACCGCTCGATCACACCGTCGGGGACACACTGCAAGGCCGCGCGCACCGCTCCGGCGCACGGCGTGTCGCGCAGCGGGTAGGTCGGCAGTTCGACCGATCGCCCGCCGTCGATAGCAGCGAGAGGCCGCGCGATCGCGTCGTCGATCCACGAGCCGTTGCCGCGGTCCGCGCTCGCCGCCGGCGATACCCGCGTCATGCAGACGAGGTTCATGCCCGTGATGCCCGACAGCGTCAAGCACAGCGAGCGGTAATAGTCGGGGCTGGCGACGGGCGTGAGCGCTTCGATCAGTTCGCGCAGATCGTTCGCCGTCGAGGGCGACCCGTAGCGCTCCAGACCGGCGAAGCAGTACAGATCCCGTCCGTCCACTCTCAGACGCCTAAGCTCGAGCGTGGACGCCGCCAGCGTCCCCGAACGGGACCGCAGCACGACGCGTCGACGCGTCAGACGCGAAGCCGAGCACGCCCGCTTCGCGGCCTCCCATGTGCCCGACGTGAAGAGCGGGTCGATGTCCGCCAGTCCGCGCGGCGGGTCGTGATCGTCTTCGTACCCGAGCACCCGCAGGGCCTTGGGAGACACATCGACAATCGCCCCGTCGACATCGCAACAGATCGAGCACGCTTCGTCGAACTCAAGCGGATCGGCCGTTCTCGGGACGAGGCTCACGATCGTGCGCCGACACCCGTCCACGTCGACGGGGTCGGTCGTGACACGGTACGCGTCGGTGGCGGCGTGCTCGCCGTTCGTGTCGGGGCGATCGCCGCCGCCGGACGGCCCCTCGTCGCGGACCGCCTCCAGCAGCGTGCGTACCGCTCGCGTGTCGGTCACGCCCCGGCGTTGCAACGCGTCGGCGACGTGCGCGCCGCGCTCGTGGGTCGGCTGAACAACACGGGCGTCCTCGTCGAGCACGAACGTGATCGTGGCGCGGTCGGCAGGCGTCGAAGAAGTTGTGGGAGAGGCCGGGGCGTTGTGCGGCGTGATATGGGTCATCGGCGCAGCGCGGCATGGTTGGGGAGGCGCCGATGCGCGTCGGTCCCTCGATGGCGATCACGCCGCCTCCCTCGGTGGAGCAAATGTACCGGTCCGCGCGCGAAAATGCGAACCACCGCCGGTCAACCTCCTCATGCCCGCACACGACAGACCAATCGCCCACCCCAAAGCGGGTGCAGGCTGAGGCGATGTGTTGGGAGAGTTGCGATCAGAGCTGCGGTTGCTGGAACCCGGGCCGGATCTGGAGCCCGCCCAAGACCACCTGCGCCGTCTGGGGGTTGGTGAACGTCCGCCGCAAGTCCGGCGCGAGCACATCCACCTGTTCCACCGTGAAGCCGGCGATGCCGAACGCGCCGTTCGCCGACGGGTTGGTGACCCGCGCGTAGCCGATGGTCCCGCCCACGATGAAGCCGTTGTCCATCGCATCCACGCCTTCGCCGATGCCTCGGATCACCACCGAGTCCACGCGTGCCTGCGAGAAGATGGCATTGGCATTCGGGAAGCCGGTCTGCGGCTGGAGCGTCCCGACGTAGATGCCCGAGTCGATGAGGCCCGCGACCGAGATGTCGTCGGCCGATGTCTGGACCAACACGTTGGACCCGATGACCGCGCCGCCGACGTGCATGCTCCCCAACGCCTGACTGGCGAAGAAGATCTGGAAGAAGCTGATCGTGCTGTCGACGACGTCGCCGCCGACGTCGAGGTTGCGGACGTCCCCCGCCCGGAAGTCGTCGGCACGCAGGTCGCCCGCGATATCGACGCTCCGCAGGAAGTTCACCGCGAGGTCCGCGTTGAAGTCCCCGGGCAGGTCGAGGCGATTGGAGCCGGTCACCTGCACCACGTCGATGGCCCCCGCCTGCACGCTCCCGCCGTCCCAGTTGAGCACGCGGAGTTGGCGCAGGTCGCCGCTGACGCTCAGGTCGGTGTCGGTCAGGCTGTTGAGGCGGAGGATGTTGAAGTCGTTCGCGTTGATGGTGACGGTGTCGAAATCGCCGCCGACGCTGAAGCGGCGCACGGGATCTGCGAGCTCGATCGTCGCGTTTTCTACGTCGCCGCGCACGCGGAAGGCCCGCATGTCGCGCGCCGCGTCGTCGCCGATGGTCACGTCGGCGCTCAGGTCGCCCCGGCGGAGCACGAAGAGTTCGGCCCCGCCGGCTGAGAAGGTGCTCGAGACCATTTCATCGGCGATCACGCGCGACGCCACGCCGGTGATGGCGATGTCGCTCGTCCCCACGTCCCCCGCGATGAAGCGGATCACGTCACCCTGCACGTTGAGTTGCAGGTTGCTCGTGTCCCCCATCCGTAGGCGGTTGACGTCGCCCACGATGTTCCACCGGGCGCGGAGCACGTCGCCGCGCACGTTCGCGACGGCGAGCGTCGATCCGCCCACGACGGCTTCGCCCGACAGATCCAGATCGGCCCCGAAGTCGCCGCGCACGTTCATGCGCAGGATGCTCGGTGCAACGATGCTCGCGCTGGCGGTGTTGAACGCGATCCATTCGTCCGCCCGGAGGTTGCGGATCGGGGTGCCGGTGGTGAGATCGACGTCGCGGACGCTGCGCACGCGGACGTCCATGGAGTCGTTCAGCTCGTCGTTGCCCAGGTCGATGTCGGCGTTGCGGGCATCGCCGTTGATCCGCAGATTCAGCAGGCCGCCGGGGATGAGCATGTCGCCCGCGTAGTCGGCGTCAATGCGCACGGAGTCCGTCGCGCCGGACTGGATGAGGATCGATGTGTTGTCGTTGAACACGTTGTCGCCGTCCACGTCCTCCGGCAGCAGGAGGTTGTCGGCGAGCAGTAGCCCGTTGAGGTTGAAGCCGGTAATCGTCTGGCTGAGGCGGATCGATCCGACGCTGGACGTGGAGACGATGAAGCTGAGGTTCGCGTCCTCGCCGCCGCGCCGTCGATCGACGATCGAGCCCACGCCTTCAGCGCCGGAGATCTGGATGCCCACGGGCGCCGGCAGGTCCTCGGTGATCGTGATGCGATTGATCGTGTTCCCGCCGCCGAAGCGCACGTCGATGAAGCGATCCAGATCGCCCAGCGGCGTGTTGGTCAGGCTGTAGAGCGTCACCCGGGCCGTCGAGCCGGTCTGCGTGATCGTGCGCACCTCGTCGGTGTCGATCTGCCCGAAGGGCTCGGCGTCCACCTGCACAACGCGCGAGACGCGGAAGATCTGCACCACGTCCGACGGCTGGATGAACCCTTGCGCCTCGACCGCGGGCAGGTTGTCGACCGGGACTTCGTTGAACGCGCTGTTGGTCTGGCTGGCGTTGAAGGTCTCGAGGGCGGCGATCATGTCGATCACCTCGAGGTCGGCGTCGGCGACCACTTCACCGAAGACCGTGAACCCGCCGTTCTGGTTGTCGAGGTTCGCAGAGTTGTCGCCGAGGTTGAAGAACCACTGGCTGGTCGCCGAGTTCGGATCGCCACCCAGCTTGGCCATGGCGATGGTGCCGCGCACGTTCGAGATGCCCGGCTCGTTGAGGATCGGGTCGAACGTCGGGATGGGCAGGAACTGCACCCCGTTCTCGAATCCACCGCCCTGGATGACGAAGGGCGTGCCGTCCTGAAGGCTCGCCGAACGATGGATGATCGTGCCGTCGTACAACTCGTCGTTCGCGTAGCGGAAGAAGTTCTCGACGGTGATCGGCGTCTCGCCCGGGAAGAGCTCGATGTTGATCGCTCCGAAGTTCGTGACGATCCGGGCCAGCGTCGGTCCGGTCGAACGGCTGAAGAACGTCCCCGAGCCGCCCTCCACCCCGTCGCCCGAAGCCTCGCCTGACCCGTTGAACTCGGCGTCGAGGAAGCAGCCGTTCATGCCCCGGATGAAGTCCCCGTTGATCGTGACCGAGTATGGCGTGTCGGCGGCCAGATTCGAGTCGACGCTGATTGTCCGCGTCGCCGCCGAATAGGTCACTTCGAGCCCGAGCACGAACTGGTCGTCCGCGGTGCCGAGCAGTTGATCGTCGCCCGGCGTCATCACGGTAAAGGCATCGCGTGTGACCGTTGAAGCGTTGAGCGCCTGGTCGACCGTCAACTCGATCAGACCCCGGTTGTCGGCGAAGTAATCCGTGATGACCGGCGCATCGGCCGAAAGCAGCAGGCGCCGTTCCAGCGGCTCGCACCGCCCGGAAGGCGAGAGATGATCACGGCGGGACGAACGTCGGCGAGAACGGGACATGGACGGCTTCCCTGGGTTCACGAGCCCGACCTCGGGGCCCGTTCGGCGAGCGAAGTACGCGGGCGACGGCAACAACGACGACTCACAGCACTCTCGGCTGTCCGACCCCATACCCTGCAACCGGCGCAAGAATAGCCCGCTGCGAGCGTTACGAAACACCCCCGATAGCGGTTCGGGCCGGGATCGCGATCCGGCCGACCACGCTCAAGATGAAACCGAACCACCCATCCCGCGAGCGAAACCGCTTGGGGCGGAAGCGGAAGGAGCGGCGATCAGTCCCTCCCGGCGAAGAACTTTCGGACCTTGTGGAAGGTCACGTCGCGGCCGATGGAGGCAATGGACTCGGTGAGCGGGATCTCCTTCGGGCAGACCTTCACGCAGTTCTGCGCATTGCCGCACTGCTGGATCCCGCCTGGCTTGGCGAGGATGTCCAGCCGCTGCTTCTCGAGCTGCTTGCCCGTCGCGTGCATGTTGAAGTAGCGCACCTGCGAGATGACCGCCGCCCCGACGAAGGCCTTCTCCCAGGCCTCCTCGTCGGTCTCGAGCGTGTACTGCGGGCACGCCTCCAGGCAGCAGCCGCAGGACATGCACTCCGAGAGCTTGTACCGCGTCTGCTGGTTCTCGCGGCTCTCACGCGGGCCGGCGCCGAGGTTGTAGGTGCCGTCGATCGGCACCCAGCAGTTGGTCCGCTTGAGCGTGGCGAACAGGCGTTCGCGATCGACCCACAAGTCGCGCACCACGGGGAAGACGGTCATCGGCTCGAGCGTAACCTCGTCGCCTTCGTTGGGGGCGTAATCATCGATCAACGCCGAGCACGACTGGCGCACCTGCCCGTTGATGTTCATCGTGCACGAGCCGCACACCTCTTCGAGGCACCCGGCGTCCCACACCACCGGTGTGGTACGCCGGCCCTCGCTGGTCACGGGATTGGCCGCGATCCACTGAAGGCAACTGATCACATTCGCCCCGGGATCGACCGGCACGTCGAACGACTCCCACCGTTCGTTCTTGCCCGGGCCGTCCGCGCGCTTGATGCGGAAGCGCACGGTCCGGGGGCCAACGTTCTGCTTCGGCGTGTTCTTCGAGGCGTTGTTTTCGACGATCATGCTTGCGTTCTCAGAGAGAGGGTCGTGTCAGAAATCGGGTGTGCCGCGATGGGAACGTGCGGGTCTAACTCGCCGGCTCGTTGAGTGCGCTGGGCTGGCCCGGCTCGGCGGCCGCCGCCGTGCGCACCGTGTCAGCGCTGGGCTTCTCGTCCTTGGTCTCGCCCTGCTTGCCGTCAACCGCGTCCACACGCCCATACGTGCGGGCCCGCGGTTTCACGAGCGAAGTGTCGACGTCGCGCCATTCGATGTGGTGCGCGCCGCTGGCCGGGTCGAAGCGCATTGCGCAGGTCTTGAGGAAGCGTTCGTCGTTGCGGTCCGGGAAATCCAGGCGATAGTGCGACCCGCGCGACTCCTCGCGCGCGAGCCCCGACTCGAGCGTCACCTCGGCCAGGATCAACATGTCGCCCACCGCGCGAGCGAACGACAACGACTGGTTCGTCCACAGGCTCCGGTCGGCCAGACGCACCTTGGAGAAGCGGTCCTTGAGCTCGCGGATCTTGTCCAGTGCCTGCGTGAGCCGCTCTCTTGTCTTGACGACCGTGCTCGCGGCCGTCATCTCCTCACCCATCTCCTTGGCGATCTGGTAGGGGTTGTGGGCCTGATCATCGATCGGCTCGTCGTCTCCCTCAGGCGCGGTGCTGAGGAGGGCCTCGAGCTTGTCCTGCTCGGCCTTGACCGCGTCGTCGAAGACCTGCTGGTGGACCTTGGAGGCCGGCTGCCCGATGAAGCCGCCGTCGTCGTTGACGCCGTGGACGTGGTCACGCACGTAGCTGGCGACCGAAAGCCCGTTGAAGAGCCCGTCGAAGATGCATGAGAGCAGGGCGTTGGCGCCGAGACGGGTCGCGCCGTGGTAGGCGAAGTTCACCTCGCCGAACGCGTACAGCCCCGCGATGTTCGTCATCGCGTTCTTCGGCGCTCCGACCTTCATGCCGCGGCCCGGCTCGGAGTCGACGGGGGGCACGTCGCCCGACTTGTGCTTGCCCGCCGGCTGCTCGGGCCTGTGCGAGCCCTGCTCGAAGGTGGTCCACATCCCGCCCATCGAGTAGTGCACCGCGGGGAAGATGCGCATGGGCTCGAATCTTGGGTTGGCGCCGACGAAGCGTTCGTAGATGTGCAGGATGCCGCCCAGCTTCTCGCTGAGATAGTCCGGGTCCTTGTGGGTGAGGTCGAGGTAGACCTGGTTCTCCCCGTTGATCCCCATGCCCTCATTGACGCAGATGTCGAAGATCTCGCGTGTCGCGATGTCGCGAGGCACAAGGTTGCCGTAGGCCGGATATTTCTCCTCGAGGAAGTAGTACCGCTCCTCTTCGGGGATCTCTCGCGGCGGGCGGTCGTCGCCCCTCTTGCGCGGCACCCAGACGCGCCCGCCCTCGCCGCGGGCCGACTCGGACATCAGGCGGCACTTGTCGGCACCGGGGATGGCGGTGGGGTGCACCTGGATCATCTCGGCGTTCCCGTACCACGCGCCGTGCTGGTAGCACCGCGACGCCGCCCCGCCGTTGCACATGACTGAGTTGGTCGACTTTCCGAAGACCAGTCCGGGTCCGCCGGTCGCCATGACGACCGCGTCGCCGCGAAACGCGCGGATCTGCATGGTGCGCAGGTCCTGAGCGACGATGCCGACGGTCTGGCGGGTCGCCTCACCATCCACGCCCTTGCCGTCGACGACGACGGGACGCAGGAACTCCCAGAACTCGTATTTCTTGATGAGCCCCTCGGCCTCGTACCGCCGGGTCTGCTCGTCGAGGGCGTAGAGGAGCTGCTGGCCTGTGGTTGCGCCGGCGAAATGGGTGCGCTTGAACAGCGAGCCGCCGAACAGGCGTAGATCGCGGAAGCCCTCTGCGGTGCGGTTGAAGGGCACGCCCATGCGATCGAGCAGGTCGATGACTTTCGGCGCCCAGTTGGCCATCTCGAGGACGGGAGGCTGGTCGGCGAGGTAGTCGCCGCCGTAGATCGTTTCGTCGAAGTGCTCGTACTCCGAATAGCCCTGCTGCCGCGCGACCTCGTTGCAAGCGTTGATTCCGCCCTGTGCGCAGACCGAGTGTGACCGCTTGACCGGCACCAGTGAGAAAAGGTCGACGGGGATGCCTCGTTCGGCGAGACGGACGCAGGCGGCGAGACCGGCGAGGCCCCCGCCCACGACGATGATGCGTGGATCATGGCCAGCGGGTGACACCATTACTTCACCTCCTGCGGATCGTCGGCAGCCGCGCCGGTCGGCACGACCAGTGCGGGCATTTCCTGTTCAACAAGATCCTGTTCGCCTTCTTCATCGGTCCCGGATTCAAGCTCCATGATCCGCAGCTCGGCCTGACGGGCTTCCTCGTAGTCCAGCGTCGCGAATCCGAAGACCGCGGACCACCCGAGCGCCATCAGTCCCACACCCAACGCGGCACAGACGTATCCCCAGTTCCGCTGGGCCTTTTCCGAGATCGTGAGGCCCCAGGTGATCGCCGCGGTCCACAAGCCGTTCGCCAAGTGGAAGACCAGCGAGGACACCCCGATGAGGTAGCCGGCGATGATGACGACGCCCAGAGCCGTGAGGCCCGTGCCTTCGACCGCCGGCTGGCCCGCCTCGACGTACGCGCCACGGAAGATCGCCGCTAGCGTGGAGGCCGAGTGCTCGGCGTCCCACTTCGTTCCGCCGGGAATCAGGAAATCCCAGCCCCAGCGGAGCGTCGCGACGTGGTAGACGATGAAGACCAGGCCGATCCACGCGGTGATCCGTTGCAGGGCATATCGGACGTTGTTCTGCGACTGGTATCGATGAAGCGTCGAGCGGCCCTTCGCGGCGTAGTACGCCCCGAGGATCGCGTGGATGGCGATGGGTACCCACAGGACGAAGACTTCCATGAGGATGAGCGCCGGCAGCGAGTGGATGAAGTTCACTTCGTGCTGGAACGTCGCCGCCCCCGGGTGCACGCCCTCGTACTTCGATGCGTTGACGTACCCCCAGACCACAGATCCGTTGGTCGTCAGGTGAAACAGCAGGAAGACGCCGATGGGCACGATCCCGAGCAGGCTGTGAATTCGCCTGAGGAGAAAGGCGTGCTTATCCAGGAATGATTCGACCACGATGCTGAACCCTCTTGTGCGTATACGAGAGCGTTGCGCGTGCTGAATACCCTATCGGACGACCGGGAGATCGGCGTGCGCTATGTCATTGACGGGCCGCCCATCGGGGGCGTGCCGGGCGGCTGATCGCCGCCGGCTCCGGCTTCGCCCTGGGCCTGCTGCTTGGCGACGAGTTGGACCAACTCGACATACCGAGAGCGGAGCTCCTGAAGAATGCCGCCGAGTTCCTTGGTTTCTTCTTGGCTGAGGTTGTTCTTGGTCTTCTCTTCGAGCACGCCGAGCAGGTCGATGACGTGTCGGGCGTACATCGGGTCAAAGATCGCCTTGCCGGTTTTCGGATCGGCAACGCCGCCCATGTAGGTGATCGCCTGCATGGCGAGCATGTGGACGAGACCCTGGAAGCTGGGCTCGGGCAGTTCGCCGGCCCCCTCTTCCTGCGCCTGCCCGCCCTGCTCAGTCTCCTTGGCGGCGAGCTTCTCCTTCTCGGCTTGCGCTTGCGACTTCCAATCGCTGTCAACGATGATCCGAGGTTGGTCCTGTTCCTGATCGGCCATATCTGTGCCTGGCACTTTCGCTGGGCGCAGCGGGGTGGAAGCGCCGCACAGCGGCGCGCGGCCCCGCAGAGTCCATTCCAGTCTAAGCGATCGCTCACGCGGGCGGCGTGACGATTCGACTACTATGCCGCCGCGGCGCATCATCAACCCCCAATGCGATAGGCCTCGAGTGGGGTCCGGCAGAACATTCAACCCCGGGGAGGTCAGGATGACCCCAGTTCTCCGACAGAGTGTCCGTCGTGACGGAGCCTGGTGGTCGCTGTGTGCGACGTTGAGCGCGATCGCGGCGATCACCGTGGGGTGCTCCAGCACCTCGGAGCGCTCGTCACGCGACGCCGAGACCATCCAGCCCGAAGCCTTTGCCGACGCCCAGGCACCGGCTCCCGAGCCCATTGCCGCAGCGCCGCCGCAGGTCGTGCGGGTGCCGGACGATGGCGGCGCTACGTCGGCAACGATCGGGAGGGCGGAGCCCGCTGGGCGCGCGCTGCCCGCCAGCGTGCGCGACCAGCCTCTGGTGGTGGACACCGTGGTCGGGCAGATCAACGGCAAGCCGGTCTTCGCGGGGGCCTTCTACGAGGAAGCCGAGGCCCGCTTCAAGGCCGAAGCTCTCCAGTTCGACCCGCGTGAGTGGGCGAGCAACGTCCAGGAGTACACCGCTCGTCGGCTGTACGACCGGATGCGTGACGAGCTGCTGCTCGCCGAGTTTCGCGCGAGCCTGAAGCCCGAGCAGCAGGCCGGCGTGCTTGCCTTCGTCGAGGACATCCGCGAGGGCTTCATCCGTGAGGCGCAGGGAAGCGAGCAGGAGGCCAACCGGCGACTGCTCGCCCAGGAGGGCATCACGCTGGAGGGAGCCGTTCGGCGAGAGGCCGAGCGCCAGTTCATCATCGCTCAGCTCCGCGAGGCCTTCGCGAACCGCGTGCAGGTGAGCTCGCGCGATGTTGAGCTCTTCTATCGCCAGAACATCGACCGATACCGCCCCGCGCCGATCGCGAGGCTGCGGACCGTCGCCATCCCCAACGAGCGGGCGGGGCAGATCGACGTCATCGAGGAGGCCCTGATCGCCGGCGGGCCGCTGCCCGAAACGCTCGCGCGGCTCGCCCGCGAGCAGGAAGTGACCCTGGAGGAAGGCTCGCTGGCGCAGACGACGATCTTCGGTCCCGAAGCGCTCAATGAGGCGGTGCGGACGCTCCAGCCGGGTCAATGGACGCCGCGCGTGGACGTCGGTTCGCGGGCGTACTTTGTACAGCTGGTGGAGATCGAGCGGCGTGAAGGCCAGTCGCTCTACGAGGTGCAGAACGAGATCGAGGAAGAGTTGCGGACGATCCGGCTTCAGGAGGAAGAGTCGCGGTACTTCTCGCGCCTGCTCGCCCGATCGAACGTCACCGAGCTCGAGGTGATGGTCCGACGCCTCGTGGAGTACGCGACCGAGCGGTTCTACATCCAGACGCGCGCGAGCGACGAGGGATGATCGGGGCTCTGCGCCGACTCGCCCGCGTCGGGAGAGGCGAGGTCAGCGGGCGGTGGGGGGAGCGCGTTGCAAGGACGCGGCTGCGCCGCACGGGCTACCGCGTGCTGGGCCGTAACGTGCGGTCGTCGCTGGGCGAGGTCGATCTGGTCTGCGAAGCGCCGGATCGCCGCACACTGGTGATCATCGAAGTCAAGGCGAGGCGATCGCAGCGAGACCGGTCGTACCGGCCCGAGGATGCGCTCACGAGCACCAAGCGGAGTCGACTGGCGAAGCTGGCGGAGATCGAGACGCGTCGACGCCGATGGGCCGGGCCCGTGCGCATCGACGTCGTGGCGGTCGAGCGCGACGAGCAAGGCCGCGTTGACGTGCGGCATCACGAGAACGCCGTGGGCGCCGGGGGCAGGCTCTGCTGACTCGCGGCGTTCGGAGCTGGTCGCTCTGGCTCGGCCGGAGGCGGGGGCTCGATCGTGAGCGGGATCACCACGCTGAACATCGCGCCGCGACCGGCATCCGAGTCGAGCACGACCTCGCCCCGGAGCATCTCGGCGAACTCTTCAGCGATCGCCAGACCCAGGCCCGTACCCTGGTGACGCTTCGTGTGCGAGGCGTCGAGCTGGGAAAACTTCTGAAAGACCAGGTGATGCTTGTCGCGCGGGATGCCCGGCCCGGTGTCGATCACCGACAGACGCAGGCGTTGCTCTCCCGAGGCGTCGGTCGGGAGGTCGGCCCGCAACATGACACGCCCGCCCTCGGGCGTGAACTTCACGGCGTTGGAGAGGAAGTTGAAGACGATCTGTTGCAGCTTCTTGGCGTCGGTGTGCACCATCGGGAGCGGCGATCCGGAGGTCGGGAGGCGCAGATCGAGGTCGAGGTTCTTGCGTTCGGCGAGTGGCCTGATGAGCGCGAGCAGGCCCTCGCATGTCTCGGCAACGTTCATCGGCGCGACGTGCAGCTCGATGTTGCCAGCCTCGATGCGCGCCATCGTCAGCAGCTCCTCGATCATCTCCAGCAGCGTGCGCCCGGCTCCGACAATGTTCTCGAGGTAACGCTTTCGACGGAGCAGCGAGTTGTGGTCGGGAGGCGACGCGTCTTGCTCTAGGTCGCGTTCGGCGATCTCCTGGAGGATCTCGGCGAAGCCGATGATCGAGTTCAGCGGCGTGCGCAGCTCGTGCGAAACATTGGCCAGGAACTCGCCCTTGACACGCGCCGCTTCGTAGAGGCTGACGTTCCGCTCGGCGAGCTCGGTGAGCTTGAGGTCGAGCGAGCGGTTGACCGAACGCAACTGGCTCTGCTGAGCCGCGATCGCGGTGAGCATGTCGTTGAAGGCGTCGGCGAGCTGCTCGAACTCGTCGCCTGTGCGGATCTCCGAGCGGACATGAAGGTTCCCGGCGCGGACGGTGTCGGCCGTCGCCTTGAGCGTGCGCACGGGCTGGAGGATGAGCCGGGTGACGATGAAGTAGAAGACGAGGATGGCGAAGAGAATGCCGCCGAAGCCGGCGAGGATGAGGTACACGCGGTTGACGAATACCTGCCCCGCGGCGACCTCCGACCGGCGCCGGACGATCAGCACGCCCTGGTCCTCACCCTCGGGCGTCTGCAGGCGTGCGGCGTATCGGTACTGCCGCGCCAGGGGCACGCGCTCCTGTGCCATCGACGGTGCGTCGGTGCCCGGCGCTTCGACACGGTTACCGCTCTCGGGCGCGTCCTCGTCCACGTCGTCGGCGCCGAGGGTCGCGCTCGCGGGGGTCTCGTCGGGCGACAGGATCGGTGTCGCGGCCGATTCGGCGACGGACTCGAAGAACTCGGTTCGCGTTGCTTCGGTCTCGAACGCCCTGGCGGCCCGCTCCTCGAACTCGTTGGGCCGCGGGCGGGTCGCCCATTCTTCGGGCTCGTAGTAGACGATGACGAGGTCACGCTCGAGGCGCCGCTGCTGCTCGGGCGTCTGGACGAGGCTGGCCCACCGCGGGTCGACGATCATGTTGCTCGCGTACAGGCGCGCGATCTGGCGCGAGTTCTCAAGCTGGCTCTGATCGACGCTGGTGCGGCTCTGCATCCAGGGCACGACGAGAACCGCGGTGATGATCAGCACCACCGCTAGGCCGAAGAGCAGTTGACACTTGTTGGCGAGAGAGAGGCCTCGCGACATGGGCGCAGTTTAGGAGTGCTGCCGCGCCGATGGGCGAGAGAGCGCGTGCGGACTACTCGTCCTCGTCCGGCAGCACGTCGTCGGGCGAGATGCCCGCGCGGTTGCGATCGCCCTCGATGCCGACGTCCTTCTTCTGATCGGGCCGGCGCCAGTCGACGCGTTTGGCGTCACCCCAGAGCATCTCGATGTCGTAGAAGAGCCGCGTTTCGGGCTCGAAGAGATGCACGACAACGTCGACGGCGTCGATGATGAACCAGTCGGCGTCGCGGTCGGACAGGTTGGTGCGCGTGACGGCGACGTTCGCGCCTTTGGCGAGTTCCTCGGCGTGGAGGCCGGCGGAGCGCATCTGCCGCTGGCTCGTGCCCGAGGCGACGACGAAGAAGTCCGTCACCTGGGAGTGGCCCCGCAGGTCGAGGACGAGGACATCCTCGCAGCGGTCGTCGTAAAGCAGTTGAGCCACCTCACGCGCGAACTCGAGCGCCTCGGCCTGCTGCTCGGGGCTGGTGCGGGAGTGGCCCGGCGCGTGCTCGTCGTTCGCCGCGGCTTGGGCCGAGCGCGTTACACGCAGGGACTCGTCGCGGTTGTCGGGGTGTGGGGCGGGGGTCATGCGGACCGTCACAGTAGAGACGCGCGACGCCCGGGGCCACCACTCCACCGGGGTCGGGGTTCACAGAGGCTCGACGTCATCGAGAAAGTGGGACATGTCCAACGGGTCGTCGGCGGGCGGCTCCGGTCGACTCTCGCCGCCCGGCTTCCCTGATGGCTTCGCGCTTCCACGATCGCGGGTGTGCTGGAACCCGAACGCCTTGAGCCACTGGTCCACCTGGGCGTCGGACAACTCCTGCGTGGCCTTGGCGTGCTCCGAGTTCGGGGCGGCGTCTTGACTTGCAGCAAGGTCCTCGTTGCAGACCGAGATGAACGCCGGGCTGGCCAGCACGACCGCCCCGCGTCGGCGGGCCGCCCGCTGCACGCGCCGGTCGGAACTGGCGACGGTAAGACGCCTGGGCGCGGTATCCCGCTGGATGAGCCGCTCGATGACGTCGTCGGCCTCGTTGCCGGCGCCGGCGTAGCGGATGGTCACGCCGTCGATGCTATAGGTGTGGCGTGCCTCGGAGCCGCCCGGCGGCAGGCCGTCGCAGACGAGGGTGGCCTTCTCGCCGCCGAAGCGCGATCGGGCGACCAGTTCGGCGAGCGCCGCGACGTCACGACCATCCTCCTCGAGCGGAGCGTTGCGCCAGACGTGGATGACGTTGTAGGTATCGACGAGGAGCGGCATGCAGTTCCAAACAGAGTGCGAACGGATCAGCGCGGTTCGTGAGACGGTCGACGCGAGCCAAATGCCGGGGCGACCGGGTTGCTTTAGTCAGCGATCGTGGGGATACTCTGCCTCTCCAGAGGAACGAACTTCACCCGTACATGGCCCGGGCGAGGCGCGTGATCGCGCCCGGTGCGATTCGGGTCTCGACCAAGGATAGAGCACCTCATGGCGATTCGGATCAAAGCTCGCGGCGGCGAATCGGTCGATCAGATGATGCGCCGGTTCAAGAAGCTGTGCGAGAAGGAAGGCCTGACCAAGGACATCAAGCGCAAGCAGTACTACGAGAAGCCTTCGGAGCGTCGTCGCCGCGCTCGCCGCAAGAGCGATAAGCGTGTCGTGAGCCGGGCCGGTCGCTGAGCCCAAACACCATGCGGGGTCGCTCGAAGTGAGCGGCCCCGTGTCGTCTTCGCCAAGCGTGTTACGGTGGGTCACCGGGCGTGGCGGAAGGAGTGAGGAGGGGGCGACGTCATAGGTCGTTGGGGAGGGGCGCGGGTCCGGGGGGCGTAAACACATGCCGTGATCGCGAGGGCGGTTGCGGGATCTTTGTACCGCCGAAGTGAGTGATCGCTTACCGAACGGGCGACGGCGCGGATTGACACGAACCTCGAGGGCCGCGGCGACGCGGAGGAGTTGAAGCCGTGATGGTGGTTGAACATCTGACACTGACACTGGGTGAAGCCGTCTCGGCGCCGTACTTCCTGGCTCCTGCCGGCGCGGTGCTCGCGTTGATCATGGCCTTCTTCTTTTCCAAGAGCGTCATGAAGCGTTCCGAGGGCGACTCGGAGATGATCCGTATCGCCGAAGCCGTCCGACAGGGCGCGATGGCGTATCTCGGGCGTCAGTACAAGGTCGTCGCGGTGGTGTTCGTCGTGCTCGTCGCGGTGCTCGCGCTGCTGGCCTTCGGGCTCCAGCTTCAACCGGTGCTCTCGCTGCTCGGCGTGCCGATCGCGGGTCTGCTCTCCGGCCTGTGCGGGTGGTTCGGCATGAAGATGGCGACCAACGCCTCGGCCCGCACCGCGGCCGCGGCCAAGGAATCGCTCAACGAGGGCCTGACCGTTGCCTTCCGCTCAGGCGCGGTGATGGGTCTGGTGGTCGTGGGCTTTGCGCTGCTCGACGCCTCGGTGTGGTACTTCGTGCTCAACACGTTCACCGACTTCACGATCGTCGAACTAACGACGATCATGCTCTCATTCGGCATGGGCGCCTCGACGCAGGCGCTCTTCGCCCGCGTCGGGGGCGGCATCTACACCAAGGCCGCCGACGTCGGAGCCGACCTCGTCGGCAAGGTCGAAGCCGGCATCCCGGAAGACGACCCGCGCAACCCGGCGACGATCGCCGACAACGTGGGCGACAACGTGGGCGACGTCGCCGGCATGGGCGCGGACCTGTACGAGTCGTACTACGGCTCGATGCTCGCGACGATGGCCCTCGGCGCCGCCGCCGCCTTCACGCTCGGCATCAACGAGGCGGATATCACCGTCGCTATGGCGCTCACGGTGACGCCCCTGGCCCTGGCGGGCCTGGGCATCATCTGCTCCATCCTCGGCATCTTCACGGTCAAGGCCAAGGAGGGGGCCAGCTTCAGCCAACTCCTCAAGGGCCTGCACATGGGCGTGTACATCGCCTCGGGCCTCATCGCGGTGCTCGCATTCGCCCTTCTCTTCTTCGTCATCGGTCCGGTCGATGAGAACCTGCCGACGACCTGGTGGAAGCTGGGCCTCTCCATCCTCAGCGGCCTCGTCGCCGGCAACGTCATCGCGCAAGCCACCGAGTACTACACGAGCTACGAGCACGCTCCGACCAAGCGCATCGCCGAGCAGGCCCTCACCGGGCCCGCGACCGTCATCATCGCCGGCATCGCCGAGGGGATGAAGTCGACGTGGGCGCCGCTGCTCACGGTGGTTGTCGCCATTCTCGCGGCGTTCATCTTCGCGGGCGGGGGCGACTCCTTCCTCATGGGCCTGTACGGCGTGGGCATCGCCGCCGTCGGCATGCTCTCGACGCTGGGCATCACGCTGGCGACGGACGCCTACGGGCCGATCGCCGACAACGCCGGCGGCAACGCCGAAATGACCGAGCAGCCGCCGCACGTCCGCGAGCGTACCGACATGCTCGACTCGCTGGGCAATACGACCGCGGCGGTCGGCAAGGGCTTTGCGATCGGTTCGGCGGCCCTCACCGCTCTGGCTCTCTTCGCCGCCTTCATTCAGGTCGTTCAGGTCCAGATCCAGACCCAGGCCGAGAACTACGCCGCCGGTCAGACGCTCGCGCCCATGACCGCTTTGTACGAGGGCTACGGCAAGTTCGTGGTCAACCCGACGGACAAGCCGCTCGACGGCACGATCGAGTCCGAGCGCGGGCTGATGGACGGCGGGATGATCGAGTACTCCGATTCGGACGCCGAGGGCGTCGACGCTCTCGTCAAGAACGAGACCTACTCCATCCAGTTGTTCACCGACGAACCGGACGAGAAGAACTTCCGCCTCGTCGCCGGCGATGCGGGCATCATCGAAGCCACGCTCGCGAGCCGAGCGGAGATCTCCGACGTCCTGGCTCACTACGACGTGACGCTGACCAACCCGCGCCTCCTGGGCGGCATCTTCGTCGGCGTGCTGCTGACGTTCCTCTTCTGTGCGCTCACGATGAACGCCGTGGGCCGTGCGGCCTACAGCATGATCGACGAATGCCGTCGCCAGTTCGCCAAGATGCGCGAAGCGCTGCGCAAGGGCGGGATGTCCGAGGCCGACGCCGCCAACCCCGACAACTGGCCCAGGAGCGGCGTCGAGCTCGACGGTCACCACTACCCGGACTACGCCCAGTGCGTGTCGATCTCGACCGCCGGCGCGCAGAAGGAGATGATCATTCCTTCGGTGCTGGCGATCACGGTGCCCATCCTCGTTGGGCTCGTGCTCAGCGTCCCGGGCGTGATGGGCATGCTCGCCGGCGGCCTGACTTCGGGCTTCGCGGTCGCCATCTTCATGGCCAACGCCGGCGGCGCGTGGGACAACGCCAAGAAGCTCCTCGAGTCGTACGGGCGGATCTCCGCGAACGACATGGTCGACAACCCGGAGATCGCCAACAAGGTCCCCGCCACGATCCGCGACGCCATCACCGCCCGCGCCAACGAGATGATCGCCGCCGGGCGTGGCGACGACTACGTCTACGGCAAGGGCTCGGAAGACCACAAGGCCACCGTCGTGGGCGATACCGTGGGCGATCCTTTCAAGGACACCTCGGGCCCGTCGCTCAACATCCTCATCAAGCTGATCTCGATCGTCTCGGTCGTCTTCGCCGGTCTGACCGTGGCCTTCGGCCCGATAATCGGCGACCTGCTCGGCCTCTGATCAGAGCCTGACGCATCCAAGCGCCATGACACGGTCCCGGCACATCGCCGGGGCCGTTTTCATGGGCGGCTCTCAGGTAATTCAGGAGGCGGTGCGCGCACCGGCCTCTGAGGGGGCGGCTGTCTTGATGACGATCTCGCCCGCGCCGTCGGCACCGGGCTTGAAGCGCGTCGGGGCGCCGCTGGCGATGAGCTGCATGGCGCTGGCCATCTTGGCCAGATCCTGCGTCAGGCCGCAGCGGAAGCCGTCGACCACCCGCTGCAACGGCTCCGGGAGCGTCGGCGTGTCATCGGCTTCGGCCGTGAAGAACACCTCGCGCCAAGGCTCGAGTGTTTCGGCGACGGCAGCCGCATCGTGCACGGAGCAGTCGAGCCGCTGAAGCGATTCGGCCGT
>CAYTSW010000001.1:0-92118 GCA_964440605.1 uncultured Phycisphaeraceae bacterium | reverse complement strand
CGAGATCGTTTCACGTGACTGGAGTTCAGACGTGTGCTCTTCCGATCTGGTGACCAGGACGCCGAGCAACACCAGCGCCGGGAAGAAGGCCCGGAAGCAAGCCGATGCGCGGCAGAAGGTTAGGCGTGAAGCGTAGGGCATTGTTCGGGTATGTACCGATCCGTGGGTCGACGGTGCCGGGTTCCCGCAGAGATGGTCACGCCGGTCCCGGGTGCCGGCGGCCGGGACCGGCCGGCTGGAATTTGGTCTGACGCGTCCCGCAAAGAACTGTTCGCGGGCTGGCGTGGATGTATACTCCCCGTGACGTGTTTCTTCCCTCCTGCCCACTGTACTTCCCCCAGTGCAGTGGGCCTTTTTCGTTTTGACGCGCGGAGCGGGCGTGTCGCAACGAGCGTGCGGCATCGAGCACCGTGGTTTTCGGGCGTGGGCAGGAGCGCTCTACTCGGCTTCGCCGCGGACGACGATGAAGCCGTAGCGCTCGCCGGTGTCACCCTCTTCGATCTCGGCGAGGACGACATCGTGGGGGCGATCGGTGGCGAAGAACCCGCCGGCTCGGAAGCGATCGCCGAACTGGTTGGTGAAGGTGGCCAGGTCGAGGTTGAGCGTCTGGCCGATGGCGAAGCCATCGATCGGTTTGGCGAAGGACTTGTTGATCCAGAGGGTGGCGGGTCCGAAGTCGCGCGCCGAAGTGTTGGTGAGGGTGAGACGCGTCTCGTCCCGTGTGACCTGGACGTTCAGCGTTTCCACCGCCTGACCGGGCGGGTAGGGCCGCGCCCACTCGGGCTTCGCGTCGGACTGGCAAGCTACGGTCGTCGCGAGAGCGCCGAGCAGCGCGACAAGGCTTGCGCGGCGTAGTGTTGGCACGAACGTCGGTGAGTGGAGAACGGATTCAAACATGTCGTGCGAGCAGCATAGCAGGAACGCCACGGCTCCCGCGCCGGCCATCGCGCCGGGCGCGGAGTCCCTCGATGTGCGGGCGTTCGCGGCGTCGTACGAGGTCGACCCGCGCCTCGCGCACGTCACACCCGGCTTCGATGCGCCCTTCTTCCAGGCCGGGCTCGCGGGCTACTCCGACGCCGCGATGCGCCTCATAGCGCGTCGGCACGGCTGCCCCTACTGCGTCACCGAAGCGCTGCTTGACCGCACCGTCCTCGCCGGCGGACGAGGCTTTGCCAAGGCCGATCTGGGCGAGTTGCACGACAACGTGCCCGGGGGCGACGAGGACCAGCCGCTGGCGGGACAGCTCATGGGCTCGGACCCGGACGAGATGGCGGCCGCGGCCGTGAAGATGGTCGAGCAGGCCAAACGCCCCGCGAAGGCGTATCGCATGCTCGGCGAGCGCGGGCTGGCGGCGACGCCCGAATCCGTCGAGCAGATCGAAGCCTCGCAGCACACGTTCGCCGCGATCGACGTGAATCTGGCGTGCCCAGTGAAGAAGATCAAGACCAAGGCGCGGGGCGGGCACTGGCTGCGCGACCCAGATGGAGCGCTGACGATCCTCAAGGCCGTGCGCGAGGCCGTGCCGACGGAAACTCCTTGCACCGTGAAGCTCCGTCGCGGCAGCGACGACTCGCCCGAGGCCGAGGCCAACTTCATGCGCATCTTCGACGGGCTGTACGAACTCGGGTACGCCTGGGCGACGGTGCATGGGCGGACCGTCGAGCAGAAGTACGTCGGGCCAAGCCGATGGACCTTTCTGCGCGACCTCGTGCGCGCGCGGCCCGACCGCGTGATCTTCGGTTCGGGCGACGTGTGGTCGGCGCAGGAAGTCTTCCGCATGCTCGCCTACACAGGCGTCTCGGCGGCGAGCGTGGCGCGGGGCTGTATCGGAAACCCCTGGCTCTTCCGCCGGGCGCGGCAGATGATGGCGGGCGAGGAGCCGACGGCGCCGACCATCGCCGAGCAGCGCGCGGTGCTGGAGGATCACTTCGAGCTGTCGGTCGCGGTCAACGGCGAGCGGAGCGCCGGCATGCTCATGCGGAAGTTCGGCATCAAGTTTGCCGCCCATCACCCGAGACCGATGGAGGTGAAGGGGCGGTTCGTGCGCGTGAAGACGACGGAGGAGTGGCGCGCCGTGTTGGAGGAGTGGTATGGGGAGGACGCACTGAGGGGGGAGAGCGACGAAGTTCCGGATAAGGAGCACCAGGCGCAAGCCTGGTGAGCCTCGGTCGAGCTTCGCCCGAAGACGGGCTGGAAGCCGTCCTACCAAAGCCATCGGTCCTAGGCTGATGGTCTGTGTCTGGTCGTCCTTGTATGCGAGTGTTCGGGGCTGCGGGTGAGGTGACGGGGTCGTGCACGCTCATCGAGTCGGCGCACGGGCGGGTGCTGGTGGATTTCGGGATCATCCAGGGTTCGCCCGGGGCCGAGGCGCGGAACGCGCAACTGCCCGACATCGAGCCGCGCTGGCTGGACGCCGTCGTGCTCACGCATGCGCACATCGACCATTGCGGTCGGCTGCCGATGCTGGTGCGGGCCGGCTTCGATGGGCCCATCTACGTCACCCCTCCCACCGCCGACCTGCTCAAGCGCGTGCTCAAGAGCAGCGCGCGGGTGCAGCGGCTTCGGCTGCACGAGTGGTGGACGCGCAAGGAGCACGCCGAGGCCGAGGCGGTGGAGCGCGGCGTGAGCGTCTCGGAGGTGTTGGGCGAGTTGGGCCCCCCGCCGCCGCAGCTCTACACCGAGCGCGAGGTGTCCGAGACGATGGAGCGTGTGCGTGTGGCACCCTACTTTCGCAAGCGCGACCTCGCCGACGGCGTCGAGTTGCGCTTCCTCGACGCCGGGCACATCATCGGCTCGGCGTCGGCGGAGGTGACCATCGGGACGGCTGGTCGCGATCGCGTCGTCGTGGTGTGCTCGGGTGACCTGGGCCAGTCGATGGCGCCGCCACTGGACGGCCCAGAGCCACCCGACCACGCCGACGTGGTGCTGATGGAGTCGACGTACGGCGATCGGGACCACCCACGCGAAGTCGATGCGCTGGAAGACCTCGCGGCGATGTTGGATCAAGCGGGCCGTCGCGACCAGCGCGTGATGGTGCCCACGTTCTCGATCGGGCGGGCGCAGCAGATCCTGTTCAGGCTGGCGCAGCTCAGCCGCGCGGGCCGGCTGGGCGGGCTGAACGTGTACCTCGATGCGCCGATGGCGGCGTTCGCGTGCGAAATCTACGCGCGGCACGGCGATCGCCTGGGCCGCGAAGCGCAGGACGTCCTCGCGCGCGGCGAGGCGCCCTTCCACTTCGACGAACTGCACTACCTCATGAGCCGCGGCGACTCCAAGCGAGTCTGCCGCATGAGCGGCGGCGCTGTGGTCATCGGAGGCAACGGGTTCCTGATGGGCGGGCCGATCATGCACCACATCGAGAGCTGGCTGGGCCGCCCCGACGCACGCGTCGTCTTCGCCGGTCACCAGGTGGAAGGCACGCCCTCGGCCACGCTCGCGGCGGAGCCGGCACGATTCGTCGTCAACGGGCACCCGATCGACGTGCAGGCGACCATCGACCGCATCGAGGGCTTCAGCGGCCACGCCGACCGCAACGCGCTGATGCGCTGGGCCACCCAGGGCCGACGCGCGCCGGGCCTCATCGTGCTCAACCACGGCGAGCAGGAGGCCCGGGCGTTGCTGGCGGATCGCCTGCGCGACGAAGGGACGGCGGAAGTGTTGGAAGCAGAGGTTGGGGCGGAGGTCGTGATCTGAGCGGATACACCCAAGAACGCATCTACGAACCAGGGAGCACCGGGCGCGAGCCCGGTGGCCTTTTATGTGATTGGGCGCTGGGCACTGACCTCGCAGAGCCGAGGTCAGTGGCACTCCGAGTTCGTGGCGCTTCGTTGTCTGTGACAAGTTGTCCACGGGTTTTGACACGTCGCGACAGGCGTGAGCGGGCGGGGTGGTGGGTGTGGGAGGATGCCCGACTCGTTTGATTGTGGTCGACGCGCATGTGGGTGCGTGTGTTGTTCTTGGGCGGGGGGTCATGGAGGTTGTGGCATGCCGTTTCTTCGTGGTCGGGTGAGCTTTGCTCGGTTGGGTGTGGGCGGGTCTTCGCCGGCGGTGGATGAGGGGTTGCTCGAGAAGCTGGCGGAGCAAGAGGTCAAGCCCAGCGACATCGGGTTCGCGAAGGAGGTGGACGCGGGCTGGTGTGCCGGTGGGCATGTGTACGACGCGGTGTACGCACGGGAGAAGAACGTCTTTTTCGGTGGCGAGGCGGCGCATGTTGGGATGCGCGTGGACGTGAACCGTGTGCCGGGCGAAATCAAGCGGGCGATCAAGGGCCAGCACGAGGACGCCGCCCGCGCCGAGAGCGCGACGGGCGAGCTGTCGAGGGCCGAACGCAGAGAAGCGAAGGAACTGGCCGAGCAAGCGCTGCACACCGAGCTCGCGAGCGGGCGCTACCGGCGCAGCGCGATGACCGGCGTGCTGTACGACGCCGAGCGGAGCGTTGTCCTCAGCGCGTCGGGCGGGTCGACGACGATCGAGCAGCTCGGCGCGTTGTGGCGGAACACGTTCGACGGCGCGAGCCATCTCGAGCTGCAGTCGGCGGGCGCGCTCGCCCATGCTCACTTGGCGCGCCAGGGCCGCGAGCGCGACTTCGAGGACCTCATGCCAAGCGCGTTCACCGAGCCGCCCGCGTGGGTGGAGCGCGAGACACGCCCCGACGTGCCGTGGGCGATGGGCGGGCCCGAACCGCACGACTTCCTTGGCAACGAGTTCCTGCTGTGGCTCTGGCACGCTTGGGAAGAGGGCGAGGGCGTTGTGCACGCGGAGTTCGGCAGCGGCCGACGCGCCGAAGTGGACATCGCCCTGGACGGGCCGGTCGAGCTGCGTTGCGCCTGGGGGGCCACGGGGTCGGCGAGCCTGAAGGGCGACGAGGGGGGCGCGAGCCCGATGCGCATCGGGGAGGCCGGCGAAGCGCTCGCAAGCGGCAAGTGGCCCCGCAAGGCAACACTGCTCATCGCCTCGGGCGGTCGCGGCTGGCGGCTCGGCCTCCAGGCCGACAAGTGGCTCGTGAGCGGGTGCGTGTTGCCCGAACCGCCCGAGGAGATGGACGACCCACGGGAGATCGAGGAGTGGCGCATCGGCGCGGTGCGCGAGCTGGACGCGCTGCTGGTCGGCATGTACGCCGCCTTCCTCGACATCCGCGCGGGCGAGGGATGGGGGCAGGTGAAGAACGAGCTGAGGCGATGGATCGCGTCCCGCCGGCCCGGCCGGGGGGCGGCGGTAATGGTCGAGGGGAAGGGGGAGGGGGTGGCTGCGTGAAGCAGGCGCCAGGCCATGGAGACACGGGGGGCACGAAGGAGAAGCGAGCAGTGAACACCGGGCGCGAGCCCGGTGATCGGTGACCCTGGCTCGCGCCCAACGCACTGACCTCGCAGGGCCGAAGTCAGCGGCACCCGACGGGCTCGGCGGAGCTACCCTGAGCACATGCTTCGGGAAGTTCTGCACTGCAAGATTCACATGGCGACGGTCACGGAGGCGCACCCGGACTACGTGGGCTCCATCACCATCGACGCCGACCTGCTGGAAGCGACCGGGCTGCGCGTGAGCGATAAGGTCCTCGTCGCCAACTGCCGGAACGGCGCCCGCTTCGAGACCTACGTCTTCCGGGGCGAGCCGGGCTCGGGCGTCATCGGCCTCAACGGGGCGGCTGCCCATCTCGTTGAGGTGGGCGATCAGGTGATCATCCTGCACTGGGCGCTGATGAACGACGAGGAATACCGCGAGCACCACCCACGCGCGGCGATCATCGGTGAGGGCAACCGCATCACGCAGATGCTGCGCTACGACCCGGGGCCCTCAACGACTTAGAGCTCCAGCACCTCGCCACGCGTGACGAGGACAAGGGCCGCCGAGATCACGGCGGCGTCGAGACCGAACGTGACGGCCACGGCGGCGCGGTACGCCTCGATCTGCGCGCGGTACGTCTCGGCAACCTCCTCGAGCGTCGTGGAGGTCGCCCCTGTGTTGGACTCGACTTTGAAGTCCAGAATGTCGGCCCAGCGCGCGCCGCCGCTTCGGTCGCGTCCGATGACGAGTCGATCGATGCGGCCGGTCAAGACGGAAGCCGCGCGGTCGTCGGTCGCTGGCACGCGGTAGGCGAAGGGCAGTTCGTTGCGTACGTCTAGCGTGTCGCCCGCGCGCTCGGCGTAGCGAGCGGGGGACAGGGCGGCGACGATGGCGCGCGAGGCCAGCGCTCGCTCGATCACGGGCCTTGCGCGATCGTGCAGGGACGCATCGACCTGCGCAAGAAGTTCTTCCAAACTGGGTGAACGGTCGGAGTCGAGCCAATCGATGGACTCAAAGGCGGCGTGGACAGCGGTGCCCAGGTCGGCCGCGGGCGTCCCGGCGAAGAAAGTGGCCAGCGGGACACGGCGTGATGCGTCATCGGGCGAGCTGGCTGATCGGCGACGAAGCGACCATGCCGGCGTCGAGGCGGCGTCGGGCTGCGCGAGGCCGATGCTGATCTCGGCTCGCTGCTGGGTTGGTGCGGCTTCCGTCGGCGCGTGGACCTCGGCCCAGTCGTGGCCCGAAACGCTGTGAAACAGGATGTCGTCGTGGTCGCAGCCGCCGTCGGGGGCGAAGGCGGCTCGCAGGAGCGAAGCGGTGGAGCAGGGGTGCTTGTCGGGATCTTTCACAGGGTTGATGATCACTTCGAGGTGATGCTTGGCGCGCGTCATCGCGACGTAGAGAGCGCAGAGCTCGCCCAGGGCGTACCGCTGGAACGCCGCGTCGTGCACGCTCGCGAGTTGGGCATGCAGCGCCCGGAGCTCCTTGCAGGCGTAGCGGACGACGCGGTCGGGCGGCGCCAGCGGGTCGTCGGCGGGCGCGGCGATCGCCGACGACCGCGAGAGCGCGCTGTTCCATTTGTCATCGAGCTCGGGCAGAACGACGGCGTCGAACTCGAGACCCTTGGCGGCGTGAATCGTCATCACGCGGATGGGAGCGGCGGTGTCCGTCGCGATGCGCGACGTCTCCAGGCGATGGGCGAGGTCGGCCAGGTTGTCGGTACGCCCGGCGGCCTGGAGGCGGTGGGCCAGATCAACGAGCTGCGCGAAGCGGTCGCGCTCGCGCGCGGTGAGGCGGTCGAAGACGCCAGCGTACAGGTCGTCAAGGAAACCGGCGGGCGTGAGGCGGTCGATGCGCTGGCGAAGACGGGCGGACGCTCGTTCGGGTGCGCGGTCGAGCGGGTCCTCGAGTTCGAGGGCGGGGGCGAGGACGGAGGTCGCGGCGTGGTAGTGATTGAGCGTGGAGCCCGGGTGGTGCGCAAAGCGCAGCGCCGAGAGCGCAGCCGCGGTCGCGGGGCTGTCGGCGGGCGAAGCGCCACCCTCTTCGCTGACGACCGCTTCCTCGTCGTTGAGCACGCTGCGGATGCCCGCAACGATCGCCGGGATCCGACGGCTGGTGCGCAGCAGGATGCCGACGCTCGCCCACGGCGCACGCTCGTGCAGGTCCACCGCGGTCTGGATGGCCGTGTGAACGCGGGCGGCCGCGGAGCCGGTCTCGTCCGCCTCGTCGGGCTCCATCGCGGTGCGCAGGACGAACTCGCCCTCGCGTGGGATCGCGGCGGTCGGGCATGTCCACAGCTCGGCGAACCGTGACGCGGTGGGCTCCGCGTGTTCGTTCATCACCGGGTTCTCGCGCACGCGACCAAACACGTCGTCCACGGCGTCGAGAACGGTCTGCGACGAACGCCAGGACTGCGCAAGATCGGACCGGTGGAGTCGAGGGGAATACCGGGCGTGCATGGAGGCCACGAGCTCGGGCTCGGCGCGGCGCCACATGTAGAGCGACTGCTTGGGATCCCCGACGATGAACAGGCGTCGGGCGTCGGACTCGTCCGAGATGATCTCCTCGAGCAGCGGCTGGAGCAGTTCGTACTGCTCGACGGACGTGTCCTGGAACTCATCCAACAGCACGTGATCGGCGCGGGCGTCGGCGTCGAAGAGAAGGGCCTGCCGCGCGTCATCGGGCATCGATAGCAGCGCACGGGGTATGTCGTCGTAGGTGATGGAGGCCTCGGCGCGCTTGAGGGCGACCAGCGCGTCGTGGTACCGACGCAGCAACGCGAGCGTGGCGGTGTTCTGCTGCTGGTACGCGGTCAGCACCCGGGCCGCGGCGTGGCGGGCGATCGGTTCGAGGCACTCGACGTGGTGGGGCTCGATTGCCTGCTTCTGGAACGAGACCTCGTCGCACAAGATCTTCGACGTCAGGCCGCTCTCGGCGATGGCTTTCCAGTTCTTGTCCTCGAGGTGCTGCAACAGCCGCTTGTGAGCGCCGAGCCAGTGGCCGTTGGGCCTGCCATCTCGTTTGGTGGGGAGAGTCATCGCACGGACGGCTTCGACCGCCCGCGTCAAGGCCGTGTCATCAAGGGTGTGGCCCGGATCGAGCGTGATGCCCCACCGCTCCGACGCGCCGCCGGTGCGGAGGTAGAGGTCGTGCGCATCGGTGATGTTGCCGGCGATGGCGTCGCGGACGCGGCGCGAGGCGCCGGCGTTTTGAAGCATCCGCAGCAGCTCGATGACCGACGCGTCGTGCTCGGCGTCAGTCTTGTTGTCACGCGCTGTGGTGTCGAGCGCGCGGTCGATGGCTTCGATCTGAAGCGATTGCAGGCTCGGCTCGTCGAGCAGAACGGGGTCGGCGGGCAGATCGAGCTCGAGCGTCGCGGCCGACGCGAGGGAGCCGAAGTAGGCGTCTAGGGTCATCACCCGCATGGTGTGCAGACGACGCGCCAGACCGGCGGCCAGTCGTGTGCAGTCGCCCGCGGTCAGTGGAGCGTCGAGCCCGAGCTGCTCGTTGAGCCGCTCGCGCGCGGTGCCGTCCGACGCGGCGGCGGCGAGGCGGCCGAGGATGCGGGCGGCGATCTCTCCCGCCGCCTTACGCGTGAAGGTCGTTGCGAGGATGGACTCGGGTGTTACGCCGCGGGCGATCAGCGCGAGGTAACGCCCTGACAGGGTGTACGTCTTCCCCGTGCCGGCGGAGGCGAGCACGAGTTCGCGAACGGGCGGTTGAGGCGCAGAGCGTGGCGTCATGGATCGACCTCGCGGGCGGGGAGGCCGACGACGGTGCGCCCGAGCATGGCCGCGATGGGGCCCTCGTCGGGCGGGTCCTGCCCGGGCGTGAAGAGCTCCTGCGCGCGGATCGCGTCGATGACGTCGCGCGCACACGCGTGCGCCGAGGCGAGGTCCTCGGCGTCCCACTCCGCGGGCAGCCACGCCACATCCTCCTCCTGCTTGGGCAGAGCGATGTAGCCAAGTTCGAGCCGGTCGGCGGGGATGTCGAGCTCGTCGGCGAGGGCGACGTACAACGGCAGTTGAAGATCGGCCCATTCGCCGGCGCGCCGGTGGGCTTTGTCGGGCGCCTCGACGGTCTCGCCGGTCTTGTAGTCGATGATGCGCCACGAATCGTTCTCGGCGTGGTGGTCGATGCGGTCGATACGGCCCGCGAGCCGAACCGGCCCGCTCGGCGCCTCGAACACCACGTGGCGCTCAGCGGGCGACCACTCCGAGTAAAGCGTGCGCCAGCCCTGTCGGCGCAGCTTCGATTCGAGACGGGCGAACGCACGCAGGCGGAAGCGGGCCTGCTGGATCTGGATCCAGCAGGCCGTCGGCGGCGCGTCGCCAAGACGCCCGCGGGCCAGCGTGTCGAGGATCTCGCCCAGCGCGTCGGCGAGCGCGGCGTCGTCGGTCTCCTCGGCAAGATCCTTGCGATCATGGAAGACGTTGAGCGCATCGTGGACGAGCGAGCCGAAGGCCATTGCGTCGAGCTCGCCTTCGGGTGACGCGACTTCCGCGCGGCCAAGGATGTGCTCGAGGAAGAACGCGTACGGGCTGGCGAGCCAGGTACGAAAAGCGGTCACGCGCATCCGCTCCAGCGCCGGCCAGGAACCCGGACGCGGCGTGAGAACCGCTCGTGTCGCCGGCGCCGGCCTGGATTGGCTCAATGTGCTGCGACGCGCCGGGTCGGGCGCTTCGGCGAGGATACGCGTAAGGCGACGGGTCGCGGCTTCGTCGTCGGTGCGGAAGAGCAGGCGGCTGGGCAGCAACGGATCGCCTTCGAGGCTGCGACGACCGACAACGAGCATGACGTGCTCGGCATGGGCGCCGATGGTCGCCAGCAGATAGGCGTCGCGGGCTTCGCGCTGCTCATCGGTGGGCAGGCCCAGGCGGGCTCGCGAGACAGAGGGGATGAGCGGGTGCACGCCGAGCGGCGTCGGCAGGTGACGCTCGTTGACGCCGACAAGCACCTTGACGGGCGCTGGGTCGACGAGCAGCTCGAGCCACCCGAGCATCTCGACGGCGTCGGTCTCCGCGGGCGGGCGAGCGGCGTGGGCCTCGATGGACGCCGCGGCGTGCTCCAGCGCTTCCGGGGCCGACCATCGGGCGGCGGACAGGTCGGCGGCCCCGTCGGGCAACGCCGACCACTCGGCGAGAAGATCCGCCAGGCGCTGGGTCGCGGCAAGAGCGACGCGGCCCGCGTCGGACTCGGGCGACACTTCCTCGTCTTCGTACACGGTGGCGAGCAGCGCGCGCAGGCGACCCGCCCACACGGTCGGCGACGCGGCTCCGGCGTCCGGCTCGAGGACATCGAGCAGGCGGCGGGCGGCAGCGAACGTCTGGTCGAGCGCAGCGCGTGTCTTGGGGCACTCGGTGCGCCACGAGCCGTCGATACGCACATGCAGGGTGGTGGCGACGTAATCGTCGAGGCGGGCGAGCCAGTCGGGCGCGAGCGTGCTATCCGCCATCGCGCCGATGCGACGCTCCATGGCCGGGTGGCGGGCGAGCTGCGCAAGCGTGTCGAGCGTGCGCTCGGCGCAGATGTCGGCGATGCGGCGCAGCAAGGTCGGCAGGGAGGTGTGGGCCAACGGAAGCCCCGCCGCGTCGCGCACATCCGCGCGGTGACGCCGTGCGGCACGCGCGAGGGTGGGTCCGAGACCGGCGTCGAGAAGGCCGACCGCGATGTCGCGCGGCGCACGAGCCTGCGCACGCGCGGCCTCGGCGACGGCTTCGAGAGCCGCGGCGGCCTGGTCGTCGGGTGCATCGGCGGTGCGGATGTCGTCGTCGTTGAGCGGGATGTCGGCGTGCAGAAAGTGATCGGTACAGGGAACGCCGAGGTCGTCGAAGGCCGCGGTCGTCGCGTCGGCGGTATGCGCGGCGATCAGGACATCGATCGGAGCGCGGCTGGCTTCGAGAACGCGCCGAGTGAGGCCGGAGAGATCGGGGCAGCACGCGAGCACCACGCGGCCGGTCGTGACCAGGCGCCCCGCCGCCAGCCCGCGCAGTCGGGCGTCGTCCGCATCAGCGCGCCCGACCTCACTGAGCAAGGCGAGATACCGGTCGTGAATCGAAGCCGCGGCGCGCCAGCGCTCCCCGCGTTCGGGATCGAGCTCTGCGGCGTCGGCGAAGCGCAATCCGTGGGCCGCAAGGGTGCGCGCCGCGTCGGCGAGCGAGGTGGCCAGCGCGTCGCGCTCGCGTGTGTCCGCCGGCTCGGGCGGGAACCGCTTGAGCCGGACGAGCGTCTCGCGATCGGTCCGCACGATGGCCTCGGCCCAGGCGATGGACTGCACGGTGGGCGAAGCGAGAACTTCGGCGACATCGAGCAGGTGATCGGGCAGCGCGGCGGGCGTGGTGGAGTCGGGCGGGATGAGCCCGCGACCCGACGCATGCGCGAGGTCGATCAGAGCGCCCTCGATGAGCCGGGCGCTGCGCCGGGTCGGGGCGACAAGGAGCACGTCGGACAGGTCGAGCGCGTGCGACGATGGGCTGATCGTCGCGAGATGACGCGCGACCGTGCGGGCCAGGGGGATGCCGGGAGGGAGCAGGTGTCGGGTCGTGCGAGCGGTCATGGGAGCAGGCGCCGGTTGGCGTGCGCGATGAGCGGGCCGAGCGATGAGGTTGAAAAGAGAAAGCGTGGGTGGAAGACGTGGGTCCCGAGGGCGACGTGGCGGACGTCAGCGTCGGCATAGGCGTCGATATCCTGGGTGCAGGTGACGCCCCCGCCGCCGATGATGCGCACGTCGGCCTCGCCCGCCAGCGCGCGCACGTCGTGGATGCAGCGCAGGGCCAGCGGCAGGAGCGGCTTGCCCGAGAGACCGCCGGCCGGCACGGGCAACGTGTTGCAGCAGTGGAAGCAGCGCAGCCCGGCGTCGAGCGCGTCCCGGGCGAGGCGCTCGAAACGCACGGGCGGCAGCTTGACCACGATGAGCATGCCGCGCTCGCGCTGCACACCGTGTGCGCGGACAAAGAGGTCTTCGGGCCAGTTGACCTCGCCGACGTTGGGGCAGCTCATGTTGAGTTCGATGCCGAGCGGATGCAGAGCCGCGACGCGTTCGAGCAGTTCCGCCCACTCGGTGTTGTCGAAGCCGTGGATGCTGACGAGCGAAGCGGCGACGTCGAGCTTCCCGGCTCGCACGCGGCGCTCGAGCCAGTCCAGACCCGGGTTCCGCAGGCCGATCCTGTTGACCCAGGCGCCGAGGCGTTTGTAGCGGCGGACGGTCTTGAGGATGCGCCAAACGCGACCACGCCGACGGTCTCGGGTGAAAGTCCCGATCGTCGGCGTGGTGTCGGCGGGCTGGATGTAGTTGCCAAAGGGGGCGGAGATGACGAGCGGTCGCGGCGTGTTGTGCGTCGGCCTTTCGTTCACGCCGGGCAGTGTACCCGCTCGTCGCGCATTTGTTTGGTTTTTGAGTGGAGGCTACTGGAGGCAGTCACTGCGCCCGAACTCGCCGGCATAGATGCCGAAGTCGCCGCCGTCGACGCTTCCGTCGCTATTCAAATCCGCCGGGGTATTCAAGCGACCATCGGTACTGGCGGTCCCGAACGCGGTCGCGAGAATCGAAAAGTCTTGGGCGTCCACCGCTCCGTTCGCATCAAGGTCGGCAAGGCAGTTGTTGACGACGGCGCGGGTGCTCAGGCTTCTGAAACCGGGAGATGACGGCGTCGCGCCGGCACCGTTGAACGCCATAACGCGCCAGAAATACGTCGTGCCGGGCTCGAGGAGTTCGGTGTCGAGCACCACCGCGAGTTCGTCGCCGCCCACTTCGAGCTGAACCGCGGGCTGGTCAAACGAGACCGCGTCGCTTACCTCAAGCACATAGGCCTCGGCGTTGGGCGCGGGCTCCCAGGCGACGGTAACCGACCCCTCCACATCGGTGACGCCGTCATCGGGGCTCAGCAGCTCAAACGCGCCGGGCGTGAGGCCCTCGGTCGCGAAGGAGGCCGCGCCGGGTGTGGAAATGGTCGCGGTTTCGAGGCCTTGGGCGACCACGCGCCAGTAATAGACGCCGGGTCCGAGTGCGCCGAGATCGACTTCCAGAGAGGTCTGGTTGTTGTGGAGCGGGCCGAAGGCGGCGACGGGCTCCGCGAAGGACTCGTCGGTCGAGAACTCGACGGTATATGCGGTGGCGTCGGGCGCGTCCTGCCACGAGAAGGTCGTCGGCTCGAGCGAGAGCAGCGTGGTGGCGAACACGGGTTCAGAGAGCAGGAACGGCCCGGGCGCCTCGGCGCCGAGCGGGTCGATCGCGGTTTCGCCGGTGTTCAGGGGGTCGAGCCAGTCGTCGAGACTCGCCTCCGGCCCGGCACCGGCCGGGCTCCACCCGCCCTTGACCGCGCCGTAGAAAACCGTCTGCGACCCATTGCAGGGGGTGGTCGTCGTGACGCAGCACGTGACGCCGATCGTGCGTCCCAGTTCGTCGATGAGGGGGGAGCCGGAGGAACCGACCTCGACGCCCCCGATGTTGAAACGGACCGACCAGAGCGACCCGGCGATCCCGATGGCTTGGTCACGGAAAGCGATGCGCTTCTCGTCGTTGCGCGGATGGTGGATGCCGACGGCGATCGGCGAAAGGCTGCGTTCGCGGTCCCAGCCGTTATAGACGATGCCCCACTCCGCCGGCGGAGTCTCCTCGAGCTCGAGCAGGGTGGTGTCCGCGGCGCTGAACGTGGAGCGCATCACGGTTCCGGACGAGAACTGGGCGAGCGAGCCATCGCCCGGACCGCCCGACTCCGCGCTGCCCGGCGTTCGGCAGGTGGAGTTCTGGTAGTTCCAGTAGATGACGACGGCGTGGTCGTTGTTGGTCCGAACGCCGCAGTGATTGGCGGTGAGGAAGTACGGCGTGCCGTCTCGCGCGGTGTTGTTGATCATGGAGCCCGAGCACTGAAAGACGCCGTTGATCGTGAAGTTGCCGACGGCGTTCACCTGGTTCCGCCAGGGATCGGCCTCTTCGCAGGCGACGTCGACGTGGCAGGCGGCGGAGCGCTCGCCCGAACGCTCATTGCTCGCGGGACGAAAGGGGTCGAAGCCCACGAAATCCTGATGGACGCGGAAGACGGAGAAGCCCGCGAGGAAGTCCTCCCAGTCAGCCTCGGCGACCGTGACGTACAGATCGAGCGTATCGCCCGGCACAACAGGCGACCAGAACTCCCCGGCGTCAGACGAGGCGTCGGCTTGGTCGATGGCGCGGTAGATGGTCTCGCCGCGCGCGTTCAGCAGATAGAGACGGGCCGAGGCGGGAAGGTCAAGCCGGGAAGCGATGCTGAGTGAAAAGGCATCTGGCGACTGAAGCCGCAGCCGCCACCCGATGCGACCCGGGGCGTCAGCGTCGACGATAACGCCGTCGATCGCGGGGTTGACGTCGAGCTCGAAGGGCTCGGCGAAACGAAAAGGTCCGAGCTGGGCGTCGCGCTGAGACGCCGCGCGCAACGCGTCGACGTCGAGCTCCGGCA
The DNA here is from genome assembly GCA_964440605.1 of uncultured Phycisphaeraceae bacterium. GTDB lineage: Bacteria > Planctomycetota > Phycisphaerae > Phycisphaerales > UBA1924 > CAYTSW01. Next base: position 77,404 of record CAYTSW010000001.1, on the reverse strand, counting down.
GAACGATGGTGTGCAGCTCGTGGGCCTCCAGCGGGGGCGCGACCGATCGCGGCTGCGCGGCGATCGCGGCGGGAGAGGCGCTGAGCGTGCACGCGGCAAGCGCGGCGGCGCTGAGGTGAAACAAAGTGCGTCGTGGCATGTGGGACCGCTCCAGAGCGCGAGCGCACCAACGGCATCCGTGGCCTGAGCGGCGCATCGCGCGTGAGTTGGGGTGTGCGAGACGTCTATCCCTCCGGACCTCACCGGAATGCCGCTGAGCGTACAGCGGGTGTGAGGATAACCCAATACGCCCGGCTTGTTTATCGGTGTTCCGATCGTAACTCCAGTATTTTCAGGGACATAGCATCGCCATCGTCTGCCGGCATTCGGGGGACACCCCCCTGTGCTGCGTCGTAAAGACGGTTTCACACATCGCCGAGGCCAGCGAGCGCGCAAAAATAACCCTGCGAAGATTCGCCATCTTCGCAGGGCTTGGGCTCACCGTGCCTGATTGTCGCCGCTCGTGACGGCTCGGAATCAGTCGTCGAGGCAGTCGTCACGGCCGAACTGCGCGCCGAACGTGCCAAAGTCGGCCCCGTCGATCACGCCGTTGCCATCGAAGTCGACGGCTTCGACGTAGTTGGGGTCTCCGGCCATCGAGCCAAACGCCGCGCCGAAGGCCCCGAAGTCGGCGCCGTCGACCTGGCCGTCACCGTTGAAATCGCCCGAACAGCTGTTGACGGGTTCGAGCTCTTCCGTGGTGAAGTTGGCGATGCTGGGCGAGGCGGTGGTCTCGCCGCCCTCGTTCGACGCTCGGACCCGCCAGAAGTACTCGCTGTTCGGCTCGAGCGTCGCCGCGGGCACCTGGTAGGTCGTCTGCGCGCCGACGAGGTTCACGTCGACGAGCAGGGAATCGAAGAGCGGGCTGGCTGCGAGTTGCACGTTGTACTGATCCACCGACGTCGAGGCGTTCCAGACAAGCAGGGGCTCGACCGGAACATCGGTCGCCCCGGTCGCGGGGGCGAGGATAGAAAAGCCCGCGGGTGCGAGCACCGCTGTCCTGAACACCCGAGTTGCGGGATCCATCTGCTCGGTACCGACTGGGTTCGTCGCTTCAACCGTCCAGAAATACGTCGTGTCGGGCTGGAGCGCACCGTTCGGGATCGCGTAGAAGCTGATGGTAAAGGGCAGAACGACGTCGATCTCGGGGGACGAGAAGTTGCTGTTGTCATCCACGCGGAGCCGGTAGGACGAAGCATCGGTCGAGTCGTCCCAGTCGATCTCGAAGCCGGCCATGATGCCCGTGGCGTTGTTGGCCGGAGCGAGCGGCTCGAACTCACCGGGCGGGAAGGGCCCGCGCGTGGTGAACTGGCGCGTGGGCGAGCTGACCGTCTCGGCGGGGTTGAGGGCGAGGATGCGCCAGAAGTAGGTCTGGTCGAGCTCGAGCGCGCCGAAGGGGACCTCGTAGCTGAAGGTCGTAGCGTTGAGCAGGACGTTGACGGCGAAGCTCGAGAAGGTCGGCGAGGTGGAGATCTGGAGGCGGTAGAACTCGGCGTTCGTGGACTCCTCCCACTCGAGTTCGAGCTGAGGGTCGAGCCCGGTGGCGAAGTTGGACGGGCTGACCAGGCTGAAGGGTTCTGGAGCCGCCACAGTCGTGGTGAACGAGCGGGCCCCGCCGTTCATCTCTCGCAGCCCTTGAGCGTTTGAGGCGTCGACGACCCAGTAGTACGTGGTGAGCGGCTGGAGCGTGCCGGGCGGCGGTGTGTACGTGATGCCGCCTTCCTCGAGCACGTCAAAGGGATCGGCGGTCGGCACCTCGGCGGCGAAGATGGGGGAGGTGATGCCCGGGTCGTCATCGATCAGGATGCGGTAGCTGGTCGCGAAGACCGCGGCCTGCCACTCGAACTGCGTATCGACCGGAACGGTGGTGGAGCCCTCGGGCGGGCCGAAGGCGTCGAACTCCTCGGGGAGACGGGGCGGATAGTCCCAACCGATGGCGTCGAACGCCGCGAGGTCCTGGAAGCGGTAGAAGTTGGGGGCGAAGCTGCCGCCGCCCGTAGGGTCCATGATCGGGGTAAGAAGACCGGGCTGGATCGTGCTCTCGCCGTTGTCGCCCTGCTCGCGGAAGTGCGAGGCCTGGTTGGGCTCCCCGTCGGCCATCTCGAACTCGATGAAGACCAAGTCCAAGACGGCGGCGGCGAGGTCGTCGTCATCGGGATCGTCTTCGTCGTCGAGATAGACGTGACGCGGGAAGGTGCGGAACTCCGCACCGTTCGAGGGGTTCAGCGGCGTGCCCTCGAAGTCGAGCAGGCTGAATCGGAACAGATCGAGCGCGTCCATCCCGGCGGTGCCGGCAGCGGAGACAAAGCCGAGCCCGTGCCCCACCTCGTGCACCATGACGGACTGGAAGGCGGTGAGCCCCGGGTCGATGCCGTCGCGGGGGTCGTAGTCCCAATCGAACTCGGTGTTCATGGTGATGCCGACATCGGTGCCGCCGCCGACGCTGCCGACCGTCGCCTTGAAGGTGGAACGGTTGAAGCTGACGAACGTCTGGTTGAACACGACGGGCGACGTGGCGACGAAGCGCACGGGCACCGAGTTGCCCGAGGGGAGCTGGAACTGGATGTCGTCGTCCAGATCGGCCCCGAACCGGAGCGAGTCGCGTGCGGTGGCGTAGGAGACGTCCACCTCCGCGCTGCTGGCGAAGCCGAGGACATCCGGGTCCGCTTCCTCGAACGTCACGGTGATGAACACGGTGATCGGGTCGGAGAACTGCGACTCGATGTACTCCTCGACCGTCGTGAACTCGTCGTCCGGGTCGACGTCCTCAATCGCCATGTCCTCCCGCTCGGCGGTGAACTCGTGCGAGAGGGCGTCGGCGGCGTCGTCGGGCACCGTCCCGGAGATGATGAACTGAATATCAAGACCGGCGCCCATCCCTCGCTCCTGACCGCGGCCGGCGTTCGCCAGCCGCGCATTTTCGCGCAAGGTCTGATGGGTAACGTGGTGCTGGCGCAGGTCTTCGATCGTGACCGCCGCCGAGTCGGAGCCGCAGATCGGCTTGACGCTGACCCGAGGCTCGAGCAGCACACGCTCGCCGGTGGTGTAGAGCGTCGCCCACTCGGCATCGAGCGCCGCGGTGTAACTCGGCATGGCGACGGCGCCCGCGGGCGCCTGCTTCTGCGCGGTTGCCGCGACGTTCGTCGCGCTGGTCGAGGCGCAACCCGCGCAGTTCGGATCGCCGTCGTGGGCGAGAGTGGTTGCAGCGAGTGCGGCGGTCGCGAGTGCGACGACCGCGCTGGGCCGAGTCCTGGCCATGATCAATCCTCCGGGTGTCGGGCGTCGACCTGACTCGTTCGGCGACGTATTCCCATAAGCAAATGCGGTGCGTGCGAATAAACGAATGACGCTGTCGAAAAACTGAGTGAAAAACGGTTTCAGTCGAGGCAGTCGGCGCGACCGAACTCGGCGCCGAAGTCGCCGAAGTCCGCGCCGTCGACGACGCCGTCGTCGTTGGAGTCGGCCTGGTCGGAGTAGCTCGGGTCGCCGGTGCTGGCTCCGAACGCGGCGCCGAAGTCGCCGAAGTCCGCGCCATCGACGACGCCGTCGTTGTTGAAGTCGAACGTGCAGGTGTTGACCGGCTCCTGCTCGTCCGCCGTGGTAAAGCGTGCGGCGGAGGGCACGGAAGTCGTGTCGCCCGCGACGTTCGTGGCGATCACGCGCCAGAAGTACGTCGTGTTCGGATCGAGCGCGTTGCCGGCGACCTGGAAGCTCGTCTGGCCACCGGGCACGACGACGTCGACCGGGTTGGTCAGGAAGAGCGTGCTGACGGAGACCTGAACGCGGTACTCATCAACGCCAACGGAGGGGTTCCACTCCAGCAGCGGCGCGACATCCACATCGGACGCCAGGTTGGGCGGGCTCGTCAGGTTGAACGAGCCGGGCACTGCGACGGTCGTGGTGAACGACAGGCCCGAAGGCGTGATCGACGTCGTCCCGATGCCGTTGATTGCATCGACCCGCCAGAAATACTGCGTGTTCGGATCCAGGTCTGCGGGCTGGAGCTGGTACTCGGTGTTTGTGCCGGTGGTGACGTTCACGGCCGGCGAGGAGAAGTTCGAGTTGTCGTCGATGAGCAGCGTGTACTGGCTCGCGCCGACCGCCTGCTCCCACTGGATGATCGCGTCGAGCTGAACCATCGGGTCGCCGTTGACCGGGAAGATGGGCCCGAAATCCGTGGGCGCCGCGGGCGGGAAGTCCCAGCCGATGGCGTCGAAGGCGGTGAGATCCGAGGTGCGGTAGAAGTTGGGGAAGAAGGTCGTGCCCGAAGCGATGGAGGGGTCCATGATGCCGATGTTGTTGGACTGCTCGCGGAAGTGCGAGGCCTGGTTCGGGAAGCCGTCCGCCATGCGATACTCAACGCTGATGAAGTCGATGATCGGGTCCACCTCGAAGTTGTCGGCCGAGGTGCTCGGGTCGTCGGCGTCGATCATCCGGGCCGTGCTCGCGAACTCGGAGAGGTTGTCGGGGTTCGCGTCGATGTTGTTGCCGCTGACCGTGTCGTTGCGGGCGAAGCGGTAGATGTCGAGCAGCCCGGTGGACGCGAAGAAGGAGTCGGCGTCGGTCACGAAGCCCAGGCCGTGCCCGACCTCATGAACCATGACGGACTGGAAGCAGGTGCGGTTGCCGGGCACGCCGTTGGAGGGGTCGTAGTCCCAGTTGAAGTCGGAGTTGATCGTGATGCTGACGTCCACGCCCGTCGAGAGCGAGCCGATGGTCGCCTTGAAGGTGGCGCGGTTGACGGTGATGACGTTCTCGTTGGTCACGCTCTGGGACGTCGAGGTGTACCGCACGGGGATGGAACTGCCGCCGGGCAGATCGTCCTGAATGGTGTCGTTTCCGTCGGCCCCGTTCTGGAGCGAGTTCCGCACGGTGCTGTAGAACTGGTCGGACGACGAGCTGCTGGCGAAGCCCAGCACGCCGCCGCCCAAACTGTCAAAGGTCACGTTGACCGACACGGTCACGGGATCCCCGAACTGGCTCTCGATATAGGCCTCGACCTCGGCGAGCGCATCCTCGGCCACCGCCGGGACGGCGGGCGAGAGGTTGAACAGGATGTTCAACCCCGAACCGCGGGCCGAACGCCCGGCGCCGAGAACCTCGACCTCATTCGCATCGGCGAAATCGGCCTGGTGACGCTCCCACGCCTGCTCGAGCTCCTCGATCGTCACGGCGGCGGGATCGGAGCCACACATCGGACGCCACACGGCGCGGGGCTGGATCATCACCCGCTCGCCCGTCGTGTACAGCGTCGCCTGCTCCGGCTCGAGTTCGGTGATCAGCATGGGCATGGGCACCCAGTCCGCGGGATCAGGGTCGCCCTCACCAGCCCCCGGCGCGGCAGCCGCGCCGATGCAGTTCGCGCAGCAGGGCCGATCCTTCTCGGCGAGCGCCACGCCCGCGAAAGACAGGCAAGCGATGGTCGTGAGTGCGTTGGGCCAGAAGCGGGCCATGTTCAGATCCTCCCGAAACTCTCGTTTATCCAAGGTGAGGCGTCGCCGGTGTATACCCCTCTGGCAGTCGGTGCGCGCACCGAACCGACGTCGCAAGGCTTGCCTATTCGTCCAAGCAACGCTGGGGGTTGCTCACGATGAAGCCTACCTCAGGATCAGCCGGCGCGAAGCGCGGCGCGCGGATTGACTTGGGGCCGCAACCCGCAGCACCCCGCCAGATTGCCCGCTCTACAATCGGGGCCAGATCCCGGGAGGGCCATCATGCCGAAAAACCGCCACAGCTCCGAGCCATCCGCCCGCCATGCACGCGCTGACACGGGCAGTCCCCAACGTCCGATCAGCCTCGCACGGCTCGCAATGGGTATCGCCGGGTTAGTGATCGCAATCATCGCTTCGGTGATGCTCGTCTCCGATTCGCTCGGGCTCTTCACCGCGCCGGGTTGCGGCGAAGACGGCGGGTGCGACAAGGCCGTCAACGGCCCGCTGGGCTCAATCGAGATCTTCGGCACGCACTGGCCCTCATCCTTCCTGGGCATGGCCTTCTTCATTGCGATGCTTGTGACCTGGATCGCCTCACGCCGGCGCGGCGTGTCCATCGCCCTCGTCGTCATGGCGACGCTCGGGGGTCTGGCGTCGGTCTTCTACATCGGGGCGATGGTCGCCGGCGGCTACTTCTGCATCTGGTGCACCACCGCCCACGCCGGGAACTTCCTCTTCATCGGAGCGGCCATCGCGGGCGGCGGGTTCGTCGGGGCCATCGGTCGACCGGTCGGTATCGCGGGCGTCACCTTCGCCGCGGCTACCGTGCTGCTGGGCGTCGGGCGGGTTCAGGTTGAGACCTACCTCGAAGAACAGCGCCAGGCCGACGAAGACCAGACGCTCGCGGAGATCCGCGACAAGGTGGAGGAGGACCGCCAGCAGGCCGCGACAGTCGCCGAAGATGACGACGACGACGTGGCCGATCCGGCCGGTCAAGACCCCGTCAACGACGACGATGACGACGCGGACGTCGCGACAGCGGTAGACGCAGACGAAACGCCGCCCGACGGCTGGATGCCCGACCCCGTCGAGCCCGAAGTGGCGGTGCAATCAGACGCCTTCGCCTTCTCCAAGCCGCTCTTCAAGACGGACGAGGAGGGCTTCACCGGACGCTACCGCATCGGCCCGAAGGAAGCGCCCGTGCGCCTGGTCGTCTTCTCGAGTTACGAGTGCGAGTTCTGCTCCGTCCTCGAGCGTGAGATCTTCGAGATCCTCGAGGAGTACGACGGCGTCTCGTTCTCGCACATGCACTACACCTTCGACAAGGACGCATGGGGCCAGCCCTGCAACCCGTACGTCAACCGCTCACAGCACCCGCAGGGCTGCGAGGCGGCAACCATCGCCGAAGCCGCGGGGCTGTTGTACGGCCCCGAGGGCTTCTGGAGAGTCCACAAGATGCTCTTCGACGTCCGCTACCGCATCCGCCAAGAGCCCAACTGGAGCCCCGACATGAATCAGGAGCTTTCCAGTCTCGGCTACAACCCCGCAGAGATCCTCAGGGTCGCCCGCAGCGAGCAGACGTGGCAATACGTCCGCGACGGCATCGAGATGGGGCAGGACCTGGGCCTCCGTCAGACACCGATGATCTTCCTCAACGGCGTGGAAGTGACGGGCTGGAATCGCGTCGGCGCCCTCAAGCGCATCGTCGGCGGCGTGCTCGCCGACGACCCTCCCGCCCTCTCCCCCGAGGCCGACACCCCCGCCGGTGCGATCGATAAGTACATCGAGGACTTCCTCACCGCGTCCGACCGCATGGAGCAGCCCATCGCTTCCGACGCGGTCCAGAACTTCTGGGGCAACCCCGACGCCCCGCTCGGCATGCAGGTCTTTATGTGCATGGAGACGCCCGAGACCGCCGGCCCCATGATCGAGGCGCTGCGCACGCTGCACGAGCAGTACCCCGAAGCCGTGAAGATCACCTTTCGCCACTTCCCGCTCAACGAAGACTGCAACCCCATGGCCGAGACCATGCGATCCGCCAACTCCTGCTCCATGCACAAGGCCATGGAGACCGCGGGCCGTCTGGGTGGCAACGAGGCCTTCCTCGCGATGCTCGGCTACATCAACGCCAATCGCTCGGGCTGGACACGCTTCGCGGTGCGTGACGCCGCGGCGCGCGTCGGGCTCGACCCCGACGAGTTCCTCGAACTCTACGAAAGCCCCGAGGTCGCGGCCGCCGTGCTCGCCGACGCAGACTGGCTCTTCAACGTCGCCAAGTATCGCGCACTGCGACCCATCGTCTTCGTGAGCGGCACCGGCGAACGACGCGACGTCTTCCGACGCGTCGACCGCTTCGCCTTCGAGGGCGACACCACGAGCGTGCTCGAGGGCATCATCCGCACGCGGCTCGGGAGCGAAGACGACTAACGGCCATGGATCTGCTCGCCGTCGATGACTCGGGACTCGCCTGCACCGCGGGCGGGTTCCACGTCGACCCATGGCGAGGCGTCGACACCGCCGTCATCACCCACGCGCACTCCGACCACGCCCGCGAAGGCAGCGGGCGCTACATCGCCCACCGCCAGTGCGTGCCCCTGCTCAGACGCCGACTCGGCGCGCACATCGATGCCGTCGGCCTCGAGTACGACGAACCCATCGATCTCGACGGCGTCCGCGTCTCGCTCCACCCCGCCGGCCACGTGCTCGGCTCGGCGCAGGTGCGCGTCGAGTCGGCCTCGGGCGAAGTGTGGGTGGTCAGCGGCGACTACAAGTGCGCCCCCGAGCGCACCGTCGCGGACTTCCAGCCCGTCGCCTGCGACACCTTCATCACCGAAAGCACCTTCGGCCTCCCGATCTACCGCTGGCCCGAGCCCAATGAAGTCGCGCGCGAAATCAACGTTTGGTGGCGCAGCAACATCGAAGAGGAACGAACCAGCCTGCTCTACGCCTACTCGCTCGGCAAGGCGCAACGCGTGCTCGCGCTGCTCGACCCTTCGATCGGCCCTATCGGCGTGCACGGCGCGGTCGACGCGATGAACCGCGTGTACCGCGACGAAGGCGTCGACCTGCCCGAGACCGTGCACGCGACCGCCGAGAACGCCAAGTCGCTCAAGGGCAACGGCGTGATCGTCGCGCCGCCCTCGGCCGCCGGCTCGGGCTGGCAACGCAAGTTCCGCCCCTTCAGCGACGCCGCGGCCAGCGGGTGGATGCGCATCCGCGGCACACGCCGACGCCGCGCCCTCGACCGCGGCTTCGTCCTCTCCGATCACGCCGATTGGGACGACCTCCTGCGCACCATCGAGGCGACCGGCGCTACCCGCATCGGCGTGACCCACGGCTACGCCGAACAGATGGCCCGCTACCTCAACGAGCGCGGCGTGGGTGGGCGCACCGTCAGCGCCTTCGCCCTGCGCACGCGCTACGTGGGCGAGGTCGCCGACGAAGCCGCCGCGAGCGAGTCCGAACAGTGAAGGCCTTCACCCAGCTCTACCGCCGCCTCGACGCGACGACACGCACGAGCGAGAAGCTCGGAGCGCTGCGCGACTACTTCCGCGAGGCCCCGCCCGAGGACGCCGCCTGGGCACTAGCGCTCTTCACGGGCCGCAGGCCCAAGCGGGCGGTCAGTCACACCGAGCTGCGCGAGACCGCGGCCGCCGAGGCCGGTCTGCCGCTGTGGATGGTGGACGCCTGCTACGACGCCGTGGGCGATCTCTCGGAGACCGTCTCCCTGCTCGCGCCAGAGCGTGAGGACGAGGACGAAGAGGAAGGCCTCGCCCAAGTCATCGAAGGGCGGATTGTCCCGATGCGCCACATGTCCAGCGACGAGCGCACCGAAGCGCTCAAGCAAGCGTGGGCGCGGCATCGCGGGCTCGAACGCTTCGTCTTCCACAAGCTCATCTCGGGCAGCTTCCGCGTCGGCGTCCAACGCAAGCTCGTCGTGCGCGCGCTCGCCGAGATCGCCGGCGAAGAACCCGCCGAACTCGACCGACGCATCAGCACCGACTGGTCCCCCACTCCCACCGCCTATCAGGCCATCATGACCGGCGAGGGCCTCGACACCGGGCCCGTCAGCGCGTACCCGTTCTTCCTCGCCTCGCAGCTCGAAAAGCCCGCCGACACGCTCGGCCCGCCAGACGAGTGGCGGGCCGAATGGAAGTGGGACGGCATCCGCGCCCAACTCATCGCCCGCGCGCACGGGCCCGCCCTCTGGTCGCGCGGGGACGAACTCATCGGCGGCAGCTTCCCCGAACTCCAACAGATCGGCGCACTCCTCCCAACCGACACCGTCATGGACGGCGAAGTCCTCGCCTGGGACGCCGGCGCGCCGATGCCCTTCCAGGAACTCCAGAAACGCCTGAATCGAAAACGCCGCCAGGTGATGCTCTTCGACGACGTTCCCGTGATCTTCATGGCCTATGACATCCTCGAACACGCCGGCGAAGACGTGCGGGAGCGACCGACGGATGAACGCCGACATCTGTTGGAGTCATTGCTCAACGACGTCGAGCTTGCGCACGGCACGCAGACACACCTGCGCCTCTCGCCGCTCGTCGCCTTCGATTCCTGGGACAACCTCGCAACGACGCGCGAGCGCTCGCGTGATCTCGCCGTTGAAGGCTTGATGCTCAAGCGCCGCGATGCGCCGTACCGTGCGGGCCGTGTGCGGGGGGACTGGTGGAAGTGGAAGATCGATCCGCTCACGATCGACGCGGTGCTCGTCGCGGCCCAGCGCGGCTCGGGCCGGCGCGCTTCGCTCTTCACCGATTACACGTTCGCCGTCTGGAGCGCTGATCCAGCGGACGATGGCGACGCCGAGCTCGTGACGTTCGCCAAGGCGTACTCGGGCCTGACGGATGAGGAGATCGACGCCGTCGACGCGATCATCCGCAGCACCACGACCATGCGCCGCGGCCCGGTGCTCCTCGTCAGGCCGACGCAGGTCTTCGAGCTCGCCTTCGAGGGCCTGCAACGCTCCGATCGACACAAGGCCGGCATCGCGCTGCGCTTCCCGCGCATGAACCGCTGGCGGCGCGACAAGAAGGTCGAAGAGGCCGACACGCTCGCGTCTCTCGAATCACTGCTCGACGCCCAGCGCGCCACCGCTAAGGTGGAGGGCGTGCGATGACCGCCCGCACGCTCGAGCCGCGAGCTCTGCACGACTGGTTCGCCTCACGCGGCTGGGAGCCATTCGCCTTCCAGCGCGAGGTCTGGGCGCACTACCGCGCCGGCCGCAGCGGCCTGCTGCATGCGCCGACGGGCACCGGCAAGACGCTCGCCGTCTGGGGCGGCCCGCTCATGGAAGCGCTCGAAACGAGCCCGGCTCCGGTCGAGGGCGATCTCAAGCGCGAGCACGCCGAGCCGGCGCGCGTCGTCTGGCTCACGCCCCTGCGCGCCCTCGCGACCGACACCGCCCACTCGCTCGCCGAACCCGTCGCGGAACTCGGCCTGCCCTGGACCATCGAGCTGCGCACGGGCGACACGACGCAGTCGCTCAAGGCCAAGCAGCGCACGCGCCTTCCGACAGCGCTCGTCACCACGCCCGAGAGCCTCACGCTGCTGCTGAGCTACGCCGACGCCAGGCGCGCCATGCGCACGATCCGCGCCGTCGTCGTCGACGAGTGGCACGAGCTGATGTCCTCCAAGCGCGGCGTGCAGGCCGAGCTCGCGCTCGCACGCCTGCGTATGTGGAACCCCGGCCTGCGCACGTGGGGCCTCTCCGCAACGCTCGGCAACCTCGACGAAGCGCGCGAGGCGCTCGTCGGGCGCGGACCGCACGCCGAGGAAGCCGCCCTCGTCACCGGACGCATGCCCAAGAAGACGCGGATTTCCACCGTTCTGCCCGCGGACGTCGAACGCTTCCCGTGGGCCGGGCACCTCGGTACGAATCTGCTCGAGCCCGTGCTCGAGTCGATCGCCAAAGCGCGCAGCACGCTCTTGTTCACCAACACGCGCAGCCAGACCGAACTCTGGTTCCGCGCCATCACGTACGCCAAACCCGAATGGCTGGGCGAGGTCGCGATCCATCACGGCTCGCTCGACCGGGACGTGCGCAACGAGGTGGAGGACCGCCTGCGCGCAGGCTCGCTGCGCTGCGTTGTCTGCACGAGCTCGCTCGACCTGGGCGTTGACTTCTCGCCCGTCGATCAGGTGATCCAGGTCGGCAGCCCCAAAGGCATCGCGCGGCTGCTGCAACGCGCCGGGCGCAGCGGGCACTCGCCCGGGCGCACGAGCGCCGTGCTCTGCGTCCCGGCGCACGCGTTCGAGCTCGTGGAGTTCGCCGCGGCGCGCGACGGCGCGAAACAGCGCGACGTCGAGCCGAGGCCCGCGATCCGCAAGCCGCTGGACGTGCTGGTGCAGCACCTCGTGACCATCGGCGCCGGCGGCGGCTTCACACGCGCGCAGCTCCACGACGAAGTGCGCACCACCCACGCCTTCAGCAAGCTCACCGACGAGGAGTTCGGCTGGACGATGGACTTTCTCACCCGAGGCGGCGCAGCTCTCGGCGCGTACCCCGAATACCAGCGCCTCAAGGAAGACGGCGAGCGCTTCACCGCGTCGGACGACCGCATCGTCCGACGGCACCGCATGGGCATCGGCACGATCACCGCCGACACCGCGATCGCCGTGAAGTTCGGCAATGGCCAGAGCCTGGGGCACATCGAGGAGTCGTTCGTCGCGCGCCTGACGCCGGGCGACCGCTTCGTCTTTGCCGGGCGCGTGCTCGAGCTCGAGCGCGTGCGTGAGATGACGGCGTGGGTGAAGACCGCCCGATCGAAGAAGGGCATCGTGCCGCGCTGGCAGGGTGGGCGTAGCCCCCTGAGCACGAAGCTCGCCGCTCGCGTGCGCGAGCGGCTGGATCAGGCCCGCCGTGGCCTCTACGAGGGCCCGGAGATGCGGGCCGTCCGGCCCATGCTCGAGCTGCAACTGCGCTGGTCGACGCTGCCGGCGCCGGGCGAGCTGCTGGTGGAGACGACAACGACGCGCAGCGGCGCGCACACCTTCGTCTTTCCCTTCCGGGGCCGGCTCGTGCACGAGGGGCTCGGCGCGCTGCTGGCCCACCGCATCGCGCGCACGCGGCCGGCGACGCTCGACATCACCGCCAACGACTACGGCATCGAGCTGCGCAGCGCCCAGCCGCTGCGCCTCGACGCCGACGAATGGCCCACGCTGCTCACGCAGGAGCGGCTGCTCGAGGACCTGCTCGAATGCGTCAACGAGAGCCAGCTCGCCCGCCGGCGCTTCCGCGACATCGCCCGCATCGCCGGGCTGATCAACACCGGCTTTCCCGGCAGCGGCAAGAGCAACCGCCAGCTCCAGGCGAGCTCAGAGCTCTTCTTCGACGTCTTCAGCGAGTTCGACCCGTCCAACCTGCTGCTCGACCAGGCGAAGCGTGAGGTGCTCGAACAGCAGTTGGAGTTGCAGCGCATGCGCACAGCACTGGATGAACTGTCGATCGCCGACGTGAGGATCATCGAAGCGCCGCATTTGACGCCGCTGTCGTTCCCGCTGTGGGCCGAGAGTTTGCGTGCGCAGCACATCAGCAGCGAGCAGTGGAAGGACCGCATCGGGCGCATGGTGCTGCACCTGGAAGAAGCCGCCGGCGACGTGGCACGCGCGGGGGCGACGCGTGGTTGAGCTCGACTTTCACGGCGAAACGCTCGCACTCCGAGGCGACGCAACGGCGTACTGGCACGCGCAGGCGACGCTCGTCGTCGCCGACACGCACTTCGGCAAGGCGGCCGCCTTCCGCGCCGGGGGCGTGCCCGTGCCCGAGCGCACGACGCGGCACGATCTCGATCGCCTGTCGCGTGCGCTCAACGACACCGGTGCGCTGCGGCTCATCGTGCTGGGCGACCTGCTGCACGCGCGAGCCGGGCGGACGCGCGAAGTCTGCCAGGCTGTCGCCGATTGGCGCCTCACGCACGCTGACGTGGAGATCGTGCTCGTCCGCGGCAATCACGATCGCAACGCGGGCGAACCGCCGGCGTCCTGGAACGTCGCGATCGTCGATGGTCCCGCGCCGATGGACGGCCTGACGATTGCGCACGAACCCCCCACGACCCGCGGCGAGCCGACGCTCTGCGGGCACCTGCACCCGGCGGTCGTGCTCGAAGATCGCGTGACGCGCAGCCGCGCACGCCTCAAGTGCTTCTGGCATGACGCGTCGTGCGAGGCGCTGGTGTTCCCTGCGTTCGGGTCGTTCACGGGAGCCGTGCCGGTGGTGGCTCGGCGGGGGGATCGGGTGGTGGTGTTGGCGGAGGGGGAGGCGGCTTTGGTTGGGGGATGACGAACGTGTCACCACACTCCAACGCACTGACCTGCAAAGGCAGGTCAGTGGCACCCGAAACAACCAGTAACACCCGAAGAAAGCCAGGCTTCAGTGGATGCGCTTGTAGGGCGAGTAGCGGAAGCCGGGTTGGAGCTCGTTGCGTAGGACCCAGACGGTCATCGGCGGGATTTCGACGTGCAGCATCCCCGAGAAGATGCGCACGGGGACTTCTTCGCCGGTGACCTGGTCGCGCAGGGCACCGAAGTTCATCGCCTTCCAGTTGCGCGTCGAGAGCAGGTCTTTCACCGTGCGGTCCGACGCGTTGACGATCACCGTGACGGTGTCGCCCGCGCGGACGCCCGTGCGCTGGAAAGCCAGCACGTGCTGCGCATCGAGGAGTTTGAAATCGCCGACGCGCAGGGCGGGGATCTCGTTGCGCAGGTCGATGAGCGCCTTGAGGCGTTGGTACTCGGAGTTGTCGGGCGTGGCGCGGTCCCAATCCATCGGGCCGCGCATCTCCGGGTCGTTGCCACCGGTCATGCCGGCTTCGACGCCGTAGTAGACGACCGGTGCGCCCGGGAGCGTGAACTGCAGCGTCTGAGCGATGGCGCGCTTGCGCGGGTCGGGGATGATCGTCGCGAGGCGCGCCGTGTCGTGGTTGTCGAGGACGATCCACGACTGCAGCAGGCCCCTGAGCCCGACATCGTCGTGCAGGCGTTCGATCAGGCGGCCGATGTGGGCCCCGCTCGCTTCGTTGCGCACCAGCGAGAGGATCATCTCACGCAGGTGGAAGTTCATCACGCCGTCGACGGCGGGGATCCAACCGCTGGGCTCGTTCCAGATCTCGCCGACGACCCACGAGCCGGGCTTGGCGTCGTGCGCCGCCTCGGTGAGTTCGGCGAGGATGTTGGGCCCGAAGTCGTACGCGACGTCGAGCCGCCAGCCGTCGACGCCTTCCTCGGTGAGGTAGCCCCGAACGACGGAGTCGGCGTCGTCGTAGAGGCGCGCCTTGACGCGTGGATCATCGAGGTTGATCTCGGGCAGATTCGCGGCGTTGTACCAGGCGCGGTAGCAGTGCTTGTACCGCTCGTCGAAGTAAAACCAGAAGCGATGCGCGCTGTCCTCGTTCGCTTTGGCTTCCTGAAACTTCGGGCTGTTGCGGCCCATGTGGTTGAAGACGCCGTCGAGCATGAGCTTCATGCCACGCTTGTGCAGGTCGGAAGCGAGCTTGGCGACGTCCTCCCGCGTGCCGTACTCGGGGCTGACGACGAAGTAGTCCAGCGCGTCGTACTTGTGGTTGGTGTACGCCTCGTGGATAGGGTTGAGGTAGAGCACGTCGGCGCCGAGGTCGTGGATGTGGTCGAGCTTCGAGCGCAGCGAGTCGATGTCGCCGCCCCAGAACTCGATCTCGTGCGTCCAGACTCGGACGTTCCCGTCGTACACGCCACGCTCGGGCTGCTCGTCCCAGGTACGCAGCACCTTCGGCTTGGGGTACAGATGCCGCTTGGCCTCGAGATCGGCCGAGGGCGCGAAGCGGTCGACGAAGACGTGGTAGACGATCGCTCCGTTGCGCCAGTCGGCGCGACGGGCGGCGAGTTCGGCGGCGTACGCCCGATCCTCCGGGCTCGCGTAGGTAGAGAGCGATGTCGTGTGGTCGTGCATGTCGTGGGCACTCGGGGCGGCGCAGGCCGAAAGCCAGACGGGCAGGACGAGCGCGGCGATCGTGTGGAGAACGGTTGGCTTCATGAGCGGTGAGGGTAGGGAGGCGCCCCCGCTGCTGCGCGATCAGGCCAGCGGCTTGGCGATCACCAGCCACGCGACGAATCCCCACACCGCAACATGGATCAACACGCCGAGCCAAAACCGGAGCATGTAGCGCAGCTTGCGACGCTTGTGCTTCCAGACGCGTTGACCCAGCAGCCCGCCCGGCCAGCCGCCGAGCAGGTCGATGCGGTACAGCGACCGTTCACTGGCGCGCCACCGGCCACGGATCGCGGCCCGCTTGTCCAGCCCGTAACGGACGAACGACACCACGCTCAGCACGAGGTACCACCCGGCGATGACGATGACGAGGGCGAGCGTCCAAGGGGACATCGGGAGCTCCGATTCGGAGGCGGGAGATGAGTGACGTTCTCGGACGCGCAGAAAACTGAGCGCCCTTTGTGATCGGCGCTTCAGCGAGCACGAGGCTGCGACGATACCGACTGCATGCAGGTAAACTCCGCAGCCGTCAGCAGCGCCGTTTCGCGTGCGAGCCTCTCCGACGCGGTGAGCCTCAAGACCACGCGGCTGGCCCTCGATCAGTACGAGCAGCAGGGGCGATCCATCAACGCGCTGATCGCCTCGGCCAACGAGGCCGGGAAGGTTGCCGCCCGCGCCGGATCGGGCGGGGCGAACGTGGGCCGCGCCGTGGACGTGTACGCATAATCACGCATCTCGGGGTGATCGGGGAATCGGGTGGGCCAGGCCGCGCGTACGATCGCGCCATGACCAGCAGCCCGGTCCAACAGAATGACGTGATCGACCGCTTCAGCGTCGTGCCCGACGGGCGCGGGCGTTTCGGCCGCTTCGGCGGCGCCTACGTCCCCGAGACGCTCATGCACGCGCTGGCCGAGCTGCGCGAGGCCTTCGACACCGCCCGCGCCGACGAGGGCTTCAACGCGGAGCTGCAGGCGATGCTCCGCGACTTCGTGGGTCGGCCCACGCCGCTCTACCGCGCGGATCGCCTGACGCGCATCGCCGCCGAGCGTTCGAGCGACAACAAGGCCGCGACCATTTGGCTCAAGCGCGAAGACCTGGCGCACACCGGCGCGCATAAGATCAACAACACCGTCGGCCAGGCGTTGCTGTGTACGCGCATGGGCAAGAAGCGCGTCATCGCCGAGACCGGCGCGGGGCAGCACGGCGTCGCGACCGCGACCGCCTGCGCGCACCTCGGCCTCGATTGCATCGTCTACATGGGCGCCGAAGACGTCCGCCGCCAGCACCTCAACGTCGTCCGAATGGAGCTGATGGGCGCGAAGGTCGTCCCCGTCGAGAGCGGCACGCGCACGCTCAAGGACGCGACCAACGAGGCCATGCGCGATTGGATGGCCAGCGTCGAAACCACCCATTACATCCTCGGCTCCGTCGTCGGGCCCCACCCCTTCCCGATGATCGTCCGCGACTTCCAGAAGATCATCGGCGAGGAAACCAAACGCCAATGCGCCGACGCCTTCGGCGGCCTGCCCAGCTCCATCATCGCCTGCGTCGGCGGCGGGAGCAACGCCGCGGGCATCTTCTTCCCCTTCGTCGACGACGCCTCGGTCGAGCTCGTCGGCGTCGAAGCCGGCGGACGCTCCAAGTCGCCCGGCGATCACGCGGCGCCGCTCTCCTATGGCGAGCCGGGCGTCCTCCACGGCAGCCTCTCCTACGTCCTCCAGGACGAGCACGGCCAGACCATGGGCGTTCACTCCTGCTCGGCGGGGCTCGACTACCCCGGCGTCGGCCCCGAGCACGCGTACTGGAAAGACACCGGCCGCGTCACCTACACCGAAGTCAGCGACGGCGCGGCTCTCGACGCGATGCAACTGCTCGCCCGCACCGAAGGCGTGCTCTGCGCGATCGAGACCGCCCACGCCGTGGACGAAGCCGTCCGGCGCGCGGCTTCGATGTCGTCGGACGATCACGTCGTGATCAACTGCTCGGGCCGCGGCGACAAGGACGTGGACGAAGCCGCGCGGTTGATCGGAATGCGGTAGCGGTGAGTTCGACGGGCGCCACTGACCTCGGTTCTGCGAGGTCAGTGCTGTTTGCCGAGTGCTCCCGGTGGAAGCGCCGCGCCGCCCCGCCAAAATGCGGCATGCTTACTCGATGGTCTCAACGGAAAATGACTCGTTCATGTATCGGCGCGTGCTGCCTCGCAGCGGTGGCGGGCCTCTCGGGCTGCGCGATCCTAGCCGGGTCGACGATCGCACTGGCGGCGAGCTCAGCGAGCGCGGCCCAGGCGGGGTACGCCTTTTGGAGCGCCGGATCGCTCACCTACGCCGACGACCAGAGTCTCCTGCTCGTCAATGAAGCGTTCGACTGGGCGCTCGAGCGGCTGGCCATGGAGGTCACCAACGACAAGCGCGAGCCGCTGCGGTCCGCTGAAGACATACAGCTCGACGAAGGCGAGCACCTGAGCATCGAGCTCGCGCGCACGCGTACGGTCCGCATCAGCGACGAACGCGGACATCTCGGCACCGTCACGCTGACGCGGCTGACGGAACGCATGACCATGGTGAAGATCAGAGTCGGCCCGCTCGGCAGCCAGGCGAAGGCGAAACTGATCGCCGATGAGGTCTACGCGCGCACGAACGCCCTAACGCCAGCGCTCGAACGCGACGACACCCAAACAGAACGTACGCTCACACTCGGGGACGGCTCGACAGGCGCCCGAAGAGCGGGGTGGTGAGCCAGGCGAGCGCCCGGCGGACCCGGATGGTCATCATCAGCCGCCGGAGCAGCGTGTCGTCGGGGTCGTGGTTCAGGCCGCGCTTGACGTAGGCCTGCGCCCGCGACCATTGCCGGTCGTGGGCCAGCGCGAGGGCGAGGTTGTGCAGCGCGGCGACGTGATCGGGCTTCAGCCGCAGCGTACGACGGGCGCTCAGGATGCCTTCACTACGCAGCCCGGCCTCGAGCTGCGCGACACTCAGGCGGTGCCAGACTCCGGCATCGCCCGGCGTGCGATCGCGGAGCTGGGCGAAGACACGCGCCGCCTGACGCGGCAGGCCGGCGTCCAGCAGCAGGTCGCCCAGGTCCGTCAGGTCTTCGGTGTTGAACTCCTGCGGGCGGTCGCGCAGGCGCCGGGCCTCCTCGCGCAGCAGCTTGACGGCCTCGTCGCTGTCGCCTCCGCGTTTGAGCAGAAGACCCACGCAGCGGCGCGTTGCCTCGGGGTGCTCGGGGTCCAGCTTGCGCACGAGGCGGTAGGCGTTGAGCGCCTCGGCGTCGCGCTGCTGACGAACCGCCAACTCGGCCAGAGCGAAGTGCGCGTCCGCGTTGTCCGGCTCGATCTCGAGCACACGCCGATACTTCTCGCCCGCTTCGGTGAAGCGGTTCATCTCGACGAGCAGATCACCCAGGTCGAGCAGCGTGTCGGGATCGCCCGGGTTGTCACGCAGCTCGCGGAGGAAGAGCTGACGGGCACGCTCCTGCCGACCCGTCGCGGCGTACGCCTGCGCCAGCCGACCGTGGATCCGCGGCAACTCGGCGTCGAGCGCCGCGGCTTCGCGGAAGCAGAACGCCGCACGCTCGTGCTCGCCGCGATCCATCAACGCCTCGGCCATGTTGCAATAGGCCGGAGCGTGGTCGCCCTCGAGTTGCAGCGCCTCGTAAAAGCTCAGCTCGGCCTCTTCGTGACGCCCGAGACGAGAGAGGGCCTCGATGCGGTGGACGTACACCTCACACCGGCGCGGCTCGACCGAACGGGCCTGCTCCAACCACTCCAGCGCGTCTTCCAGCCGCTCGATCCGCAACGCGTTGAGCGCTAGGGCGACGAGCGTCTGCACCTCGCGCGGTTCGAGGCGCAGGGCGTCCTCGAACGCCCGGATGGCGGCGTCGTAACGCCCCGCGGCCTCGAGCGTGAGCCCGAGGTTGAAGTGCCACTCCGGCTTGTACGGGTTAAGCGCGAGCGCCTCGCGCAGCTCGGTCTCGGCTTCGTCCCACCGGCCCGCCTCGTAGAGCTCGTGCGCCTTCTCGACGCGGCGTTCTGCTTCGGACCAGTCGTTCATCGTGAGCCGAGGTCTCCTGAGCGGGCGAGGCCGGGCGAGCCGCGGTCGAGCGGCGCGTCGCGAGCCCTATGATACCGCGGTGCGGCGTGGGCTCGCAGGGCCCGTGAAGCATTCGGTGTCAAGCATTGACGATCATGCCAGATGGGGCCGAGGATGCGGGTCGATCACCCATGGAGAATGCTGTGCCTCGCTGCGATCGTCATGTTCCTGGGCGTGCGCGTACTCGCGGATGACACCACGCCGGGTGACGCACACGCCGGGTCCGGTAGCGTGCCCGCCGATGTCGGCCCAGACGCTCGAGGGGACATCGAGAGGCTCCTGCACCAACTGAACGCGGCGAAAACGCCTGCCGAGGCGCGATCGGAGGCAGCCAAGCGACTGATCGCGCATGCCGATCCGGTCGCGGTGCAGGCGGTCGCGGCGACGCTTGAGGCCGGCGGGTCGCCCGCGAGCACGCTGGCTCAGGCCATCGAATGGACCGAGACGCCGCCCATGCATCTGCGGGTCGAGCTCGTTGCACTCGCCGACCGGATGAACGGCGAGGCGCTGCGTGCGACGCTCCGGGCGCTGTCGCGCTTCACGGAGCGGCGCGCGGTCGCGTCGGTGATGGGGCGGCTCGAGCGGTGGAAGCAAGACCCCACGACGCTTGCCCCCGAGTCACTCGAAGCGGCCCTGTCGACTCTTCGCGCTCAGACCGGACTCTCGGGAGCGCGGGGCCATGCATGGACTCCGGACGAGTGGCTGGGCTGGTGGGAGGATCAACGCCTGATCTCCGCCGAAGCGTGGGCCCACGCGACGGCGGAACGCCAGCGCGCGGCAGGCCGGCGTGCCGAGGAACGAACTCAAACACTCTTGGAACAGCTTCGCGAGGCATATCGCCAGCTGTACGTCATCTCAAGCGACGATCAACGATCAACGCTCATCGCTGGACTCATCGATCACCGCGACAACGCCCTGTCGCACCTTGGGCTGGAGCTCGCTGAACGGAGCCTTTTCAACGCGCGGCCGCTGGACGCAAGCGTCGCAACGGCACTCGGCGGCCTGCTGGAACCCCCGGGCGACGAGCGCACCCCGATCGCCGCCACGCTGCTCGAGCGCATGAACGACGCCTCGCAACTCGACCGCGTGCGAGCGGCCCTGGTGGGCGACACGCTCTCGGCGCAAGGCGCGGCCCCGCTGCTCCGCCTGGCGGCCAGGCATCCCTCGCCGGAGGTGGTCGGGCCGGTGCTGGCGTGGGCCACGCGAGCATCGCCTGCCCGACCGGCGGCGCTCCTCGCCGGCGCAACGCTCCTCGAGCAATCGCTGCTGGACGCCGCCGCCCGTGACACGCTGCGCCGAGCCGCTCTGGAGCAACTCGAAGCGTCGCCCACGCCCGCAGCCGTGGACATCGTCGCGCAGACAGGCAACCCCGCAGCGTTGGTCCCGCTGCTGAGCGGACCGGACGAGGCGGTCGCCCTCGCGGCGGCCAAGCGCCTCGGCAAGGACCCCACGCTGCACCGCTACGTCGTCGACGCGGCCTTCGACCGCCCAGCGCTGCTCGGCTCGGCGATCGACGCGCTCGCGACGCACCGAGCGACCGACGATGGATTTCGTACAGCGGTTCAGGTGGTGCATGCCGGTGCCGGGTCGTCGCCCGACCAGCGGCTCGCTGCGCTGAAGACGGTGTTCCTCGCCCTGCCGCCCGTGCAGCGCCTCGAAGCGGTGGCAAGCGTGGAGGACGGTGCGACGCGAGCGGCGTTGCTCGCGCACGCCGGCACCGCCGCCTTCCACGCCGCAACCCCCGAGGGCGAGCGACCCGCGGACGATGCGCCCCGGGCCGAACTCCTCGCCATGCTCGCCGAAACGCGGCTGGAGGCCGGCGCCCCCCAGGGCGCGCTCGAGGCGCTCGATGCGCGGCCGGCCGAGCTGATGACCGATCGGCTAAGGCTGGTGCGCGTGCACTGTCTGGTCATGCTTGCACAACTCGAAGAGGCCGCGGCTCTCTCCGCCGAGCTCGCAGCCGAACGCGCCGCGGAGGCCTGGGTGCGCGCGATCGAGCGCCTCGACGACCCCCAGGCCGCGGCGGCGGCGATCGCCGTCCTGCGGCAGCGACTGGGCGACGGTCTCACCCCCCCGCTGCTCGAACGGCTCGCCGTTGTCGAGGGGGCTTCGGCTGCCGATGGCGCGGGTGCGGACGCTGCGCAGGATGAAGGCGACCCTTCGCCGCCCCGGGCGGGGAACGGATCGCTGGACAACTCGGGTGCTTCGGGTGAGCCTCCCGCGGGGAGCGCGGGCTGACTCACCCCGAAGGCCGGTCAGCACTCAAGCGATGGTCTGCAGCATCTCAAACGCTTCGCCCGCCGGAGCGTCCGTGTCGTGGACGTCCTCGGACCATCGGAGAAGCGCCGCGTGCAGGCCCTTGGGCCGCTGCGCAGTCGCGTCGGGATCGACCAGACGGAGCGTGAGGCTCGCGATGGAGCGGACTTCGTCGAGATCAGCATCGCGTTCGCGGGCGCCGGGAGACATGGCGTACAACTCGACCAGCGCGCGCCCGCGCGGGTCGACCAGCACACCACTGGGGTCGATCGGACCGTGCGCAACGCCCATGGCGTGCGCATGGCGGGCGGCGTCGAGCAGGTGGCGCGCCACCTCCACCGCCTCCGCAACCGGGAAACTCCCGCCCGGGCGACGTCGGGCAACGTCGGCGAGCGGGAACAGTCGACCGTGCACGCCGGGAAAGCGCGACGCGAGCCAACGTCCGACGTGCGGCTGGTGCGGCGCGAGAGCGTCGGCACGCAGGATGTGCGGATGATCCAGAGCGGCGGGGTTGCCCCCGCGACCCAAATGGGCCGGGAGCCGGTACAGCAGTTGGGCCGGACGCATGCCGATCACACCGTCGCCGGCGACCTGATCCTCAGCCGCGGGCCGCGCGAGCCACCGCTCGGCCAGAGGGTGCCTCGGCAACGCGCGTTCGAGCGCACGCCCCGCAATCACGTCGCCCGCCTGGGCGAAGGCCGGAGCGGGCGCGATGTGAGGCCCGCTCCATCGCAGGCGAGCGGGAGGCGTTGATGTCATGGAAGCCAACCTTTGGGCGACCGGCACGCGCGTGCGACGAGAAGCCAGGCGGAACAGCCCGAAGAGCGAGCGATGGGGCAGGCGAGCGCGCGAGCGATCGACACGGACGCGTCCATACGAAGTGGTGGGCGACGGCGTCTCTCGCCGCCCGTGCGGGCATTGCTGCCGCCCGCTCCCGCGGTCCATCGCGAGACAGCGAGTATACCGCCGGCTCCTCCACTCCGCTCGGGTGATCGCGCGGCACACAAACAGGGCGTGCGTCGATCATCGACGCACGCCTCCATGTGCCTGTAGGAAAACGGAGAACGGTTGCGATCCGATGCCGGTCAGCGGCGACGACGCGTGAGCCCCGCGAGGCCCAGCCCCAGCAACGCGGCTGCCCCGGGCGCTGGTACGAGCGTGACGTTGTCCAGCGCGAACAGGGCCGTTCCCTCGCCGGGGGAGACGTTCGGAATCTCGACCGCGACGATCTGGAGCGAAGTGACATTCGCGAGGACAGCGCCGGGGCTGGCGAAGCCGGCGACGTCAACATCGTTGATCGTGAGCGGGATGGTGACCGTGGTGAACGCGTCGGGCCCGCCCGGAGCGACGACGGGCGCCAGCGACGAGACGACCGATTGACCCGGCCCGGCACTGAGGCGCACGAGGAAGGCGAACGGCCCGGGGCTGACGTTTGAGAGGTCAAAGGAGATCGAGTCGACGCCGCTGGCGGAGTAGTTGCCGAAGAAGCCGTCGCCCGAAGCGCCGGCGTTGGCGCGGAAGATGACCGCGGAGGCGGGGGCGAATGGGGACGGTGGCTGGGGCAGCGGAAGGCTGACCTCGCTGGTGATGAAGCCGGCGGGGTTGAAGGCGGCGGGGTTGCCCGGGCCGTCCGCCCAGCCGGCGTTGTCGGCGTCGAACGTCTCGGTGACAGGAAGATCGAGGGTGACGGCGCCCGCGAACGCGGGGGCCGCGGCGAGCCCGGCCAGGGCAAGCAACGCAGTGGTGTGGCGCAGCATGATGGGTCTCTCTCTGCTCAGCGAATGGGATGATGGCGTCGGCACAGGTCGACACCGCGAACGCAGTATTGAGACTCAGTCTCAACCAAGTCAACTAGGCCAGCGTTCCAATTTTTGCGCGCTCGCCGACACGCGGGGAAATGGCGTCGGACGGG
This sequence comes from uncultured Phycisphaeraceae bacterium, assembly GCA_964440605.1. GTDB lineage: Bacteria > Planctomycetota > Phycisphaerae > Phycisphaerales > UBA1924 > CAYTSW01. The sequence goes on along the minus strand of CAYTSW010000001.1, from coordinate 53,707 downwards.
GTTGCGTGGCGCGTCTCGGCTCAGGTGTTGGAAGAACGGCGTCAACGAGCGGTGTGATTTTCGGTACAAGCACATCCGGACGGCTTTGCAACCGCGGAGCCGCAGTTGTTTCGAGTCCTTGAGGAGACCCCAGATGACCCACACGAGAATAGGTGTTGCGTCGGTGATGATCGGCGCGACGCTTTGTGTCGCTCCCGCGTCGCCGGCGTTGGCGCAGAGAGAGGCCGGGTTCACGCCCGACGCGACGATGATGATGACGCCGGACGTGAGCAAAGACCTGATCGCGTTCGTCTACGCCAACGACCTCTGGGTGGTGGATAAAGCCGGCGGCACCGCCCGCAGGCTGGCCTCGCCGCCCGGGATGGAGATGCGCCCGCGCTTCAGCCCCGACGGCTCCCGCGTCGCCTTCCAGGGCAACTACGAGGGCGACCGCGACCTCTACGTCGTCCCGACGGACGGCGTAGGCGTCTCCGAGCGCGTGACGTACCACCCCACCAACGAGTTCCTCTGCGACTGGGTGGACGACGACACGCTGCTCTTCCACGCCGGGCTGATGCACAACCACCCCAAGGCGGCCCAGCTCTTCAAGGTGTCCGCGACCGGCGGCCTGCCCGAAGCGTTGCCCATCGCGTATGGCACGCTCGGCGCGATCTCCCCGGACGGCGACTGGCTGGCGTACACCCCCCACACCCGTGACAACCGCACCTGGAAGCGCTACCGCGGCGGGATGGCGACGGACATCTGGCTCTTCAACCTCAACACCTACGAGAGCCGTCGCATCACCGAGTGGGAGGGCACGGACACGCAGCCCATGTGGTCGCCCGACGGCGAGAGCATTTACTACGTCTCGGACGCCGGCCCGGAGCATCGCTGGAACATCTGGCGGTACGACGTGGATTCGGGCCGTCGCGAGCAGGTGACGACGTTCGAGGACTTCGATGTCAAGGATGTTTCGATCGGTCCGGGTGCGCGCGGACAGGGCGAGATCGTCTTCCAGCTCGGCTCGGAGATGCGGCTTCTGGATTGCCGCACCGGGCGCACACGCGTGGTGGAGATCGTGATCCCCGGCGAGCGCGAGGGGCTGCGCGAGCGCGTCGTGGACGCCTCGAACTACGTCGTCTCGGGCGACATCTCGTCGACGGGCAAGCGCGTCGTGACCGAGGCCCGCGGCGACATCTGGAGCCTCCCCGCGGACGAGGGCATCACGCGCAACCTCACCCGCACCGACGGCGTCGCCGAGCGCTTCCCCATCTGGTCGCCCGACGGCCGCTGGATCGCCTTCCTCTCCGACACGACCGGTGAGTACGAGGTCTACGTCACCCAGAGCGACGGCAAGGGCGAAACGCGCCAGCTCACCACCGACGGCGACCGCTGGCGTCAGTTGCAGAGCTGGTCGCCCGATTCGGAGATGATCGCCTACACCGACAAGTCGGGCCGGCTCTTCCTGCTCGACGTCGAGAGCGGCGAGCAGACGCTGATCGCGACCGACCCGCACGCCGAGGCGCCCTCGCCCTCGTGGTCGCACGACTCCAACTGGCTCGCCTTCAGCCTCGCCAACCGCGAAAACGCGTTCGGTCAGGTGCACCTTTACAACATCGAGGCGGGCGAGTTGCACACCGTGACGAGCGAGATGTTCAACTCGTACGCGCCGGCGTTCGACCGCAAGGGCGAGTACCTCTATTTCGCAACCAACCGCAACTTCACGCCGCAGTACTCGGGCATCCCGACCGACACCTCGTTCGTCTACAAGGACACGGGTGTGCTCGTCGCCGTGCCGCTGAACATGGACGTCGAGAACCCCTGGGCGCTCGAGAACGACGAAGAGGAGTGGGAAGAGGAAGAGGAGACCGAAGAGGGCGAGGACGGCAAAGACGCCGAGGGCGACGACGCCGAGGCCGCCGACGAAGAAGAGGCGATGGACCCGGCCTACGCGCCCTACGACCTCGAGCACCCGCTCTACGGGCGCTGGAGCGGCGACGTGAAGAACCTCGACGCCGTGAACATCATGGGCCAGCAGATCTTCCCCGACGCCGAGATGCCTTACGCGGTGAGCATCCTCGTCACCAAGGAAGGCGACGTGCTCATGCTCTCGGAGTTCCAGGGCGAAGAGAACGCCCCGGATTCCGCCGAGTGGGACGACGACGCCGGCACTCTGACCACGACGAGCGTGCAGGAGCCGGGCATCGAATCCAAGACGGTCTACACGCTCAACGGTGACACGCTCAACGGCGCGTGGACGATCAAGTTCCCGGAGATGATGGGTGGCTCGACGTTCAGCGGCGGCGTGGCGCTCGAGCGCGCCGAGGACGAACTCGACGTCGACCAGATCGAAGCCATCGAAGAGGAAGCCGGTGATACGGGCGGGGGTGACGACGAGCCGGTCGAGATCGTCATCGAAGACTTCGAGAAGCGCGCCATCATGCTGCCCGTGCAGGCCGGCACCTTCTCGAACATGGCCGTCAACGACAAGAACCAGCTCGTGTACGTGCGCATGGGCGAGGGCCTGCCCTCGATCAAGCTCTACGACATCGAGGACGGCGACGAGGGCGAGAAGAACGTGCTCGCCGGTGCCTTCGGCTTCGCGATGTCGGGTGACGGGAAGGAGCTCGTCGCCGTCGGCCCTGCGGGCTGGGCGGTCGTGTCGGCATCGCCGGGACAGTCGATGAGCAACATGATCGACACCTCGGCCATGCAGACACGCATCGACCCGCGTGAGGAGTGGCGCAACGTCGTCGTCGACTCGTGGCGCCGCTTCCGCGACTTCTTTTACGACCCGGGCATGCACGGAGTGGACTGGCAGTCGGTGCTCGACCGCTACCTCCCGCTGGTCGACGACGCGGTGAGCCGCGAGAACGTCAGCTACATCATCCGCGAGATGATCTCGGAGCTGAACGTGGGCCACGCCTACTACCGCGAAGGCGCGGTGGAGAGCGGGCCGAGCGTGCCGGTCGGCATGCTGGGCGTCGACTTCGCCCTCGCCGAGGACGAGGCCGGCAACACGGGCTACCAGATCGCGAAGATCTACCAGGGCGCCGAGTGGGACGTCGACGCCCGCGGCCCCTTCTCCATGCCCGGCATGGACGTGGAAGAGGGCGACTTCATCCTTGCGGTGAACGGTCTGGAGATGGACACCGACAAGGACCCGTGGGCCGCGTTCGTGCGCACCTCCGGCCGCACCACGCTGCTGACGGTCTCCGACGACGCCGAACTGGGCAACGACGACGACCGCGAAGTGCTCGTCGAGCCGCACTCCCCCGGCCAGGAGTACCAACTGCGCTTCCGCGCGTGGATCGAAGCCAACCGCCAGGCGGTCGACTACAAGTCGGGCGGCGAGATCGGCTACATCTACGTCACCAACACGGGCGTCCCGGGTCAGACCGACCTCTTCCGCCAGTTCTTCGGACAGCGCCACAAGCCGGCGCTGATCATTGACGAGCGGTGGAACGGCGGCGGGCAGATCCCCACCCGATTCATCGAGCTGCTCAACCGCCCCATCACCAACTACTGGGCCCTGCGTGACGGCGTCGACTGGCACTGGCCCCCTGACTCTCACCAGGGCCCCAAGGCCATGCTCATCAACGGGCTCGCCGGGTCGGGCGGTGACATGTTCCCCGCGCTCTTCAAGCAGGCCGGCCTCGGCAAGCTCATCGGCACCCGGACCTGGGGCGGCCTCGTCGGCATCACCGGCATGCCCGCGATGATCGACGGCTCGTCCGTTTCCGTGCCGGGCTTCGCCTACTACGAGAAGGACGGCACCTGGGGCATCGAGGGCCACGGCGTCGATCCGGACATCGAGGTCGTCGCGGATCCGGCGCTGATGGTCGACGATGAGGACCCGCAACTCAACGCAGCCGTTGAGCACCTGCTCCAGGAGCTCGAGACGAAGCGTTGGGTGCGCCCCGAGCGGCCGGAAGGGCCGGACCGGTCGGGCATGGGCATCCCCGAGCGTGATCGGTAAATCCCGGACGCATACCTGACGAGAGGCAAAACTTCTCGGCAGGATCGGACACCAGACGCCGGAGGGAGCTATCCCTCCGGCGTTTTTGATGGTGTGAGCGGGGTTGAACGCCCCAGCTTCACACCCTGAAGCGAACTTCACACAAAGTCTGCTATTTCCTCCGGTTACCGCGCTTGCACGCGGTCCAAAACTGCTCTATGTTTTCGACGGAGTTCAGCCCGACTGCACATCGGGCCTTGTTCGCAGAGTCACAGGGAATCCCGCGTCCGCACGACGCGGGGGAGAGAAGTAGAGAGATGTTTATTCGACCGCTCGCGCTTGCATGCGCGCTCGGGGTGCCGTCAGTGGCCTCGGCCAACGTGTTCTTCACGTTCGACGACCCCGCGACCGGGAACGAAGTGTCGGGCACGATCGGCTCGCCTTCGTTCATCACGTACGACCTGAGCCAGCCCGTGACCCTTGTGGTCGACGGCAGCGAAGAGCCGGGCGTCACATCGTCCGAGGTTCAGGCGACCCTCAACATGAACTTCAGCCTCGGCGCACCGCTGCGGTCCGGCCCGATGACGATGGCGTCGGTGCAGGGCTCGTTCGAGTTCGTCGTTGCTGAGCCCGGCCCCAACCAGGGCGAGGTGATCCTGAGCGCGACGCTCGACGGAGGACAGCTCTTCCTGTTCGCCGGCGCCGGCTCGGTCGTCACCACGGCGATGGTCGAGGGCGGCGATCTGGCGTACACGCCCGGCCCGTTCCTCAACAACTTGGGCATCGATCAGCTCTTTGCGATCGACGCCGTCTTCACGCTCACCGACATCATCTTCGATGAGCTGGAGCCCGTCGCTGAGAACCCCGCAGGCGAGGAAGTCATCAACAGCTTCACCGCCAACGCCGCGTTCACCGCGACCGCGTTCATCCCCTCGCCGGGCGCTATCGCGCTCTTCGGCACGGCGATCGGCGCCACGCTGTTCCGTCGTCGCCGCTCGGCCTGAACGGGCTGACAATCGACTCGCCGCGTCGGGACGCCGACGCGAGTCAAAAACGAACAAGGACAGCCCGGCGTGTGCAGCGCCGGGCTGTTTTTGTGCGCACGGTCGACGCCCTATCGATGCCCCGCGTTGCTCACAGCCCGAACGCGACGAGCAATATCCATCACGCCAGCCCGAAGAGCCTCTGCACGGCCTCGCGGTAGCGCTCGATGGTGCCGCGCACCACCGACTCCGGGAGCTCGGGCCCGGGCGGCGACTTGTCCCACGCGCCCGCGTCGACGAGCCCCTGCAAGTGATCGCGGACGAACTGCTTGTCGAAGCTCGGCTGCGGGCCGCCGGGCGACCATGTCTCGGCGTCCCAATACCGCGACGAATCGGGCGTCAGGGCTTCGTCGACGAGAATCAGGTCGTCGGGCGTGAGGTCGGCGCCGATCGGCCAGCCGAACTCGAACTTGGTGTCGGCCAGAATCAGGCCGCGCTCGGTGGCGTAGACGGCGCCGGCGTTGTAGATGCTCAGGCTCAAATCGCGCAGCCGCTCCATCGTCGCCAGCCCTACGGTCGCGGCGGCCTGCTCAATGCTGATGTTCTCATCGTGGTCGCCGCGCTCGGCCTTGGTCGCGGGAGTGAAGATGGGCTCGGGGAGCCGGTCACCGCGCTGGAGGCCGGGGGGGAGCGTGACGCCGCAGACGGACCCGGTGGCCTGGTAGTCGTGCCAGCCCGAGCCGTCGAGGTAGCCCCGCACGACGCACTCGATGGGGACGACGTCGCAGCGTCGCCCGACCATCGCACGATCGCGGAGGTCGTCACGGTGTCGATCGTCGAGCCCGGGGACCGCGTCGGCGTCACGAGCGAGCACATGGGTGCGGGCCAGGCCGCGCTCTTCGATCCAGTCGAGCCACGCCAGGGACAAACGGTTGAGGATCGCTCCCTTGCCTGGGATGGGTGTCGGGAGGACCACGTCGAACGCGGAGAGGCGGTCGGTTGCGACGATGAGAAGCGTCGGAGCGGAAAAGGCGTCGTTGGGCAGGGCATAGACGTCGCGGACTTTTCCCCGCCCGTGGAGCTTCAGCGGCAGGTCGGTCTCATGGACAGCGCGTTCGGCCATGACGGGATGCTATCGGCGGGCCGCGGTTCCACCCGAAAAACAGGGCGGGTTGCACGGCCGGGCGAGTCCGCGACAATGCTCGGTCACCCCCGAGTATCCGATGCTGCGCTTCTACGCCCCCGATCTCGAGCCGCCGCTCCGCCACGCCTGCGTGCGTGGGAAGGAGGGCATCGCGATCCCGGCACGGCTTGAGTTCGCCGAGGGCCACGTGACAGCGCGAGCCGTCTCCAAGGACGCCGCCGCCATCAGCCTCCAGGTCAACGCGGAGGAGGCCGGTCGGCTGACGCTGCGGACATGCCTGCTGCCTCAACGCGAGCGGCCATACCTGCTGCCGCTGGAGCTGGCCCGGCACCGCATCATGCTCTGCTATGACAAGCTTGAGTCGTGGCGCCTGACGGGCCTGCCCGAGACGGACCCGGTGATGCAGTCGATCGAAACGGCACGCAGCGCGTTCACGCGCGCGTTGTGCCTGCGCACACCGGGGGCGGACACATACGACGAAGAAACCGTGGAGGCCGCGACCCACGCGCTGGCGTTGGCGGTCGACGCGAGCGAACAGCTCACGCGGGGGTGGGCGGACCGGGCGATCGCACAACGGCTGAACGCGACCGCCGATCCGCCTCCGACGCTCGGTTGCGTCATCAACACCGATCGCTTCACCGAGCCGATGCATGTGGCGCTCAAGCGCGGATTCGACTTCATCTCCTGCCCGCTGCGCTGGCGCGACATCGAGCCCGAAGAGGGCAAGTTCAGCTTCCTCAAGTCCGACCGCTGGATCGAGTGGGCGGTGCGGCACGGCAAACTGCCCGTCGTGGCGGGGCCCGTGCTCGACTTCGCCTCTTCCGCCCTGCCCGACTGGCTCGGCATCTGGCAGCACGACTACGACACCATCCGCGAGTTTGCCTACGAACACGCCAAACGCGTGGTGACGCGCTACCGCCGCACGGTCACGCGATGGTCAGCCGTCAGCGGGCTCAACCTCAACGACGGCTTCAGCTTCTCCACCGACCAGATGATCGAACTCACCCGCCTCTCCGTCCTGCTCATCCGCAAGCTCCATCCCGCCGCCAAGGTCATGGTGGAGATCGATCAACCCTTCGGCGAGCACGGCACGACCAACCCCGAATCCATCGACCCGATGGTCTACGCCGAGATCGCCCTCGACACCGGCGTCGCGGTCGACGCATTCGGTCTGCGGCTGCGCTTCGGCGGCGGGGGTGACGACGCCCAGCCCGTGCGCGACCTGATGCAGCTCGCCGACGTCATCGACGAGTTCGCCAGCCTCGACCGCCCCCTGCACATCACCGCGCTCGGCGCACCAGCGGGAGCGACGACCTCGACCGATGGCGCATGGCGCGGCGAGTGGACCCCCGGACACCAGGCCGAGTGGCTCGACCGGGCGCTGGCGATATGCGCAGCGCACCCGAGCGTGAAGTCCATCGCGTGGCACACGCTGTGCGACCAGCCGACACGGACCGGGCCGTGCGCCAACGGCGGTCTGCTCGACGCGAAGGACCATGCGCGGCCGGCGCTGGAGACAATCGTGGACCGCCGGGCACAGTGGAAACGCCGCGAACACGCGCCGCTGGCCTGACCGCGATGGACTCCGCCCCGCGGGAGAAGCGACTTTCGGCGCCGCGCGTGGCGGGTGTCGCGATGGTGCTCGCCCTTTGCGGCTGGACTGCCTGGCTGGCGATCGAGCGGCCTGCGCACGACACGCCGATCGAGGCAGTTGACAAAGCGGCGCGGCTGATCGACGTCAACCGAGCGAGCGCGGCGGAGCTCGACCTGCTGCCCCGCATCGGGCCGACGCTGGCGCAGCGGATCATCGCCACGCGCGAGAGCGAGGGGTCGTTCGCCTCCCTCGACGATCTTCAGCGCGTGAAGGGCATCGGGCCCCGGACGGTGGAACGCCTGCGCTGCGTCGCGACGGCCCGCCCCTGACACGATCCCTACAGTCTGGCGTTCTCAACTCTGCCGCCCCCGGCGCTTGCGCGTGCCGGGCCGCTCGATCATGCGCGACGATCACCTTGCCCCCATCCTGAGCCACCCCGCGACGCGCGAGCTGGCGCGGCGTCTCGAAGACGGCGCCGTCACCAGCGCGCTCGGCTCGGCGGGTTCTTCGGCGACGCTCTGCGCGCTGGCCGCGGCGCAGCTCGCGCAGCGCCCGCTCATCCTCGTCACGCCCCACCTCGACGACGCCGACGAAGCGGTGGAGGAAGTGACGGCACTCGGCTTCGTAGCCGCGAAGCTGCCCGCGTTGGAGGTGCTGCCGGGCGAGTCGGCCGCGAGCCTGGACCTCTTCGCGCAGCGGCTGTCGGTGGTGCAACAGGTCCGCCGCGGCGAACTGCTGTCCCGGCTCGACGACGCCACCTCCCCCACTGTGCTCGTCGCGCCGATCCAGGCGTTGATGCAACGGATCCCGGGCCCGGATCGCGTGGCCGAGCTCGTGCTCACCCTGACGCCCGGCGACGAGCGCGGGCCCGAGGCGATCGTCCGCTGGCTCGGCGAGGCGGGGTACAAGCGGCTCGACTCGATCGAAGAGCCGGGCGATTTCGCCGTTCGCGGCGGGATTGTCGACGTCTTCCCGACCAACGCCGATGTCGACAGCGGAGCCGTGCGCCTCGACTTCTTCGGCGACGAGCTCGAGTCCATCAACGAGATCGACCTCGCAACGATGGGCTCGGATCGGCGGGTCGATTCGGTCGACGTCGTCGCGAGCCTCGAAACCGAGCGGATGATCTCCGACGACGATGCGGAGGTGCTCGAACTGCTGCCCGAACGGTGCCTGGCGATCATCGCCGAGACGCTCGAGGCGACGGAGCAGGGGCGCGGCTACTACGAACGCGTGACCGATGCGCGGGGCATCGTCGGCCCGCCGGCGGTGTTCAAGCGGCTGCGCGAGCGTTTCCACGCGTGCGCCGAGATCAACCAGTTCGCGCCGACGCTCGACGCCGAGAACCCGGTCACGCTGCCCGCGCGGCCCTTGCCCGAGTTCTCGCGCACGCTGTCGGAAGCCGTCGAAGAGCTGGCGTCGCTGCACGCCGACGCGCCGGCGCACGTGCTCTGCCAGAACGAGGGCGAGGCCAAGCGTTTCGCAGAGCTGGCGGCGGAGTTCGCGCCGGACGCCGGGTTGAGCGGGGCGGCGCGCTATCTGCACCGCGGCTTCGTCTGGGGCTTCGACGATGACGAGCACCGGGCGGCGCTCGTGCCGTACGCCGAGCTGCTGCACCGCTACCAGACGCGCCGGCGCATCCGCAAGCTCCGCGGCTCGCGCACGAGCGACACCTTCCTCGAGCTGACCATCGGCGACTACGTGGTGCACCAGGACCACGGCGTTGCGAAGTTCATCGGCATCAAGTCCATGACGCCCAAGCGCGCGAGCGACACGCTCGCGGGCGAGACGAAGCGCAGCAAGAAGAGCTCGGAAGAGACCGCCGAGGAGTACCTCACGCTCGAGTTCGCCAGGCGGTCGAAGCTGCACGTGCCGGTGACGCAGATCGACAAGGTGCAGAAGTACGTCGGCGGGTTCGCGGGCAAGCCGCCGCTTTCGGCGCTGGGCGGGAAGAAGTGGCAGAACCAGAAGGAGTCGGCGAAGGAATCGGTGCGCGACATGGCGGCCGAGCTGCTGCGCGTGCAGGCGGCGCGCGAGCACGCCCCGGGCGTCCGCTTCCCCGAGGACACCGAGTGGCAGCGCGAGTTCGAGGCGGAGTTCCCCTTCGAGGAAACGGAGGACCAGCTCGCGGCGCTGGCCGAGATCAAGAAAGACATGGCCCGCTCGCGCCCGATGGACCGGCTGCTCTGCGGCGACGTCGGCTACGGCAAGACGGAGCTCGCGGTCAGAGCCGCGTTCAAGGCGGTGGAGTACGGGCGGCAGGTCGCGGTGCTGGTGCCCACGACAATCCTCGCCGAGCAGCACGAACGCACCTTCCGGTCGCGCTTCGCGGATTACCCGTTCACAGTGGCGTCGGTCTCGCGCTTCAAGAGTCGCAAGGCGCAGAACGAGACGCTCGCGAAGCTGCGCAAGGGGCAGGTGGACGTGATCATCGGCACGCACCGGCTGCTGTCGAACGACGTGAAGTTCGCCGACCTCGGGCTGGTGGTCGTCGATGAGGAGCAGCGGTTCGGCGTGGAGCACAAGAACGCGCTGCTGAAGCTGCGCGTCGACGCCGACGTGCTGACGCTCAGCGCCACGCCCATCCCGCGGACGCTGCACATGTCGATGCTCGGGCTGCGCGACATCTCCTCGCTGAGCACGCCGCCGCTCGATCGACGGGCGGTGGTGACCGAGGTGCTTCCGTACAACGAGGTGCGGATCAAGCGCGCGATCGAGCGCGAGCTGGCGCGGGAGGGTCAGGTGTACGTGGTGAACAACCGGGTGCACAACATCAGGTCGGTCGCGGACGACGTGCGCCGGATGGTGCCCGATGCGCGCATCCTCGTCGGGCACGGGCAGATGCCGACGCAGGAGCTCGAAGAGGTGATGTCCAAGTTCATCCGCCGCGAGGCGGACGTGCTGGTCGCGACGACGATCATCGAGTCGGGCATCGACATCCCGACGGCCAACACGATGATCATCCTCAGCGCCGACCACTTCGGCCTCGCCGAGCTGCACCAGCTCCGCGGTCGCGTCGGGCGGTACAAGCACCGCGCGTACTGCTACATGTGCCTGCCCGGTGACCGGCCCGTCAACGATGTCGCGCGTCGGCGGCTCAAGGCGATCGAGGAGTACTCCATGCTCGGCGCAGGCTTCAAGATCGCCATGCGCGACCTGGAGATCCGCGGCGCGGGCAACCTGCTCGGCGCCGAGCAGAGCGGGCACATCGCCGCCATCGGCTACGACCTCTATTGCAAGCTGCTCGAGCAAGCCGCCAGGGAGATGCGCAACGAGTCAACGAGCGTGCCCAGCGACACGACCGTCGACCTCGGCCTGCCCGGCTCGATCCCCAAGCCCTACATCCCTTCGGACACGCGGCGTCTCGAAGCGTACCGCAGGATCGCCGACGCGCGCACGCTCGACCAGCTCGAGAGCGCGCGGCAGGACCTCGAGCAGGCGTACGGCGACGCGCCGCCGGCGACCAGCCGTCTCTTCGACCTCGCCGAGCTGCGCATCGGTGCGCACGAACTGGGCGTGCGCGCCATCGCGATCCAGGACCGCGACGTCATCTTCCGCGCGCCCGACACCGGGGCGCTGCTGGAGCGGATGGAAGGCATCGCCGGCACCGTGCGCCCGCTCACGAAACCGACGCCCGAGGGCGCGTACGAGGTGTACTACCGCCCGCCGGACAACTACCGCGATCCGCACACGCTGCTGACGGTGCTGCGTCGCCGGCTGGCGCCGGGTCAGGAGTCGGTGGAGGACTCGGCCTCGTCCGAATCGCGCGGAGAGCCGGCCGCCGCACGCTGATGCTCGGGCGCGAGCACGCCGCCGAGCAGACCGGGCATCCACACCTCCCGCACGTCCTGCTCGTCCACCGCGCGGCGTATGCACAGATAGACGAGCGGTACCGCCGACGTGATGTAGCTGAGCGTCCAGACGGCGGCCAGACTCACTATGCCCCAATACTCGGTCATCAGGTCCGCCTCGACCCACGTCGAGACAAGCCACGACCCCATCATGCCGACCAGCAGCAGCACGCCCAGGCCGACGGCGTAGGTCAGCAGAACGATCAATAGGTAACCCAGCAAGCGAACCGGGGCCGCGACGAGGTAGGCCGCCGAACGTTGGAACCCGTCGAACCCGTCCGAACCCTCTACGCCCACCGCGGCGACGCCCATCAGCCCGGCGACGCACGCGACTGCGGTCGCGGTTCCAGCGAGCACGCGCACGAGTGGCGTGAAGAACGCCGTGACGGTCTCGCCCCCGACGCTTGCGCCGAGCCACAACACCGCTCCGCTCGCAAGCCAAGCGACGACGAGCACGATGCACACGAACAGCACCGGCAGCAGCAGCGAGAGCAGGCGTCCGAGCGCAAACGCGAGGCCGCGCAATAGCCCGATGCGCAGCCCATACGCGACGTCCGGCGCGGTCATCCGAGCGACCGCACCGAAGACCATCGCGACTACGAGCATGGCGAAGACGACAAAGGCTGTCCGGGCCCAGATCGGTGGATACGCCAGCCAGAGGTCACCCCGTCCGTCGGACTGGATGATCTCGAGCAGCGAGCCAACGAGCCAGATCACCGTTAGTCCGAACGCCGCCAGCGCGAGCCGGCCCACCTGCACGCTCATGCGCAGGGCGCGGAGCAGCAGCGGCCACACCAGACCCGCGGTCAGCTCATCGAACGTGATTTCTCCGACTCCGCTTCGCCCGTCACGCTTCATGCCGCCCAGCATACGTTCACACGCGCACGCTGCGCCGCGACACCGCCCCACGCACCGCTTCGAGCAGCTCCTCCGGTTCGACCATCCGCCCCGCGCCCACCGCGCGGCAGGCCTGCCAGCCCTCGCCCGGGCCGATGAGCCTGAAGCCATCTTCGACGAGCTGGGCCGTGTTGCGCCGTGTGCTGGGCTGGGCCCACATGACCTCGTTCATCGACGGCGCGAGCAGCACCGGCGTCGTGGTGCGATCCACCGCGCTGAGCATGAGCGTGACGACGTCGTCGGTGCGACCGGTCGCGAGCCGGGCCATGCAGTCCATCGTGCACGGCGCGACGACCACGCAGTGGGCGCTGCGCGCCAGCGAAATGTGCTGCGGGTCCTGGCTTTCGACGTGTTCCCAGGGGCTGGTGTAGACGGGGCGGGCCGAGAGCGCCTGGAACGTCAGCGGGGTGACGAAGCGTGTCGCCGACTCGGTCATGCACACCGTCACCTCGGCGCCGGCCTGGGCCAGACGCGAGACAAGCGTGGCGGACTTGTAGGCCGCGATGCCGCCCGTCACACCGACGATGATGCGTGTGCCGACCAGCGGCTCGATGCTCGGGCTATCGCTGTCGCGGGCCACGCGTCATCCCGTGGTCGCGGAGGAGGTGTCGCCCGGGAGTTGACCCGCGGGGTTGGCGGCCACCTCGGGGGGGCGCCCGCCGGGGTTCAGCACGCCGCCCTCGTCTTCGATCGCGATCTTGTCCTGAAGGATCTCCTCGACGACGAGTTCGAGGTCGCGGCGGCCGTCACGCTCGACGAGCGGGCGGGCGCCTTCCATCAGCTCGACCAGGCGCTTCTGGATCAGCGCGCAGAGCTTGAAGCGTCCGCCGACGCGTTCGACAATTTCCTCGCTCTTGAGAGCATCGATCATGCTGGGTCGCCTCGGTGTTGTCCGTGTGTCCGCCCGCGGTGGAAAACTCCACGCGTCGCTCAACGCCAGCGACGCCCACCCCCGACGGAGCGGCTATGGTATCGCGCCCACACCCCCGCGACCACACCATGCAGCAGGCCCCCTTGTGGGGCCGAGCATCGCACCGGGCTCGCAGGGTGAGGCCCGACCAACTCATCCGGCACGGACCTCGGCATCGCAGGGCCTGCCGCACGACGACGCGATCAACGTGGACGCGTCCTACGCCTTGAGATCAACGGGGCTCCAGTCGCTATGCCAGAGACGAGGACGTTCGCCTTCGGGGACACCGTCATCCACGCCGACAAGCCCGAATGGGGCACGGGCGTCGTCACCGCTGCGTCGAAGATGATGCACGAGGGCAAGCCGGCCCAGCGCCTCACCCTCCGCTTCGAGCGTGCCGGGCTCAAGCACGTGAACACCGCGCTGGCGAACATCCGTCCCGCCGACGAGGCCGACATCCCCGCACAGGGGGCCGCGAGCCCGCACGACGCGGACTTCACCCATGAAGACGGCCCGCCCGCCGCGGGTGCGGCACCGGGCGAGGGCTCGTGGTTCGACGAAGCCGCTTCGGGCGACATCCCCGAACGCATGGCGCGTCTCCCCGAGGCCACCCGCGATCCCTTCGCCACACTCGAGCAGCGCCTCAGATCCACGCTCAAGCTCTACCGCTTCAGCGACGAGGGCGGCTCGCTCCTCGACTGGGCCGCCATGCAGACCGGTCTCTGCGACCCGCTGACACGCTTCTCGCGCCACGAGCTCGAGCAGTACTTCCAACGCTTCGCGACCGAACGCGCCAAGCGCTTCAAGAGCCTGCTGCTCGAGGCCAAGCGCAAGGACCCCGCGCTGGCCCGGCGCATGGAGCAGGAAGGCGTCAAGCAGCTCCGTCCCCGGGACAAGGACCTGTTGCGTCGGATCAACGTGCCGCGTTGACCCCACGCGACGCCGGGCGCGACGCTGTTTACCGTTCTCGGACGATGCATCCATCGAACGCCGCTGGCGGGCTCTGAACGCTCGTGCTCCCGGACATGCGGGCCCAGCCATCGGGGACCGCCCGGTCTGGCATCGCGATTGTCTGTGTGATTCCGTCGCACGAGGCGCGACGCCACGCACATCCGGAGAGAGATGGAGAGACCGACCATGAACGAGCAGGACTTCCAGACCAAGCTCGGCCAGCTCATCAACCAGATCGACGAGCTCCCCGAGGGCCAGCGCGGCGAGCTGCGCAAGCTCGCCGAAGAAACCCGCAAGCGCCACGACAAGATCCGCGAGACCATCAAGGGCCTCCAGGACTCCCTCGACTACCTACGGCTGAGCGTGAAGTACCTCGTCTTCGACCTCGAAGCCACCCGCCGCGAGAACGACTACCTGCGCAAGATGCTCCACGGCAAGGACGAGGACTCCTCCACCGACGACAACTGATGCGGGACGAACCAGGACCAGCACGCGAGCCCCTCGCTCTCGACGGGGGGTTGTCGTTTGTGGGGACGCGACGGAGCGAAACAGAGACGGGGCCGTACATCGCAGGGTGCCACTGACCTCGGCTCTGCGAGGTCAGTGCTCAGGGCACAACGACACGACCGGTTCGGTCAAATCACAAGCACTGACCTTGCGAAGCCAAGGTCCGTAGCACCCCACACTCAACCCCTCCCCACCTGCCTCTTCTCTGCGATCTCCGCCCCCTCTGCGCCTCTGCGTACCTGCCTCTCAATCCCGCCGAAGATTCTCTCGCGAGATCATCAGTTCCAACGTCGAGGCCGCGAAGTCCTGATCCCGCGCGGAAAGCGAGGTGTAGAACGGCAGCGCGATCGTGCGCTGGCTGACGCGCTCAGCGATCGGAAAGTCCCCGTCCTTGTAACCGAACGCCTCGCGGTAGTGAGGCTGGAGGTGGATGCACGGGAAGTAGGGCGCGGCGCCGACGTCGTGCCGGTGCATGCCGGCGATGATGCGATCGCGCTCCTCCGCGGTGTACTGGTCGGTCAGCCGCACGACGAAGACGAACCAGCTCATGCGCACACGCTCGTCGACCGTGGGCATGATCAGGGCGCTGCTGGCCATGAAGCGCTCGACGTAGCGGTCGGCGACTTCACGACGGCGTTCGACGAAGCCTCGCAGGCGCGCCGCCTGCGTCACGCCCAACGCCGCGGAGAGTTCGTTGAGACGGTAGTTGAACCCCAGACGCTCGAAGGCGAACCAGCGATTGCCAGTCACGCTGCCTTCTTCGGGCTCACGGGCGATGGAGCGGCCCTGGTTGCGCATCGAGCGGCACAGGTCGGCGACGCGGTCGTCGTCGGTGACGATCATGCCGCCCTCGCCGGTGGTGATCTGCTTGTTCGGGTAAAAGCCGAAGACGCCGACGTGCCCGAACTCGCCGATGGGCCGCTTGCCCAGCCCGCCGCCGAGGCCCTCACAGCAATCCTCGACGAGCTTGATCTCGTGCTTGTCGGCGATCCTTCGGTAGGCGTCCATGTGGACCGGGTTGCCAAAGCACTCCACCGCGAGGATCGCCTTCGTGCGCGGGCCGATCGCCTGCTCGACCATTTCCGGGTCGGCGTTCAGGCTCTTCGGGTCGATGTCGACGAACTTGGGCGTGGCGCCCACCATGCAGATGCTGTTGGCGCTGGCGATGAAGCTGAAGGGCGTCGTGATGACCTCGTCACCGGGCCCAACGCCAAGGGCGAGCAGCGACAGGTGCAGCCCCGCCGTGCCGCTGGAGACCGCCACGCCGTGCCGGCGCCCGGTGATGGCGGCGATGGAACGCTCGAAGCGTTCCTGCATGGGCCCGATGGACAGCCGGCCCGAGCGGAGCACTTCGGCCACCGCGCGAACGTCGGTCTCGTCGATATCGGGCGCGGAGAGGGGTATCGCTTCGACCATCGCAATCCTCCGTGATTCGGTCGCGACCGGCGATGCTACACCGGCGGCACGGCTCGCGGACGCGTCCGATGCCCTCAGCCGCCCATGCGAGCCGCCGCGACCGCATCCGCGAGCCCCGATTCGCCCTCACCCATCGCCTCCAGCGCCAGCCAGGCCGCTTGCGCGCGCAACGCGCGGGTCCAGCCCGACGAGCCCGTCGCACCCCACACCAGACGCTCCAGCCGCTCGCCCTCCTGCGGCACCAGCCCCGCCTTCGCTTCGATCAGCACCGCCAATGCCTCGATGGATCGGCTGGACCAGGCGGGCGGGTCGTTCACGTCCCACGGGAGCGCAACCCCGCCCTCCGCATCCGCGGCGGACCAGCTCAGGTCGGCGCGTTCGATCCCCGCGAGCACCGCTTCGAGCATCGGCTCATCGCGACGCTCCGCGGCTTTGTAAATCGGGTTCGTCAGCGTGCCGATCGCGTCCGCCGCGAGCAGCCGCGTCGCCGCGAAGACCGCCTCGCTCACGGGCTGCGAGGCCCGTCGCCCCTCCGCCGCGACCGCCAGGACCGACTCGAGCGCGGGGCGGCGTCGCGCCGGGTCCATCGCCCCGACCGCCGATCGCGCCCACACCGCCGTCGGGCCGTGCGTGCTCTTCAAGGCACCGCGCAGCGTCACAACCTCCTCAGCGGTGAGCGTGCCCACTTCGCGTGCGATGGTCGCGGCCCGCCCGATCAGCGCGAGCGTCTCGTCGTCTTCGCGTGCCAGCCGCTCGAACACTGCGGACTCGGCCTGCTCCCACGCGTTCATCGCAACCAGCGCGAGGCGCAGGCGTTCCATGTACGAGGCCCGCTCGTAGCGTTCGAGCCACGCTTCGGTCGCTGCCGAAGGCTCGAGCAGCATCAACACGCGCAGGCTCTCGAGCGCAAGGGCTTGCGCGCCGTCGCCCTGGCGTTCGAACGCCGCCTCGAGGCTTTGCTTCAAAAAGGCCGCGCCCGCGGGCAGTTTGTGCGTCGCGACCGCGCCCACGGTCCCAATGGCCACCGCTTCACCTCGCGGCTCATCAAGCACCGCCTCCACGACGCTCCAGGCACGCTCCGCCCCTTGCTCGTCGGCGCCGGCCTCCTCGAGGATCACCAGCGCAAAGGCGCGGATCTCGGGCGAACGATCGTCCATCGTCAGCGCTTCCAGGACCGCGACATCGAACTCCTCGCCCGCCCGCGCGAGACGCGCCGCGGCGGCGAGGATCACCGGCTCGCCAGCGTCGTCCCATTGCAGCACGCGCTGTAACTCCTCAATGCCCGCGAGCTCAAGATCATGCGCCCGGATGAGCACTGCGCTGCGTTGCCACGGATCCTCGATACGCCGCAGGAGCTCCGTTGTCATCCGGCCCGACTCGGACCGGCGCGCCAGTTCGAGTTGGCCCACCATCGGTAGCGGCCAGCGACGGCTCGTCGCCAACGCCGCCGCCAACTGGCGACCGCGATCGTCCATCACGCTCAGGAGCAGTTCGACGGCGGGGATCGCCGGCTTCGCTTCATCGAGCCGCGTCGAACGCACCAGCGTTTCACGCAACAGGTCCTCCGTCGCCTGCATTGTGCCCCGGGAGAACGACGAAGCCTGCGCACGCATGACCGCCGGAGTCAGCGGTGCTGCGGCAAGCCCAACGACAACGCACAGAGCGAGAAATCGATGCATGCCCAAGGGTACCGCCCCGGTGAGTCGCGGTGTCGATCGCCCGCCTCCCGCCGCCCGCCGGGATCGGCGGCCCGGTCACCCCCTGAGCAGTTCCGCCCGCAGGCGGTCGAAGACGTCGGCGATGGTCGACGTCCCGCTCGACGGCGAGCCGGGCGTGGGCTCCATGCGCTGGCCATCAGCGATCTGGCCCCTCACCCGTTGGCAAGCGGTGATGACCGTGGAATGGTTCGTGCGTCCGAGGATGCGTGCGATCTCGGGGAAGCTGTGGCTGGTCAGTTCGCGGCAGAGCAGCGCGGTCAGTGCCCGCGCGAGGACCACGCGCCGATGCCGCCCCTTGCCCATCACTTCCGACGCCTCGACGTGCAACGCCGCGCACACGCCGGCCAGCACGTCCTCCATGCGCACGGGCACGCCCCCCGCACGCGGGGAGACATGCTCACCGAGCGCTCGCCGCACCAGCGCGGGCGTCACGAAGCCGGGCCGGGCGTCTGGCGTGGGCATGAGTCGGCTGAAGGCCTCGATGCGTTTGATCGCTCCCTCGATCTCGCGCACCGATCCGGGGCACGCCTCGGCGATCAACGCCAACGCGTCATCGGTCGCTTCGAGCCCTCGGGCGGCGGCGAGGCGGCCGGCGATGACCGTCCGTGTCTCGCGGTCCGGACGCTCGAGATGCACCACCATCCCCGAGAGGCAGCGCGAGACGATGCCCTCGTGCAGCTTGCGGATGGAGCGCGGGTGCTCGTCCGACGCCAGCACGATGCGGGCCCCGTCGAGATCAAGTGCCTCGAAGGTGTGGAGGAACTCCGACTGCGTCGCTTCCTTCCCGCGCAGGAAGTGGACGTCGTCCACGCAAAGGAGATCAACGCCCCGGTACCGCTCGCGAAAGGCGTCAACCGAGCCGTCACGCGCCTGAACCGCGGCGATGAAGCCGTTGGCGAACGTCTCGCCAGTGACGTACCGAACGCGAGCGCCGGGGTGTTTCTGCTGATACCGCTTGGCGACGCCCTGGAGCAGGTGCGTCTTGCCCACGCCGCAGGCGCCGTGCAGCGTCAGTACCGTGAAGGGCGTGTCGGAGGGCTCGGCGATCTGGAGGGCGGCGCGGTACGCGAGGCGCGAGGCACCCGAGACGACGAAGTCGTCGAGGTCATGGCGCAGCACACCACGCAGCGCGTGTTTCTGACGCGCGGCGTCCGAGCCGCGGCGGGCCTTGCCTGACCCGTCGCGACCCGGAGCCTCGCGGGCGTCGCCCGTCGCACATCCCGTCGTGCCGGCGTCGCCCCCCTGCCCATCCCCGTCGCTCGAAGTGCGCCCGAGTTCGGAACCCTCTCCATCCGAGCCGAAGTACGCCGGATCCACGTGCCAGGCGATGGCGATGTCCGGGCCGACTTCGGCGGCCGCGGCGGCGCGGACCCGCGAGCCGAAGCGCTTTTCCAGCCAGCCCGCATGGAACGCGCTGGGCACCGCCAGACGCACCCCCTCCTCGGTCGAGGCCTGCACGCACACGTGACGCTTGAAATAGCGGTTGAAGCGCTCGTCCCCGAGCTCTCCGGCGATGCGCCGCGTGATGCGTTCGTCGAGGGCGGCTCCGCCGCCCGATGCCCCGCTGCCGCCTTGGTTGAGTTGAGCCACCACTGATCCTCGTCCCTCGGATCACTGCCACAGCGCGCGGGCGGAGCGATATCGCCCGCCGCGTGCGGTGACCGCCTGATTCGTTATCCCTCCGTCCGTGGCCCCAAAGCGCCGCGCCCGGCGACGCGGACAGCGCGGAGGATCGGCTATGCCGCCTCCGACCGACCAAGCGTCAATCGGGTGCTCTCCCGTCACGCCGCCCTTCGCACACCTCGCGGTGTCGTGTGTCGAGCTTCGCTTCATGCGTCTCGACGCGGCGTGTTGTGCGCTCACCGCCGTCCGATGGCGGTCGCGAAAAGATACGTGATCTCGAGTCGTTCGTGAAGCGGTTGATGACCCGCAAAAGTTCACAACGCGCAAAACGCCCGTCTCAAGGGCGAAGAAAATCAAGGCTCCCAAATACTCCACACAACGCCCCCCGTGTGGACAGGTGCGTGAAGAAACACCCGCAATTCCCGCTGTTTCGGGCCGATTCTCTATCCACACGACATGCACGGGAGGGCAAACCTCATCGCGGCTCGGCTCGCACTCGGAGTGTGAACGAAACCGCAACACAAACCGGGTCATCACAACCGCGCGACGAGCGCTTCTCGAGGGTCAACCGCCCAAAGCGCGGACCAGCGCCGTGCGTCGATCGGCCGTGACGAACCCCAGCCGCGCGTAGAGACGGCGCGCCGGCTCGTTGCGCTCATCGCACGCGCACGTCACGCCGAGTTCCGGGCGATCGACGAGCTGACACAACCCCCACTCCAGCAACTTGGCCCCCAGGCCCTGCCCGCGCAACGCCGGCGCGATGCCGAAGTACACTAGGTCGATCGATTGCTGATCCGGGATCGGGTTGAACAGCATCACGCCCTCCACCCGCCCCTCGAACCACACCAGGAACCAGAATCGCCGGTCGAACGCCCCCGCGGCCCGGTGGCTCTCGATCACGTCCGTCGTCGTCCGGATGCCCGTCAACTCCGGGCAGTCCAGCGTGCCCTGGTACGTCCGCGCCAGGCCGGCGGCCAGGGCGTTCTCATCGAGCTGGCGGTACCGCTCCACACGCACGCCCGGGGGCCAGACGCCCAGCGTGCGGTCCCGAAACTCACGCCGCCGCGGTGCGGGCCGACGCAGGTAGAGCAGCGTCGAGAGGCGATCGAAGCCCCCCGCCTCGAAGGCCCGAGCGAGCGACTCCTCATTCGGCTCAAGCAGCGCCTGGGCGAGCCGCACCTCCATAGGCGAGATCGAACCGCAGGCCGCGTCGATCACGGCGCCCAACTCGCGCTCCCCCGCGGCGTTGGTCGGGCGCGACGTGAAGAACATCCCTGTCCGCCCCGCCCCGGGCACCATGAGGCATACGTGGCGCACGCCGGGTTCCCCGCCCTCCACGGGCGACACGGGCGTGCTGCCCCACATGCGCGAGACATCGATCGCGTGGGTCTCGGCGGCCGCAAGAAGAGCCATGCCGGCGTTGGGATCCGCCGAGGACGCCTCCGCGAGCCGCTGAGCCGCAGGGCGCACGAGCTCCCCGCGGATGCGGACGACCCGATACCCCGGCTTCGCCTCCCCCTCGTCCCCGCTCGCGTTCGCCGACGTCGATGCCATGCTGCTCCGACACGTCTGAACCCCGCTCGCGGCTCGCCCCGCACGATCGCGGCAAAACCGCCCGCACGGGGCGATCGTAGAGTACCCTCCTCGACCGGGCCCTCCACGAGCGTGGAGCGGCGGATGCCACAGCCTCGCGACCCTATCCGGAAGTTTAAGACCGCGATGACGATGACCAAGCCCGCCCTGCTGACGCTCTGCCTCGCCGCCGCCGTCGCGGTCGTGCCGGCGACGACCGGCCTCTCGCCCATCGACGCCGTCTCCCACGCAGCACCGCAACCCGACCCCGTGCCTCAGCGGTGGCAGCTCCGCCTCCGCCCCGGCCCGCTGCGCATCATGACCGTCCGCGATGACTCTGGGCAGTCGAAGCCCTACGCCTACTTCACCTACGACGTCATCAACCTCACGGGCAAAGAGCAGACCCTCATCCCCTCCTTCGAGCTCGCCACCGAAGAGGGCCACCTGCTCCGCTCGGGCCGCGACGTGCCCACCGAGGTCACGCAGACCATCCTTGAACGCCTCAAGAACCCCTTCCTCGAAGACGAGCGCTCCATCCGAGGCCCCATCCAGCCCGGGCGCGAGAACGCCAAGTCGGGCCTGGTCATCTGGCCGCTCCCGACGACCTCGGCCGACGAGATCGTGATCTACGCCGAGGGCTTCTCCGGCGAGACCGCTAGCGTCGAACGCCCTGACACGGGCGAGTCCATCGTGCTGCGCAAAACAAAGATGCTCCGGCACGCCACGCCCGGCGACATCCGGACGGACTCGGACCGGCCGCTGCGCCGGATCGAGGATCGCTGGATCATGCGTTGAGGAGGCGGGCGGGGGCGTCGATGGCCATCGAGCCTGCGCTCGGTGCTCCTGGATGATGTGGATCTCGGGGTCCACTGACCGCGGCTCTGCGAGGTCAGTGCCGCCCCTCTCGCGCCCTCAATCCCCGGACCCGCGCCACGCGCACCGCTACACTCTCGATCCACTCTCAAGCACCACCATCGGGAGGACGCTCGCGTGGCAGATAGACACTTCGACCTCGTCGTCATCGGAGGCGGCCCCGCCGGGTACGTCGGCGCCATTCGGGCCGCCCAGCTCGGGCTCAAAGTCGCCTGCGTCGAGCGCAACAAGCTCGGCGGCGTGTGCCTCAACTGGGGGTGCATCCCCTCCAAGTCCCTCCTCGCCAACGCCGAGCTCTACGAGAAGATCCGCCTCGAAGCCGACGACTGGGGCCTCTCCTTCAAGGACCTCAAGGTCGACTGGGGCAAGACGATCTCCCGCTCCCGCGACGTCGCCGGCAAGCTCAACAAGGGCGTCGGCTTCCTGCTCAAGAAGAACAAGGTCGAGCACATCGAGGGCAACGCCAAAATCGTCAAGGGCAAGCGCGGCTCCTCGCCCTGCGAGATCGAAATCGCCGACGCGGAAGTGAAGGAAACCCTCACCCACGCCCCGACCACCGTCGGCAAGAAGCGCGAGACCATTACCGCCGACAACGTCCTCGTCGCGACCGGCTCCGTCGCCCGCGAACTCCCCTTCGCCAACTTCGACGGCGAGACGATCATCGGCGCCCGCGAGGCCATGACCCTCCCCGCCCAGCCCAAGAGCATGATCGTCATCGGCGCCGGGGCCATCGGCATGGAGTTCGCCTACTTCTATCACACGTATGGCACCAAGGTCACCGTCGTCGAGATGATGGACCGCATCCTCCCCGTCGAGGATGACGACATCTCCAGCGCCATCACCAAGATCTACAAGAAGGCCGGCATGGACCTGCGCACCGGCCACGTCACCACCGCCGTCGAAAAGACCAAGACCGGCGTCAAGGTGACCATCGCCCCGATGAAGGACGGCAAGCCCAACGAGAGCACGTCCGAGACCATCGAGGCCGAGAAGGTGCTCATGGCCATTGGCGTCAAGGGCCGGTACGACGGCCTGTTCGACGAGAGCCTCGGCCTCCAGACCGTCAAGGACCACATCCAGACGGATTACGACCCCAACAACCTCGAGCCGCGCCCGCTGACGTACCAGACCAGCGTGCCGGGCGTGTACGCGGTGGGCGACGTCATCGGCCCGCCCTGGCTGGCGCACGTGGCGTCCGAGGAAGCGATCGTCTGCGTCGAGCGCATCGCCGGGCACGACCCGATCCCCATCGACTACTCGGTCATCCCCGGCTGCACCTACTGCCACCCGCAGGTCGCCAGCGTGGGCTACACCGAACGGGCCCTGAAGGAGAAGGGCCTCAAGATGGGCGAGGATTACGACGTCGGCTCGTATAACCTCCAGTCCCACGGCAAGGCCATCGCTTCGGGCCACAACAAGGGCCTCGTGAAGATCATCCGCGGCCTGCCACGCGGCGAGATCCTCGGCGCCCACATCTTGGGCGACCAGGCGACCGAGCTCATCGCCGAACTCACCCTGGCCCGCCGCCTGGAAGCGACGACTGAAGAGATCAACGTGACGGTCCACGCCCACCCGACGATGCACGAAGCGGTGCACGAGGCGTCGTTGGCGAGCGAGGGACGGGTGATTCACGCGTAGGCACACGACTGCTAGCCCCAGGCGCAAGCCTGGGGGAGTCGGATCGCTTATTGCTCGTACAGCACGTACTCAATCACCCGCTGCAGTGCAGCATCGCGTTTGTAGACGCACAGCCTGAGGTGGGGGATACGACCTCCCCCGGGCTTGCGCCCGGGGCTAGCACGGAAGTGCCATCACCTCACTGCTCATACAACACATACTCAATCGCTCGCTGCAACGACGCTTCCGTCTTGAGATACCGCGTCGACCCATGGCGTGACCAAATCCGCTCAGGCGCGTTCGTACGTTCGCGCAGACGCCTCGACGCCCACGCCTTGCACTCTCCTAGGATCTTCTCGGGCGGATGGTCTGCCGTGCATACCAGGTGCACATGATTCGTGCGGACATTCAGCGCGAGGATCCGCCACTGTCGGATCTCGCAATGCTCGCGAATGATCGAGTCGACGACGCCGCGCTGCTCGTTGTTCATGACGAACGCGCGGTCGCGGGAGCGCGTCTGGAGACGCACCGGCTGGACGTCCTTACGCGCGCGCCAACCTCGATCATCGCCCGGGAGCCACGTGCCATAGGTGTGCCAGGTGATGAGATAGTGCACGCCGGGTGGAGGGTAGTGGTTTTCTTTGATGCGCGGTCTCCCCCGGGCTTGCGCCCGGGGCTGGCTGGTTGTTTTGATGATGAGTTATCCCTCCCCCACCACCTCCCACATCATCCCGTTGTAATCCACATCCTCCGTCTCCACGCCCAGCCGCTTGAGCATGTGCAGCACTTGGGCGCGGTGGTGCACCTCGTGCAGGGCGAGTTGGGTGAAGAAGTCGGCCGGGGTGGCTCGGTAGCGCATCGGCTTGCCGTCCCATGCCGTCGTGTAGAGCTTGGCCTCGGCCCAGTCGGTGACGGCGGCGAGGTCGGCCGCGGTCTGCTTGGCCTGCTCGGTCCACACCCGCTCAAGGTCGGCGAAGGGGAGGGCGGCTTCGGTGGTGACCTCGGGGTCGTGCTCGGGCGGGGGCGTGGGCAGGGCGTCGGTGTGGCCGGCGAGGCGGAGCATGTACGACCGCTCGGCGCCGGCGACGTGGTGCAGCGTCCGCGCCAGCGAGCCGAGGCCGATGGGGTGCTCCGAGCGGTACTGCTCGGGCGTGAGCGGGCGGACCCAGCCGAACAGCCGGGCGCGGGAGGCAACGAGATAGTCGTAGACGCGGATGGGGTTCATCAGGGCATTGGAACACGCCGGCCCGGCGGGTGCCACCGTCGGCTTGCCCGACGGTGCTGTTCTGCAACGAAGGCACGGGCGGGCGAGCCGCCCGTGGCGCCCGAAGTTCTCCGGTCAGACCCGCACCTTCGTCCAGCCCCCTTGGAGGAAGCGGATGCCAAAGAGCATGAAGCGGATGCACAGCTCGAGGCACATGCCGATCCAGAGTCCCCACAGCGGGCCGATGTCGAGCCCGAGCATGTCCTGGAGCGGGCGTGGGTTGGTGATGACGGCATCCGTGAAGGGCAGGCGGAAGTCCACACCCGAGCCGAGCCACGCCAGGGGCAGGCGGATGCCCCACGCACTGATCCATGTGAGGATCATGACGACCGTGGTGTCGCCTGCGCCGCGCAGCGCCCCGCGCACGACGATGGCGATGGCGAAGGGAATCTGGATGAAG
The DNA here is from genome assembly GCA_964440605.1 of uncultured Phycisphaeraceae bacterium. Lineage (GTDB taxonomy): Bacteria > Planctomycetota > Phycisphaerae > Phycisphaerales > UBA1924 > CAYTSW01. Next base: position 28,450 of record CAYTSW010000001.1, on the reverse strand, counting down.
CCGAAGGTCATCACCAGCTTGGGGACGATCTCGAGGTGGATGGGCTGGTCGGAGAAGAGGCGGGTGATGCCGACCGGAAACGCGAGGTAGACCAGCCCGAGCGCCCCCATGAGCGCCGCGCCGACGGTCGTGCATCGCCGGATCGCGCGAGCCGCAAGGTCGGGGCGCTTCGCGCCGAGGTACTGGCCCGTGAGGGTGGCGGCGGCGATGGCCATGCCGAAGCCGGGCATGAAGCTGACCGACTCGATGCGGATGGCGATGACGTGCGCGCCGTACAGGCCCTCGATGCCGGCCCAGCCGATGAAGAGGATGGTGATGAAGTTGCCGGTCCACATGCCCAGCGTCTCGACAAAGTTGGGCGCGCCGACGCGGACGAGGCGCTTGATGGTGACCCAGTGCGGCTTGAGGCGGTGCGGCCGGAGTTGAAGCCCGTGCGTGCCGCGCAGGAGCAGCCCCACACCCGCGCACGCGCCGATGATCCAGGCGACGAGCGTGCCGAGCGCGATGCCCATCACGCCGAGATCGAACATCGGCGAGACGAGGGCGACCGAGACCGCAATGTTGACGGCGTTGATGCCCCCCATGATCCAGAGTGGGCTGACCGAGTCGCCCGCGCCGCGCGAGCACGCGATGGAGCTGAACAACACCGTCACGAAAGGCACACCGATGGCGAGCACACGCAGGTACGTGATCGCGTGCCCCCGCGCCGGGCTGCCCGGTTCGAGCTCCAGCCAGGACGTGAGTTGCGGCGCGAGAGCAAAGATGCCAACGCCCATGACCGCCCCCGCCGCGACGGCGATGAGCAGCACCTGGGCCGCGACCGCGCCGGCGTAGGCCGGGCGGTTCTTCCCGATGGACCGCGAGACGAGGGCCGTGGCCCCAACGCCCAAGGCAATCGTCAGGAGGCCGATGAACCACTGGAAGTAGGAGGCGACGCCGATGGCGTCGGTCGCGGCGGCGGAGATGTCGGCAGCGAGAATGGTGTCCACGATGCCGACGAGCGAGTTGAAGAAAGACTCGACGACGACGGGCCACGCCAGCGTGAAGATGGCCGCCCACATCGTCAGCCCGCGCAGCTTGCCCGTGCGCAGCACGCGGCGCTCGTCCTCGATCTGATCGAGAATCTGATGGGGCGCATGAAGGGGCCGAGGCTCGATGTGGACGTGGGCACTCGCGGCGTCGCCCATCTCGGCGTCTTGGAACTCGAAGTCCCGCGCCTCATCGGAGGCCGCGGCGGGGCGCGCATGCTCCGCGTCCGGCTCGGATGCCGGTCTGGATGGATCGTCCCGCTGGTTCACCTGGTCCTCCGAGAAAGCGGAGGGTAGGCCTGGGTGGTCCGGATCAGTCGCGCTGAAAGGGCGTCGGGGCGGGAAACCCGCGCGTGGGAGGGAGCTGCTCGTCGGGGAGCACGGGTTGCCGATGCGGGGTCAACCCGTGGAACTTGGACGCATGATTACTCACGCATGACTACTTCTTGGCCGCCGGTTCTTCCTTGGGCTTCTCTTCGCTCTTGGGGGGTTCTACGACCTTCCCGGGTACCGCGATGCCCCGGGCGACGAGGACGTCGTGGCGGATGGCGTCGAAGAGGTCGGGGTTGTCCATGAGGAAGCGCTTGACGTTCTCACGCCCCTGGCCGAGGCGAGTCTCGCCGTAGCTGAACCAGGCGCCGGCCTTGTCAATCACCTTGTCTTCGACGGCGAGGTCGAGCAGGTCACCGGTAGCGGAGATGCCCTCGTTGAACATGATGTCGAACTCGGCGTCGCGGAAGGGCGGGGCGAGCTTGTTCTTGACGATGCGCGCCCGCGCGCGATTGCCGATGTGCGTGTCGCCGTCCTTGATCGCGCTGATGCGACGGATGTCGACGCGGATGGATGAGTAGAACTTGAGCGCGCGCCCGCCGGCGGTGGTCTCGGGCGAGCCGAACATCACGCCGATCTTCTCGCGGATCTGGTTGATGAAGATGACCGTGCAATGCGACTTGGAGATGGCGCCGGTGAGCTTGCGCATGGCTTGGCTCATCAGGCGGGCTTGGAGGCCGACGAAGGTGTCGCCCATTTCGCCTTCGATCTCGGCCCGGGGCACCAGAGCGGCGACGGAGTCGACGACGATGATGTTGACGGCGTTGGAGCGGACGAGCAGCTCGCAGATTTCCAGCGCCTGCTCACCGAAGTCGGGCTGCGAGACGAGCAGCTCTTCGACGTCGACGCCCAGCTTGCGGGCCCAGGAAGGATCGAGCGCGTGCTCGGCGTCGATGAAGGCCGCGACGCCGCCGTTCTTCTGCGCGTGGGCCGCGACCGTCAAGGCGAGCGTTGTCTTGCCGGAGGACTCCGGTCCGTAGATCTCGCAGATACGCCCGACGGGAAAGCCCTTGCCGCCCAACGCGAGGTCGAGCGAGAGCGCCCCGGTGGAGATGCCGGGGACGGCGGCGAAGGCGTTCTCGTCCATCTTCATGATGGAGCCCTTGCCGAAGGACTTTTCAATCTGCGAAACGGTGCGCCTCAGGTTTTCCGCACGCTGTTTGGATTCGACCTGCTGACCGGCCATGTGGGGCTCCTGCGTGGCCGACCCCCGATCCGTCGTGGTGGATGAGGTCGTGCCGTTCTGTTTGCCGCGTTGCTTTGCCGTCGCCACCATAGCGGGTCCGCCTCTCTGCTGTCACGGGTCCTGTCGTGAAGTTTGGTCTGCGTCAGGGTATCCGGATTGGCGGCCGGTGCAAGATGTTTGGGCGATTTTCAGGCAATTTTCTCTTGCCGTCCCGCTACACGCGGTCGCGATCGTCGGCATGGCGGCGCACGAGCGAGCGGAAGGCTTCCCCGCGAGCCTCGAAGTTGGGGAACTGGTCCCACGACGCGTGCCCGGGCGAGAAGAGGATGACGTCGCCCGGCTCGGCGGTGTGCGCCAGAGCCGCGAAGGCGTCCTTGAGCGACTGATGCGACGCGGCCGCCACCCCGGCACTCCCAAGCCGATCGGCAAGAAGCGGCCCGGTCGCGCCGACGCACGCGACGTGGGCGCAGCGGGCCGCGGCTTCGAGGAGCGGCGCCGGGTCGAGGCCTTTGTCGTAGCCGCCCACGATCAGCAGCACCCGACCGGTCGCTCCGTCCTCGAGCATCGCGTTGACCGCGAGCGCCGTCGCTTCGGGCGTTGTGCTCTTGGAGTCGTTGATGAAACGCGCCGCCCTCCCGCTCGGCACCACTTCCAGCCGGTGCGGCAGGCTCGCGAAACTCCGCAACGCCTCATCGGGCCGCACACGCTCAGCTCGCTCGCCCGACTCGAGCAGCCAGTCGGCCGCGGCGATCGCGAGTGCGGCGTTAACCGCGTTGTGGCGACCGGGCGGGATGGGCCATCGCGTCGCGGCCTCGATCGACGGCCCATCCACCGTGCGCACGTCGGCGCCCGCCTCGCTCCCCCATTGCTCGAAGGCGCCGGCGGGACAGACGAGGCGCTCACCGATGATCGCGCGCTTACACGCTTCGTAATGCTCGAGCGAGCCGTGCCAGTCGAGGTGGTTGGGCGCGAAGTGGGTGGTGACGGCGAGGCCGGGCGTCCACGAGGCGTCGCGCAGCCAATGGAGCTGGGCGCTGGAAAGCTCGAGGACGACGGGGTCGTCGGGGTGGATCTCGTCGAGTGTATTGAGGAGCGAGCCGCCGATGTTGCCCCCGAGATGGACGGCGCGGCCGGTGTCTCGCAAGGCGCCTGCGAGCAGGTGCGCGGCCATCGAGGCGGTGGTGGACTTGCCCGCGGTGCCGGTGATGCCGACAACGCGATCGCGCCTCGGCAGACGCTCGACGAGGAGGTTGATTTCCGTCGTGATGCGCACGCCCGCGTCGCGCGCGGCGTTGAGGTAGCGGTTGTTCCAAGGCTTCGGCACCGCCGGCGAGGCGACAACGAGATCGGCGCCCGCAAAGTCCTCCTCCCGATGCTCTCCGAGGCGGAGCGTGAGCCGGTCAACGGCGCCCGCGATGGCGGCGACATGGCAATGAAGCAGGTCGAGTTGCGGGCGGAGCTGGTCGTCGGTCTGGGTGTCGGTGAGCGTGACGTGGTGGCCCAGCCCCAGCAGGTAGCGGGTCACGCCGAGGCCACCGCCGAAGCGGCCGAGTCCCATGATGGTGGTGCGGGAGGGCATTGCTGGTGCGGGCCGTTGGTGCGGGGACGAAGCTCCAGTCTCTACGATTGTCGCATGCGAGTGATTGTCCAGCGCGTGCGGGAGGCCCGGGTGGAGGTCGAAGGCCATGTTGTCGGCGCGATCAGCGGCGGGCTGCTGGGGCTCGCGGCCGTCGAAGAGGGCGACACCGAGGCGCAACTGGCGTGGGCGGCCGGGAAGCTCGTCGGGCTCCGCATCTTCCCCGATGAGACGGGCAAGATGAACCGCTCGGTGATCGATGTCGGCGGCGGGGTGCTGCTGGTGTCCAACTTCACGGTCGCGGGTGACTGCCGGAAGGGGCGGCGCCCGTCGTTCGAGGGGGCCATGAAGCCTCCGGAGGCCGCGGCGATGTTCGATCGCTTCGTGGAGCTGGTGCGCGGGATGGGTGTGGACGTGGCGACGGGGTCGTTCGGTGCATCGATGGCGGTGTCGCTGGTCAACGACGGACCGGTGACGCTTGTCATCGAGAACCCGTGAACGTCGAGCGGTGGAACAGAGTCGTGTTGTGCGAGGGCCCGGATTCGTACGTCTCAGGCGGCGCTCACCGGGCCATTGAGCGCCGCGACCCTGGCGACTGGATCCGGCGGGTCGTGCCCGTCGTTCGACGGGTGCGCCCGGCGGAGGAAGCGTCGGCGGGCGCGGGCGCCGTTGGTGAAGCGATCGAGCTCGTCCAGCGGCAGGAAGGCCAGGCCCGTGCGGACCGCGACCTCGAGCATGCCGAGGCGGCCTTCCACATCGAGCTTGCGGCGGATGGACATGCGCCGGCGTTCGATCGCCTTGCGCGTGCGGTTGAGGTAGGCGGCAATCTCGTCGGTGGAGTAGCCCATGGCGACGAGGCGGAGCGTCTCGATCTCAGCGCGGGTGAGGTCGCCCGTCGTGTGCGGATCGGTGGGGCGGGTGAACCAGCGGGCGTCGCTCTCAGGGCGGGCCGTCGCGAGCTGGGCGATCTCGGAGAAGACGCAAATCACCAACGCGTCGGATTCGGCATTGCCGGTCCAACGGACGTAGGTGAGGTCGTAGGCGCAACCGAGAATGAGATCGACGCAGTGCTGAGGTTTGCCACCGCCTTCGATCACCGAGCGGATGGTCGCGATCCGTTCGCGGTGGTAGACGCCATCCCCGACAGCGAGGTCGTCAATGGTCAGGGGGTTACCGGACCCCCTCCACGCCCACTGCCGCTTGGCCATCTCGCGAAAGGTCGAGTCGCCATAGCGGACGACGCCGTTCGAATCGAAGGCGCACAGATGGATGTTGCGCGCGTGGTCGAGAACATCGATCACACCCGTGAGGTCGGAAGCCTCCTTGAAGGATTTCAATGGCTGACCCTCCTGGCGATGAACGGCGGGCATTCCCTGCCACGTTGGCCCGAGCCCAAGGCCGGTCTTCTCCCGGCGACCCAAACTATCTGTTGGGCCCGGCTTTCGGCGGCAGCGGGGGCGTTGGCACCTGTAATTTGGGGTCTACCCCCGGCAAAAGCGACCGAAAATATCCGGAGTGGAGCATCATTTGAGGTCCACCGTCCATGCGGTACGCTTCCGGCCCGTCGCCCTTCGGGCGGCTTGATGGGAGAGCACCAGGCGATGGCCCAATCGAAGGACACCCGGTTCAGCAAGATGCGCTTTCTGGCCCAACCCGTTTCCGGGTTGCGTTGGGTGGCGTTTGCCTATCAGAACTGGTTGTGGTTCTGGCTCCAGAATGCGCGCGGCAAGCGCAAGTGCGGGATCGTGCGGCGGCTTTCGTTGGCTCCGTTCGGCTTCCTCGGAGAAGCCCATCACGTCTATGAGTTCGGCCAAAACTCGCGCAGAGGCTACCTGTCGGACTACAAGCGTCTGTGCACAATGAAGATCAATGGGGAAGCACGCCTCATCCTTGACGATAAACGCGTCTTCACCGAACTCATGGGACGCGTGCTGAGCGTGCCGCCCATCCTCGCGCAAGTCGACCGCGGGCGGCTGCTCGGACCACCTCACGACGTCGACGCCACGCTGTCGCTCGACGACCTGCTCGACGCCTCGGCGTCGGGCATCGTCGTCAAGCCGCACGGCGGGGGCAGGGGACGCAACATCCGCGTGATCCAGCGCAAGAACGATGGCTCATACGTCGTCAACGGGACGCCGAGCGATCGCGAAGCGGCGCAGGCGGCGCTCATGTCTGCGGACGAGTGCATCGTCAACCCGAGGCTCGTTCAAAGCGCCTGGGCCTCGGCGCTACACCCCGCAACGATCAACACACTGCGCATCCTCACGGGTGTCGACCCCGACACGCACGAACCCTTCGTCATCCGAAGCGTGCAGCGGATGGGCTCGTCGCGATCGATCCCCGTCGACAACTTCAGCGAGGGCGGCTACTGCGCCCCGGTGAACACGGAGACGGGCGAACTCGGCCCGGCCGCGACCTTCCCGCGAACGGGCGCGCTCGAGCGCGTCGAGGCGCACCCAGAAACCGGCACGCGCATCACAGGCGAGCGCATCCCGAACTGGTCGGCGATACGCGATGAAATCCTGCGCGCCTGCAAGTGTTTCCCGATGCTCAAGTACGTCGGCTGGGACGTCGTGCACACCGACGAGGGCTTCAGCGTGCTCGAAGGCAACAACCACTCGGACGTCGACCTGCTCCAGGTTCACGGGCCCCTGCTCGCCGAGGATCGCGTCAGGCGGTTCTACAAGGGCTACAAGGTCATTTGATGCGGCGCGAGCGTTCCGTCAGGCCCAGCGTGTGACGTGCCACTTCTTCTTGCCGCGCTTGATCAGCAGGTAGCGGTCGTGCAGGAGGTCGCTGGGGGTGAGCGCGCGGTCGGGGTCGGGCTTGTCGCCGTTGATGGTGACGGCGCCGCTGGCGAGGAACTCGCGGGCTTCACGTTTGGAGGAGGCGAGCGAGGTCTGGGGAAGGAGATCGACAAGGGGCAAGCCGTCGCCTTCGAGCTCGGCGCGTGAGTGGTCGGTGGTGGGGACGCCGGCGAAGGCCTCGTCGATGGTGCGCGCGTCGAGGCCGTTGACGTCGCCCGAGAAGAGCGTTTGCGTCGTGGCCTGCGCGCTCGCGAGGCCGGCGTCCTTGTGGACGAGCCGGGTGACGTGCTCGGCAAGATACGTCTGCGCCTGCCGCGTGTGCGGGGCTTCGGCGTGCGCGCGCATCAGGGCGGCGAGTTCGTCCTGCGTGATGTCGGTGAAGGTGCGCAGGAAGGCCTCCATGTCGGCGTCGTCGGCGTTGATCCAGAACTGGTAGAAGGCGTAGGGCGAGGTGCGCTCGGGCGAGAGCCAGACGGCGCCGGCTTCGGTTTTGCCGAACTTGCCGCCGTCGGACTTGGTGAGGAGGGGCGCGGTGAGGCCGAAGGCCTTCGACGCGTTGTCGTCGTTGAGGCCGCGCGCGCGGCGAACGAGGTCGGCGCCGCTGACGATGTTCCCCCACTGGTCCGCGCCCGCGCATTGCACAGTCACATGCTGATTGTCGTACAGGTGCAGGAAGTCGTACGCCTGCAAGAGCATGTAGCTGAACTCGGTGTAGCTGATGCCCTCTTCGCGTTCGAGGCGGTTCTTGACGGCATCGCGGGCGAGCATGGCGTTGACCGAGAAGTGCTTGCCGATGTCGCGCAGGGCGTCGATGAAGGAGATGTCCCTGAACCAGTCGTAGTTGTTTACTATCTCGACTTCGGCGCCGAGGATGTTCTCGAAGATGGGTCGCTGGGCCGCGATGTTGGTCTCGACCTGCTCCTCGGTCTGGAGCGAGCGTTCGGCGTCCTTGCCCGAGGGGTCGCCGATGCGCCCGGTCGCCCCGCCCATGAGGACGATCGGCGTGTGCCCGGCGTCGCGGAAACGCTTGAGCATCATGATGGGGACGAGGTTGCCGATGGTGAGCGAGTCGGCGGTGGGGTCGAAGCCGCAGTAGATGCGCCGGGGCTGGGCGAGGTGCGCGCGCAGGGCCTCGTGCGGCGCGGGGTCGGTCGCCTGGTGGATCTGGCCCCGCCAGGAGAGCTCGTCGAGCACGGCGGCGTGGTCGGTGGTCGGGGTGGTGGGCATGGCGGAAGCGTAAGGCAGAGGGGACGGAAGGAGAGATCGTCAGTAAACACCGGGCGCGAGCCCGGTGATCGGTGGGCGTGGCCGCGACAAACGCGAAGGAGCACCGGTCGCGTGCCTGAGAGGGATGATCCCGGTTCACCAGGAAGCTGAACCGGGTCACCCACATCTGTTCGCTACGCCAACACGACCTTCTCCAGCTCGTCGAACAGGGGCGACCAGCCCTCGTTGTAGCTGTCGCGTTCGGCTTCGTTCGGGATCTTCTCGTGCGTGAAGACCATGCGCGTCCCCTCGGGATGCTCGTAGAGCGAGACGGTGATGAGGGTGGGCAGCGGGTCGGGGTGGCCTTCTTCGTGGAAGGTCCAGGTGAACATGAGCCGGTGCGGGGGCTTGAGTTCGACGTAGACGCCGCTGTGGTGGTAGACGTGGCCCTGGTAGTGCATGTCGAAGGTGTACTGGCCCCCGACGCGGACGTCGGCGGTGACGCCGGTCCTCGATTCGTTCTGGCAGGTGAGCCAGGCGGAGAGCTGCTCGGGGTCGGTCCAGGCTTGCCAGACGCGTTCGCGCGGGGCCTTGAAGAGGCGCTCGATCTGGACGCGGTAGCCGGGCGCGTCGGCGGAGTCGGGGGTCGCGGTCATCATCGGGCGTCGTCTCCGGAGTCGTTTCGGGGATGGGGCGGGTGTCGGCGGGCCGGGGGCGGCGGCGAGGCATCGCCCGAGCCCGCATCGCCGAGGTAGGTCTCGAGCTGGTCCAGACGCTGAGCCCAGAACCTCGTGGTCGCGCCGATGAAGGCGGAGGCGGCTTCGAAGCCCGCCGGGGCGAGGGTGATGTGGTGCGTGCGCCCGCGCACGTCGCGCGAGATGAGCCCGGCACGCTCGAGCACCCCGACGTGCTTGGACACCGCGGCGAGCGAGATGGGAAAGGGCTGAGCGAGTTGAGAGACCGTCGCCGGCGCCTCGGCGAGACGGCGGAGCATGGCCCGTCGCGTGGGGTCGGCGAGGGCGGAAAAGGCATGGTCGAGGCGGCGTTGATCGTCAACCATCAGGTGAAGCATAATGGCGGCATCGGCATTGTCAACCGATTGGTTGAGGTGTGTTTGCGCGTGCGGAAGGGGGAAGGACGCAGAAGCTCTGAGTGTGGTTAGGATCGCGGCTCGGCGAGCCGACGGTGGATCGGGCGGGACTTGGAGCGTGATATCGGCGGCAGCGATGAGTCCCCGCGTGGAGCCCGAGTGATGAACGTGTTGGTGACCGGCGCAGCGGGGTACATCGGCTCTCACGCCGTGAAGCACCTGCTGCGCGCCGGGCATCGCGTGGTCGGGCTCGACAACTTCGCCCGCGGGCCGCGCGGGGTGATCCAGGTGCTCGGTTCGCTGCCCGGGGCCACCGACGGCGGGTTCGTCTTCGAGGAAGGCGACATCGCCGACGTCGGACGCGTGCGCGAGTTGATCGTCGAGCGCGGGGTGGACGCCGTGATGCACTTCGCGGCTTACGCGTACGTGCGCGAGAGCGTGGACCATCCGTTGATGTACTGGGTGAACAACACCGCGCGCGGGCTGCTGCTGCTCGATGCGTGCGTCGAGGCGGGGGTGAGCCGGTTCGTCCTGTCGTCGACGTGCGCGACGTACGGCGAGCCGAGCGAGGAGCACCTGCCGATCACCGAGTCCTGCCCGCAGCAGCCGATCAATCCGTACGGCCGATCGAAGCTGGCGCTGGAGCGGGCGCTGATCGACCAGGCCCAGGCGATGCAGGCCGGCGGGCGGCCCTTCTCGGTAGCGCTGCTGCGCTACTTCAACGTCGCGGGGTGTGACACCGATGGCGTGCTCGGCGAGGACCACGACCCGGAGACGCACGTCATCCCGATCCTCCTGCAGGTCGCGCTGGGTCAGCGCGAGCGCTTCACCGTCTTCGGGACGGACTACCCAACGCCCGACGGGACGTGCGTACGCGACTTCATCCATGTGGATGATCTGGTCGATGCGCATGTGCGCGCGCTCGAGGCGAGTAGGGGCAATGAGGTCCGGGCATACAACCTGGGCATCGGGCGGGGCACGAGCGTGCGCGAGATTGTTGACGCGGCACAACGCGTGACGGGCGCGGCGATTCCTGTGGTGGAGGGCGCTCGGGCCGCGGGTGATCCGCCGGTGCTGCACGCTTCGGCCGCCAAGGCGCAGGAAGAGCTGGGCTGGTCGCCTCGGGTGACGGAAGTGGAGGCGATCGTCGAGTCGGCGTGGGCGTGGATGCGCCGTCGGCCGCGGGGCTATGACAACCATCGCGGGGACCGGGCGACGAAGCGCTGACGTGAATGGTGGTGGTTGTGCGCACGGGGTGGTCGACCCGCGTTTCACCGTTGTGATCGCGTGAAGATTGCGCTTACGCGTTGGGGAAACGCTGCGAGGGCTCGTGGATTCTGTGATGGTGTCATGTGCCTGCGCTCGAAGCGCGGGCGTGGACGAGTTCGACGCCGTTCAGGGAGGCATTGCATGGGTCGTTCGATCGATCGTGGTCGCGGGCGGCGGGGCTTCACGCTGGTGGAGTTGCTCGTGGTGGTGGCGATTATCGCGCTGCTGATCGGCGTGCTGCTGCCCGCGCTCGGGCGCGCCCAGACGATGGCGCGGATCGCGTCGTGCAAGAGCAATCTGCGGCAGTTGGTGATCGGATCGCTGTCGTTCTCCAACGAGAACGACGGGCTGCTCTGCACGGGCCCCTCGGACAACCGCGGGCCCACGCGCAGCTACGGCGCGATCGACGAGAGCGGCTGGATGGCCGACATGATCGAGAACGAGATCCTCATTCCCGGGCAGATCCTCTCGCCGGGCCACCCCGCGGCCTTTACGCAGAACATCACGCTCGGCCGACTGAACCAGTTCTCGCCCTGGAAGCCGATGACCGAGGAAGACCAGGTCCGTCTGCTGGAGCGTGGCTACAACACGAACTACTGCCAGACGTGGCCCATGGCCTTCACCGACCGGCTCGACCCGTTCACGGTCGCGGGTGACCCGAAAGTGCCCGACCAGAATGTGGGCCCGCTGACGGTGACAAGAGTGAACAAGGTCGCGTCGAGCGCGGTGCCGCTGTTCGGGACGGCGGCGACGGGTGAGGCAGACGACCAGGAGTTCGTGACGATCAATGGCGTCAGCGGCGAGCTGGCGCGGTCGCTCACCGACGGGCCCGACTCGGGCGGGACCGACGGCTGGGGCCGCCAGAACTACGAGGACCTCGGGCCTGCGCACGGTCGTGGCGGGACGCGGGCGAACAAGACGCACGGGCGCCAGATTGGCAACATCGGCTTCGCCGACGGGCACGTCGACTCGTTTAAGGACACCGCGTCCAACCCCTTCACCGAGTGGATGGGCGGGCCCGACGGGCGCTTCAGCTTCACGCCGCCCTTCGTGACCGGCGATGGCTACCTCTATCACGACGACGACTTCGAGGACAAGGTCTTCGGTGGGCGGTTCCGGGATGGGGATCCGCTCTGAGGGAGCGAAGGAGCGACGGGAGGGCAAGGACCTTCGGTCAACACCCGGCGCGAGCCCGGTGACCGGTGGGCGCAGCGGGCACAAGAGGCGGAGAAACGGAGCGACGACGGGGACAGGCAGCACAAGCGGGAGCGTGCGTCGCGACATTGAACAGGTGGTCGGTCGTGTGGCCGGCTCGAGATGAAGAGAGAGCGGCGGGCGCTGTGAGAGGCCGCCGGAGGAGACTTGCGATGAGAATGGCGTTTGGAGCGGCGGCGATGCTGCTGGCGTGTTGTGGCGGGGCGTTGGGACAGGTGGTCATCAGCGAGGTGTCGGTCAACCCGCCGGCCGGGCTGACCGACGAGGAGTTCGCCTACATCGAGCTCTACGGCTGCCCCAACCTCGACCTCACCGGCTACATGGTCGCGGTCGTCAAGGGCGGGCGCGACCCGGACGGCGATGACGTCATCGGTCAGCCCGGGTTTGTCGATACCAACCGCGATATCCCCGAGGTGGACGAGGCGTTCGCGCTCGATGGATGGTCGCTCGATGAGAACGGCTACTTCGTGATCGCTTTCACCGACTTCCCCAACAACCTCACCACGCAGAACCCGCTGCGTCCCAACCCGGCCTTCGCCGGCCCGCTCGTCGGCGAGAACCCGCTCAACAAGCGCTTCCTCAACGGCGCCACCGCCTTCGCCCTGCACATCGTCTCGGGCGACGAGGTCGGTCAGATCGCCACGGCCGGATCGACGAACATCCTGCTCATCCGGCGGCGTCCGAACGACACACGCGTCAGCCCGCTGAACCAGCGCCCGGATTACCTCGCCGGCCACGCGTGGGAGAAGGACACGCTCGTCGACGTCAACTTTGATTCGGAGATCGACCGCGGCGGCGAGACGAGCGTGCCGCAGATCCCCGGTCAGCCCGCGGGCAACCCGAACCTCGAGCCGTACCAGCTCGTGGACGAGCTGGCGTGGTCGGACGACGGCGGCAAGGAGTACATGCGCGACAGCGACAACGAGATCTCCGACACCCCCGCGTTCAACCCCGACTCGGCGACCCGCATCCGCTACTACCTCGACAACCCCATGCTCGGCTTCCGCACCGTCGATGACCCGATGGCGATGGGCGGCTTCCGCATCGAGCCCACGCGGACCGCCGACGAAGCATTCGTCTACGGCGAAGTTGACGCCGGGCCCATCCCGAACCCCGTCTCGGGCGGCACGATCACCGGGCAGGTCTACACCTCCGATCTCGAAGCGGCACCCGGCGACATGAACCGCCCGCTCACCAAGGCGCCCACCGACCAGACCGCCCTCGGCTACGACGGCTCATGCGACCCCGAGCCCGACGACGGCGACCTGCCCCTGCCGCCCACCTGCACCCCAACGCCAAGCGGCATGTTTCTCATCGACGACATCGACGCCGGCGGCCTGCCCATGACGCCCGGCTTCGAGAACTCGGGCGCCGGCATCACGCAGTTCCAGTTCATCCCCGGCGACCTGGACTTCGACATGGACGTCGACGCCGACGACCTGACGATCGCTCAGAACCTGCTCGGCGCGACGCTCGACGATCAGGTCGTGGGCACGTTCGGCATGGAGTGGCGCTGGCAGGGCCCGGCGTTCCAGCAGGTGCTGGCGCTGCTCAAGCTGGTCGATGATGGCGAAGCCGTCACGCAGGCCGACATCGACGTGATCGCCGATCAGGTCGAGCCGGTGAATGTGTGCGTCTTCGACTTCAACAATGACGGCTCCATCGACGGTGCGGACTTCGGCGCGTTCGGCGCCGCCTTCGGCTCCATGGCCGGCGACATGAACTACGCGGCCCAGGCCGACAGCAACAACGACGGCGTCGTGGACGGCGCGGACTTCGGCAGCTTCGGCGCCGAGTTCGGACGAACGGACTGCCTGCAGTAAAGGCGGTCGGTAACGCGGTGAATGAGCGACGCCCGGCCGATCGGCCGGGCGTTTTCGGTTGAGAAGCGAAGACGGGAAGCGGCGGCTGCTCGTGGGTGTGTTGCCACGATGCGGCGCGGCCGCGTTGTGCTTGGGCCTTCCGCGTGTCGCACTACGCACCTTCGGTGCATAGTGGCACCGGACGAACGCTCGAAGCACTGACCTGCAAAGCCAGGTCACTCACGCCCGACGATCACCGGCTCTGCCCCCGCTTTCTCTCTGCGCACTCTGCTTCTCGGCGCCTCTGCTTACGCCTTTGGCTCAAGGTGCGGGTGCTACCAAGCCCGCAAAAACTCCGTCCCCGGCACATTCCGCAGGGCGGAGTCTTCGACGCGGATGGGCAGGGCGTTGCCGTTCTGATCGATGACGAAGAAGATGCCCGAGCGGGCGACGACGAGGGCGGGCTTGTCGGGGTCGAGGATCAGGGCGGGGATGTCTCCGCGGGCGTCGTTGTCCTGAGCCGCGAGGGCGACGGGCTGGTGGTGGCCCGAGAAGAGGAAGGCGCCGGCCGCAACGCCAGTAAGGGCGATGGCGGCGCCGCCGAGTGCGCTGGCGAGGCGGGAGGGATGCGTCGTCACGGTGAACTCCTTGTCGGTGCGCGGCGGGATGAACGGTCGCTCGGTCTACTTCGTGTTGAGGACCGGGAGCAGCGCCCCGAGCACACGGTGGAGCACCTCGGGGATGGCTCCCATCGCTTCGACTTGGGCGATGATCTCATTGGGATAGTGCTCGAGGACGGGGCGGGTTTCGTCCTTGTAGACTTGGAACCGTCGGCGGATAACGTCTTCCTTGGCGTCGTCGGGGCGCTTTTCCTCGGTCGCGCGCTGCTTGAGGCGTTCGACAAAGGCATTTTCGTCCTCGCAGACGAGGTGGATGACGCGTTTGACGTCGACGTGCTGATCCATCAGCCCCGCCTGGTGAGCGTTGCGCGGGATGCCGTCGAGCACGAGCAGGTCCGACTCGGGGCGGAAGGCACCGACGACGGCCTGAGCCTTGATGTTGGCATGCCAGACGTCGATCGTGAGGTCGTCGGGGACGAGCAGACCTTGCGAGGAATAGTGGTGGAAGGTTTTTCCGAGTTCGGTCGCGGGGCTGAGGTTGCGGAAGACGTCGCCCGAGGAGTGGTGGAAGAAGCGCGGGATGTTACCGAGGAGCTTGCCCTGGGTCCCCTTGCCGGCGCCGGGGGGGCCGATGAGGACGACGGAGCGGTACTTGTCGGACACGGTTGGTCTCCTTGTGGTGGTTGGTCGGGCGTGGTCGGTGAGGCTGGCGGTCGGTGTGGAGGGTTGGTGGCGAAGGTGTCTCCGAGTGTCGGGAGGGTAGCCGACGGGGCCGGTGTGGGGTGGGCGAGGTATGGTGTCGCCGATGCGAGGGCTGACGCACCGATGGATCGAACCGAAGCCCGCGGCGTTCTCGGACACGGATGGTCCAGCGGGAACGCTTGAGCCGCTGGTCGCGCGTGTGCTCGCGGCACGGGGGCTGGGCGACGCGGACGACGCGCGTCGGTTCTGCAACCCGTTGCTGACCGCGATGCACGATCCGGGCCTGCTGCCCGGCGCGGAGCGGGCCGCCGAGCGTTTGCTCGAAGCGCTGAAGCAGGGCGAGAAGATCGTGGTCTTCGGCGACTACGACGTCGACGGCATCTGCGGCGCCGCCCTGCTGTTCAACACCCTGGCCGCCATCGATCCGATGGCGCCGATGGAGGGACGCCTCGCGACGTACGTGCCCCACCGCGTGGACGAGGGGTACGGCCTGAGCGTTGGCGCACTGCGCGAGCTGGCGGCGACCGGCGCGCGCGTGGTCGTCAGCGTCGATTGCGGCATCACGGCGGTAGAAGAAGCCCGTGCGGCGCGGGAAATGGGCGTAGACCTGATCGTCACTGATCACCACACGCCACGGGTCGACGGCTCGCTGCCCGACGCGCTCGCGGTCGTGCACCCGCGGATCGCGGGCAGCGCCGAGGGGTATCCGTTCGGCGGGTTGGCGGGGGCGGGGGTGGCGTTCAAGCTGGCGTGGCGCGTGGCGACGATGGCCGCCGGCGGGCCGCGGGTGGATGAGGCGATGCGGCGCGTGTTGATGGAGGGTCTGGCGCTGGCAGGGCTGGCGACGGTTGCGGACATGGTGCCGCTGGAGGGGGAGAATCGGCTGATCGCGCGATTCGGGCTCGCGGAGCTTCGGCGGGTGGAGAACGCGGGCGTGCGCGCACTGCTGGAGGTGTGCCAGCTCGGCGCCGAGCCGATCGGTTCGCGCGAAGCCGGCTTCGTGCTCGGGCCGCGGCTCAACGCGTGCGGGCGGATGGGCCATGCGCAGGAAGCCATCGAGCTGCTGACGCTGGCCGATACGGAGCGAGGGGCGGCGATCGCGGCCCGTCTTGACAAGCAAAACCGCGCGAGGCGTGACGAGGAGAAGCGGATCTTCGAGGAGGCCGCCGAGCGGGCCGAAGCCGCGGGCATGACGGGCGGCCGCGGGCGGGCGATCGTGCTGAGCGATCGCTCGTGGCACGTGGGCGTGGTTGGCATCGTCTGCTCGCGGCTGGTGGGGCGCTATTGCCGACCGAGCGTGCTGCTGTGCGACGACGGCGAGCTCGCCAAGGGCTCGGGGCGGAGCATCGAGGGGTTCAGCCTGCACGGGGCGCTCGCGTCGTGTGCGCACGTGCTGGAGAAGTTCGGCGGGCACGAGATGGCGGCTGGTTTAGCTGTGCGTTCGGCGGGATTGGAGACGTTCCGCGAGGCGTTCCATGCGGTCGCGCACGAGCGCATCAAGGGGGACATGCTCACGCCGCGGCTGCGGATCGACTGCGCCGCGACGCTCGACGAGTTGACGCCGATGGCGGTGAAGCAGCTCGAGCACCTGGCGCCGTTCGGCCGCGGCAACCCGGAGCCGAACGTGCTGGTACGCGGCGTGCGCCTGGCCGAGCACGCGAGGCCGATGGGCGCTCATGGCGCGCACATGCAGGTGCGCATCGGGTCGGTCGGGCGCGAGATCCGGCTTGTCGGGTGGCGCTGGGGTGAGCACGTCGAGTCGCTGCGCGCCGGGATGGAGATCGACGTCGTGGTGCGCCCGAAGCTCAATACGTGGAAGGGGATCGAGCGCGTGGAGGGTGAGGTGCGAGACCTGCGCGAGAGCGACGGAGCGACGCACCGGCGGAGCGACGCTGGGGTGGTGGAGGCTGGGCGGCGGTAGGCGAGTGTCTGCCGTGGGTGCCCTGGTTCAGCTTGCTGAACCAGGATGTGCGGGTGCCCGGCTACTGCGCAGCAGAAGCCGGATCTACGCGCTTCGAGAGATCAACGCCGGGTTCGGCTGCGTCGTACCCGGGCACCCACGATTGCTTACACGGTGTTAGCGATGCTGAAGATGGGCAGGAGCAGCGCGATGGCGATGCCGCCGATGGTGGCGCCCATGAAGATGATCATCGCCGGCTCGATGAGTTGCGTCGCCGAGTGGATCGCTTCATCGAGGTCGCCTTCGACGGTCTCGGCGACGCGGTCGAGCACTTCGGGGAGCTTGGCGGCGCGTTCGCCGGCGGCGAACATGCGGGCGACGGGCGTGGGGATGAGGTCGGAGTCGAGCAGGACGCCGGCGACGGGCTGGCCGTTGGTCATCGCGTGCTCGACGCGGTCCCAGAGTTCCTGCCAGAGCGCGTTGGTGGTAACGCCGCGGGCGATGCGGACGGCGTCGAGCAGCGGCACGCCGGCGGCGAGGAGTGTGCCGAGCGTGCGCAGGCCGCGGGCCATGTAGAACTTGTTGAACATGGGTCCGATGACGGGCAGGCGGATGCGCAGGACGTCGAGCAGGCGCTTGCCGCCCTCGGTTGCGCGGGTTGCGAAGTACGCGATGACCAGCCCGATGAGCCCGGCGAGGATCGCCGGCCACTGCGTCTGAACGAAGTCGGAGATGCCCAGCACGATGACCGTCGGCCTGGGCAGCGCGGCTTCGCGCGACTCATAGATCTTCGCGAAGCGCGGCAGGACCCACGTCACCAGGAAGCCGGTAATCACCAGCGACAGGCCGACCATGATCAACGGGTACGTCAGGGCACCGCGGATCTTGCGCGAGGTCTTGCGGTCCTTGTCGAGGTAGTCCGCGACGCGGGCCATCATCGGGCCCATCGTGCCCGAGGCCTCGGCGGCCTCGACGAGCGAGACCATCAGCGGCGGGAAGACGCGCGGGAAGGTCGCGATGGCGGCGGAGAAGGGCTCGCCCCCCGAGACGCGCGAGCTGATGGCGTTGAGCACGCGGGAGAGGCCGGAGATCTTGTTGTGCTGGTTGCCGTCGCCCGTGCTGGAGGAGCCCTTGGCCGAGGCGCCGACGGCGTCCATCGCCTCGGCGAGGGGCACGCCCGTCTCGAGCATGACGCCCATCTGCGAGGCGAAGGCGATGACGTCATCGCGGCCGATCTGCGAGGCGGCCTGCTTGAGCTTGATCTGGTCGGCGTTGACGCGCTGCGTGCCGACGGTGGCGTCGATGCGCAGCACGGTCAACCCGTCGCGCTGGAGCTGCGTGAGCGCTTGCCCGCGTGTCTCGGCCTCGACGACGCCCGTGCGTTCCTCGCCTCTCGGGCTCCGGGCTGTGTAGCTGAAGGTGATCATGTCTCGGTGGTATGCCCGCTGCGAGGTCATCCAGCGGAGGCGCGGAGGACTTCTTCGACGGTAGTAAGTCCGGCGGCGGCCTTCGAGAAGCCGTCGTGCTGCATGGAGGTGTGGCCGTTGTCGTACGCGATGGCGGTGAGGTCCTGGAGCGAGGCGTCGCGGGCGATGGCTTGGAGGAGTTCGCCCTCGGGGATCAGCAGTTCGTAGATGCCCAGGCGGCCGCTATACCCCCCGCCTCGGCAGCGCGCGCAGCCGGGACCGTGGAACAACTTCTCGGGTGCCTCGCCCAGCACGGTGCGCAGGTGTTCGGCGTCGACGGGGGTCGGCTCGGTCTCTTCACGGCAGTGCGGGCACACCTTGCGCACCAGGCGCTGCGCGAGCACGGCGCGGAGCATCGCGGCGACGAGGTAGGGCTCGACGCCCATGTTGACGAGGCGGGTGACCGCTGAGACGGCGTCGTTGGTGTGCAGCGTCGAAAGCACGAGGTGGCCCGTGAGGGCGGCCTGCGTCGCGATGGTCGCGGTCTCGAGATCGCGGATCTCGCCCACCATGATGACGTCGGGGTCCTGGCGCAGCAGCGCACGCAAAGCGCCGGCGAAGTTGAAGCCCGCCTTCTCGTTGACCTGGAACTGGTTGATGCCTTGGAGCTGGGCCTCGACGGGGTTCTCGACGGTGGAGATGTTCAGCTCGTCCGTCGAGATCTCGGCGAGCGCCGAGTAGAGCGTGGTCGACTTGCCCGAGCCGGTGGGGCCGGTGACGAGCACCATGCCGTTGGCCGCGCTGATGGCCCTCTTCCACTGCTCGACCATCTCGGCGCGCATGCCCATCTTCTCGATCGGGACGACGGCGTTGCGGTTGTCGATGAGGCGGATGACGACCTTCTCGCCGAACTTGCCGGGCATCGTCGAAACGCGCAGGTCGAAGGGGCGTCCGTCGATGGCGACGTGGATGTCGCCGTCCTGCGGGACGCGGCGTTCGGAGATGTCCATGCCGGCCATGATCTTGATGCGCGAGACGATGGCCGGGTGCATCTGGTGGGGTGGATTGAGCTTCTGCAAGAGGCGCCCATCGACGCGGTAGCGCACGCGCGAGCGGGCGTCCTCGGCCTCGATGTGGATGTCCGACGCGCGGTCCTGGATGGCTTGGTAGACGACGTAGTTCACCAGCTTGACGACCGGCGACTGGCCCGACATCTCCTCGATGTCCGCGAGGTCCATCGTGTCGGTGCGCGTCGTGTCGAACTCGCGGACGTCGACGTCGTCGTAGATCTCGTCGATGACGAAGACGTTGGCGTTGGGCAGGTAGGCCTGGAGCGTCGAGCGGATGTCACGGTCGAGGGCGGCGACGATCTGTGCGCTCATGCTCGAGAGGCGCTCGATCTCCTCGCGCAGGAAGAGGTTCGCCGGCTCGCTGACGGCAACGGTGAGCTTGTCACGGACGGCGAAGAGCGGGAGCACGCCGTGCGCCTCGATGAAGTCGCGTGGGAGGCGGTCGATGGCTCGGGGATCGGCGACGCGTGGGGCGATGCGTGCGAAGGGCACGCGGTACGTCGCCGCCAGGTGCTCCATCACCGCTTCTTCGGGGACGAAGCCGAGCTCGATGAGGAGCTCGCCCAGAAGCTTGGACTTCTGGCCCTCGCGCTGCGCTTCGAGCGCCTGCTCGAGCTGGTCTTTGGTGATCAGCCCGCGCGCGATGAGGGTCTCGCCCAGCGGCGCCGCCTGCCCCGGGAGCGGGCAGGCGTCGGATGACGAGGCACGAACGATCATCGCAGGCTCCTCACGGCGTCTTCGAGAGTGCCACAGCTCTCCAAGGCGTTGTCGAGTCGTGTCAGCGCGAGGATCGTGGTGAGCGTCTGGTCGGGGGCGACGAGACGGAGCTGTCCGTTCTTCGCGCCGAGCGTGTCCTGCGTATCCAGAAGCAGTTCGAGCGCCGCCGAGTCGAGAAACTCGAGGTTCTCGCAGTCGATGACGACATCCTTGATCGAGCCGGTGTCGAGGCGCGGGTTGAGCGCGCGGTTGAAGGCGTCGGTGTCGTCGGCGGTGAACTCGCCGGAGAGCGTGAGCACGCAGACGTGCGCATGATCCTGAGCGCTGATCTTCATGCCGCGGTCCTCCACTTGCCCTCGTGCTGCTCGACGGCGTGGCGGGCGACCATCGCGTCGTAGTCGGCGAGGTCGATCTCGAGGAACCGCTTGGCGATCGCCGGGTCGAACTGCGTCCCCGAACCCTGCTCGATCTCCGTGAGCACGCGGTCGCGCGGCATGGCGGCGCGGTAGGTGCGGCTGGAGCTCATCGCGTCGAAGGCGTCGGCCAGCCCGATGATCCGCGCCACCATCGGGATGTCCTGGCCCTCGAGCCGGTGCGGGTAGCCGCGCCCGTCGAAGCGCTCGTGGTGGTGCAGAACGCCGGGGAGGATGTCGTCGAGGTGAGGGATGTCGCGCAGGATGGTGTGCCCGATCTCCGGGTGGAGCTTGATGATGCCGAACTCCTCGTCGGTGAGGCGTCCGGGCTTGCAGAGGACGGACTCGGGCACGCCGATCTTGCCGATGTCGTGGACGAGGCCGGCGATGCGGACGCGTTCGATGCGGTCCTCGTGCATGCCGAACTGGCGTGCGATCTCCGCCGAGAGGTACGCGACGCGTTCCGAGTGGCCGCTGGTGTAGGGGTCCTTGGCGTCAATGGTGGCAGTGAGGGCCTGGAGGGTGCCGAGGAACATGGCGCGCTGGTCTTCGTAGAGCGCAGCGTTCTCGAGCACGACGGACGTGAACCCCGCGGCGGCTTCGAGCATCTTGACGTCGATGCTGGAAATGTCCCCACGATCGCGTTCGCCCGCGCCCGCGGCGATGACACCGACGGTCGCGCCGGCGACGCCGATCGGGCTGAGCGCCACCGCCTCGCGGAATCCCAGGCGCTCGAGCGCCTGCTCGGCGTCGAGGACGACCGAGAAGTTGACCTCGAGGTCACCCACGAGGGGGGCGAGGCTCACCGCGAAGTCGGAGCGCGTCACCGGGGGCGTGCCCTCGACGAGCGTCGTGCCGCGCGACGCCTCATCGAGCGCCTCGGATGTCCCGATGTGGACCGACACCCACTTGAAGCGCATGACGTCTTGCAGCTCGTTGCACGCGCGCCGTATGAAACGCAAGGGGTGCGCGAGCTCGCTCATGCTCTCGCGGAGCTTGTACATGAGCGTCAGTTCTTCGTACGAGTCCGCGAGCTGCTTACTCACCGACGTCAGCGACGTCCGTTCTCGCTCCAGCTCGTCGAGCGACCCTTGCGTCCAGCCCAGCATGGTGCCGATGCTCGGCAACTGGTCGGGGCGGACCCAGGCGGTTGCGCGGAGGTGCTCGGCGAGCAGGTCCGCGTTCACGCGCGCACGCGTTGAGACTGCGCGGATCGCGGTTCCGTCGGGCAGCGGGTCGGTGACAACGCCGACCGCGATCCAGCCCAGCGTGCGACGCCGGCGCACGATCGGCAGCGGGATCAGCTGGACGATCTCGTTCAGCGGTTCGGGACGGGGCGGCGCATCGGAGCTCATCCACGCGCGGACGACAGCGTTCACCGTGCGCACGCAGGCCTCGCTCCGCCCGAGCTGCCCCAGCGGCGTCGGTTCTTCGGGAGCGGAACACAATCGCCCGTCCGCGTCGGCGCTCCAGAGCAGGAAGCCGACGGCCGAACAGCGATCGCGCAGGGCGTCGACGACGGGGTCGATCGCGTTGTCGCGCGATTGGCTCATGGTCAGGCGGCTTCCGCGTTGTTGCCAGCGCCCTTCAGGAGGCTCTGCACCTTGGCGAGGACTTCCTTCGGGCTGAAGGGCTTGCTCAGCACCTCGGCGATATTCGTGCGCTCGATTTCGTCGCGGGGTATGGAGAAACCTCGCGCGGTGAGCATGAGCACGGGGATGTCCGCCGTGCGCGGATCGCTCTTGAGGCTCGTCGCCAGTTCCAGCCCGCTCATGTAGGGCATCTGGAGATCGGTGATGAGCAAATCGGGCGGGTCTCCGAGCGCGAGCTCGAGCGCTTCCTCGCCGTCGGCGGCGGTACGAACGTCATACCCGGCGTTGGTCAGCTTCAGGCTGACGACGTGCGTGATGTGGGGTTCGTCGTCGGCGACGAGGATACGGGGCTGACTCATGAGGGCTCTCTCCGGGTTCAGGCGGCGGCGTCGAGGGCTTCGCTCTTGTACGGGATGGAGAACCAGAATCGACTGCCCATCCCGACCTCGCTCTCGACGCCCACGGCTCCCTTGTGGACGGTTTCGACGATGTGCTTGACCAGGTTGAGTCCCAGGCCGGTGCCCTTGGCGACGCGTTTATAGCTCTCGATGCGGTAGAACTTGTCGAAGACCTTGTCCACCGCTTCGGGCGGTATGCCCAGGCCCGTGTCGCTCACGCTGACCATCACCGAGCGCGTCGCGTCGTCGTTGTCGACCTCCACGCTCACGCGTCCGCCTTCGGGCGTGTACTTGAGTGCGTTGCCCAGCAGGTTGGTGACGACCTGGGTCATCATGTCGCGGTCGGCCTCGGCGGTGTACACCAGCGGGCCGGACTTCAGCGACACCTTGATGTCCTTGAGCTGCGTCTGCGGGTGGAGCGTGTCGACGACCTCGCGGCAAATGCTGACGAAGTCCACCTCTTCGTGGTCGGCCTTCTGGATGCCCGCCTCGATGCGCGAGATGTTGAGCATGTTGTCGACCAGGCGCGACACGCGGTCGGACTCGGTCTTGATGATCTCGTAGAACTCCCGGCGAGCCTCGTCGCTCTCGACTTCGCCCTCGAGGAGCATCTCCACGTACGCGTTGATGGAGCTCAGCGGCGTGCGCAGCTCGTGCGAGGCCTGCGAGACGAAGTCGGACTTCATCCGGCTGATCTCCTTCTCGCGCGTCACGTCCCGGATGATCACCACCACCCCGCCGCCCGCCTGTGAGCGCGACCGGCTCTCGCCGGCCTCGGAGGGATCGTGCTCGGCGGTGCCCGGGAGGGCGGCGAGCGTGATGTCGAACGAGCCCGATCCGAAGGGCCCCTCGATCTCGCGCTCGACGTGCCGCTGCTTGTTCGCGACCCCCGCCGACGAGACGCTGTGGATGAGTTGGACAAGGTCCTCGTCGTTGATGACCTCGGCGACGGGCTGGTGCAGCGCCTGCTGGGGGTCGAAGCCCAGCAGTTGCCCCGCTCGGGTGTTGGCGGTGCAGATCTCGTTGAAGGCGTCGGTGACGATCACGGCGTCACGCAGGCTGTCGAGGATGGCGCCCGCGTGCTCGAGTTCCGACTCGCTGAGCTTCTTGCGGATCTCGACCTCGCGCAGGCGAGCGGCGAGGTCGGCGTTGCGGCCCGCCGAGTTGCGGACGATCTCCGTGAGCGATTCGGCCAGGGGCTGGAGCCAGGGGGCGACGCGCACCGCGCGTTCGCCCGGGGCGTCGGCGGCTTCCTCGATGCCGACGTTGAGCCGGGCGATGTCCCGCCGGAGGATCGCCGCCCACACCGCGGCGACGATGCCGAGGATGGAGGCGTCGAACGCGAGCATGATCCCGGCGCGCAGCCAGGCCGGCTTGCCCTCGATGCTCGTCCACATCGCGTTGTGGACGAGCGCCATGCCCGCGGCGACGACCAACGCGACGGTAGCGGCCAGGATGGCGGGGTGAACTCGGGGCACGACTCTCTCCGGGTTGTGGGGCCGCGGCTCAGTCGAGCGGGGCCGACGCGGTCAGCGGACCCTCGAGGGCGCGGCTGAGGCGCATGGCTCGTGTATCGGAGGGATCGGCCGCCAACGCGAGCGCCACCGCGTCCCGCGCCCGCTCGCGCTCCCCCAGGTCCCGGTAGATCAACCCTTGCAGGATGGACGGGTCCGATACGTTCCCGGTCCGCGACTTGGCCTGCTCGAGCGTCGCGATCGCGCGCTCAGGCTGTTCGTTGAGCTTGAGCCACCACGCCATGAGCAGGTAGCCCTCCACGTTCTCCGGGTCGACCGCGATGACGCGGCTCGCCGCTTGACGCAGGCGGAAACGGTCGCCCAGCTTGATGCACACCTTGCCCAGAGCCAGCCAGACGGACACGTCGCTCGCGGCCTGCTCGTTCTGGGTCAGCTCGATCAGCAGATCGCGGGCCTGCACCGGGCGGTCGAGCTCCATGTAGCAGTGCGCGAGCAACTGTCGCGAGCCCATCGCGGGCGCCTTGGCGTTGTCGATCAGGCGTTCGAGCGTGAATGTGGCCTCGTCGAAGTCGCCCACAGCGATCTGTGCGCGGGCGAGGTCGTCGAGCAGGCCGGGGTCGTCGGGGCCCAGCAGGCACGCTTCGGAGAAGTGGTGCACCGCCCGCTCGTGCTCGCTTCGCATCATTGCGATGTGCCCGCGCGTCTGGCGGATGCCCGGGTTGTGCTCGAACGTGGACAAGGCCGAGGCGAGCCGCTGGTCGGCCTCGTCGAGGCGGCCCAGATGGATGAGCATCTCAGCTGCGGCGAGGAGATACTGCGGGTTCGCGGGGTCGATGTCGGCGGCGGCGTTGTACGCCTCGAGTGCGCGCTCGTGCTTCGAAAGGCGCTCCTGCACGATGCCGCTGTAGTAGTGAGGCTCGGCGAGCGCACCGTCGAGCCCGGTCGCCCGATCGAGCGCTTCGAGCGCGGGGGCAAGGCGATCGAGCTCGAGGAGGATGCGCCCGTGCAACAGGTGGCTCTTGGCGACGCCGTCGTGCAGACTCAGCGACTGCTCGATGGTCTTGAGCGCCTTGTCGAGGTCGCCGGCGAGGAACTGCTGATGGGCCATGTCCCAGTTGGTTGCGGCGCTGAGGGCAGACATGCGCTGCTGCGCCTTCTCCTTGAATGCCGCGGTGTGCTTGCCCTGACCGGCGCAGCCGGTGAGGGCGAGGGCGCTGGCAAGCGCGGGGAGGGCCAGGGCGCGGATGATCGGCTGGGGCATGGGCGGGCGCTCCGGTGAGGGGGAGAGTGAAGCGGGATCAGTCGTTGTCGACCGGGACGTCGACCAGCGCCGGCTGCTCCGGCTCGCTCACGACGATCGGTTCGGGGAAGCCGAGCATCGTGAACGGGATGGGCTGCATGCCGTCTTGCTTGCCGGGCTGCCACCCGTCGATGTTGAAGGACCGGTCGAGCAGCTCATCAAGGCTCGCAGTCGGCGTGTCGGCTTCCGCTGCGGGCGATGCGAGCGCGGGCTCCTTCAGAGCGTCGGGAACGCGGACTTCTCTCTGGGGGGCGTCCGGCATCGGCACCTTGCGGTGCCAGTCGTGGGGCGGGAGCACGGCGTCGAACTGCTCTTCGAAGGCGTAGTCCAACACGCCGCGGCGGGGCCACAGCTCGGTCACGCCGAAGAGGCGTTCGCGCAGCTCGTAGGCCGCGGCTTGCTGCGGGGCGAGCTCCAGCGAGCGGCGCAGCGCCCACATGGCTTTGTCCCATTCGCCCTTCTTCGCCCAGCGTTCGGCCTGGACGTTGAGCATCGACATTTGCCGCTCACGCGAGAAGGGCAGAAGGCCTCGGCGCGAGCCGGTGCGGACGCGTTCGATATACGCCAGCGCGCGGTCGGCCTGCTCGATGAGCGCGCGGTCGTTCACGATGCTGGGCTTGATCAGGAAGATGATCTCGGAGCGGTCGATCGAGTCGTCGTGCCCGCGGAAGGCGGCGCCGACGAGCGGGATGTCGCCCAGGAAGGGAACCTGCGACCGCGCGAGCGTCGTGCTCTCGCGGAAGAGCCCGCCGAGCACGATCGTCGCCCCGTCGGGCACCATGACGTTGGTGGTGATCTCCTGAGTCACCTCGTCGGGGATGGTCACGGTGACGCCCGTTGCGTCGGTCACGGGCCGGGGCTGACCGGTCGAGACGCGCGGCGAGAGCTCCATGCGGATCATGCCGTCCTTGGACACGAAGGGGCGGAAGCTGAGCTGCGTACCCGTGTCGAGGAACTCGACGGTCTGCGTGGTCGAGGTTTCCGAGGCGGTCGTCGAGAGGAAGCCCAGGCGTTCACCGACGAGCACGCGGGCGGGCTGGCGGTTGAGCGCGAGGATCTTCGGATTGGACAGGATCGTGGTGTCGGTCACCTCGTCGAGGGCGGATACGAAGACGCTCACATCGTTCCAGGTGATGCCCGCGCGGAAGTTCGCGCGGTCGACGATCGCGCCGGGCGTGCCGGAGACGGCGCCCGCCCGCCCGTCGGGGCTTGGGTTGGCGTCGCGCAGGGTGTTGGCCGCGGTCAGCGGTCCGCCCAGGTCAACGAAGTCGCTGAACTCCACGTCGGCGACGAGCGCGAAGTCCACGCCGAAGGCGTTGTCCTCGGTGAGGCTCGTCTCGAGAATGGTCGCTTCGACGAGCACCTGCGCGGGGCGTGTGTCGAGCTGGTCGAGGAGCGCCTCGATCTCGGCGATGTGCTCCTCGTAGTCGTAGATCACGAGCGTCGCGGCCAGGGCGAACTCTTCGTTGCCCGTCGGGAACTCGTCGGGCAGGGCGAAGTCGCCCACGTCGCCGTTGGCCTGGATCCGCCCGTCCGGGGAGAGCAGGGGCTCGACGAAGGCGGCGGCGTCGGTCGCGTTGAGGTAGTTGAGCTGGATGACCTTGACGACGATCTGCCGTTGCTCGGCGAGGATGCGCTCGATCTCCTCGACGGGGTAGACGTAGATGAAGTTGCCCTGCTCGATGGCGCCGTACCCGTTGACGTTGAGGATGGCGTCGAGCGCCTCCTGGAACGTCACGCCGTAGAGGTTGGCAGTGACGGTTCCGGTGACGTCGCGGCTGGCGACGATGTTGCGCTGGCTCTGGAGCGAGAGCATGCGCAGGACGTTGGTGATGTCCTCGTCCTGGACAAAGATGTCGACGGTGAGGTACTCGCTGACCTCGACGCCCTCGCGGACCGACTCGGGTAGCTCCTCGGCGGGGCGCTGGTCGGTCTCGGGGTCGGCGGGCGGGGGCGCGTCCTGCGCGAGCGCCGGGCTCGTGACGAGGCAGCACGCGAGGGCGGCGATGATCGTGGGAAGCAGACGGCGTGGCATGTTCGTGTTCCTCCGCACCGGTGCGGTTCAGTCGAGGCGTCGCTGCAGGGTGATCTCCACTCCGCTCTTGCGGAGGGTGACGGAATGCGAGCCGACGTCGACGAGGGTGAATCCGCTGATCTGTTCTCCGGGTCTGAGCATCTCGGACCGGGTGGCGCGCTCGCCGACGATCTCGATCGTGGCGATGGGCGTGGCGCCGAGGATCGTGCTCCGGAGACGGAACCGCTCCGCCTCCGACCGCACACGGGCGACGCGCTGGGCGTCCTCATCGATGTGGGCGTCGGTTGATTCGTCGTTTCCTTCGTTCAACTTTGCCGCATTTGCCACGACCGGCGACTCTGTTTTCGGCGGCGGGAAATATCGGTCGCTGAAGCGGAAGAGATCGCGCGGCCGCTCGACGTCGGGGGTGGGCACGCGGATGGCCCCGGCATCGGGGAAGAGCAACTGCGCATCGAGATCGCCCACCGCCTGGTCGCGCAACTGCTCGAGCACGGTCGCCTGCTGCGCGTTGGCCGCCCTCGGGCTCGCGCTGAGGAGTTGCCGACCCCCGAGCACCACGAGCACGAGCATCGACGCCCCCAGCACCACGCTCTTCTTCCGATCGGCGTTGATGAGCAGCCAGAGTTCGAGCAGCTTCTCCTGCATGGCTCACCCTTCCTGCGCGTTGGCGACGGTGCGGGGGTCGTAGAACAGGTCGAGCTGGATGTCCGCCTCGATGAGCCCGGACCGGTCGACCGGCCCGTTGCGGTTCGTCCCGCGCGATTCGAACTGGATGCGCTGGATGCGCACCAGTCGGGGCAGGTCCTCGACGCGCCGGATCGCCTGGACGAGTGCGCCGAAGCGGCCCGTCGCGGAGATGGTCATCGTCTGCGCCATCGCTTCCGGCAACGCCTCGGGCTGTCCGGTGGTCAGCACCGGGTTCGCGACTCCCGCCTGCTCGAAGATCGCTCCAACCATCGCAATGACGCCGGCCTGGTCCGCCTCCTTGGGGATGGGCGTCGTCCGACCTTCGCTCGCGGTGCGGAAGGTCTCCAGCGCGTTGCGGATCTGTTCGATGGTCTGGGGCTCGCGCGCCGGCTCGGACAGCTCGGCACGGAACCCGATGATCTCGCTCCGCGCCTCGAGCCCGTCGAGCACGCGCGGCACGATCAGCCCGCCGCCCACCACGAGCACCAGCAAGCCCAGCACCGAACCGAGCACCAGATGCGTGCGCTGTTCCATGGTCATCGCCCTCCCGAAGCGTCGGCGGTGGTCGCGTCGACAAAGGTGTACTGGGCGTCGAGGTCGATCGAAGTGAGCACGCGGAACGCCCT